>JAZSET010000163.1:0-33816 GCA_045531795.1 Eubacteriales bacterium | reverse complement strand
CCCAGTCTTTGATCATAGGGTTCCATCTTAATTCAGCCATAATAATATTTCCTTTCGCTGTAGCTTTTATTTCCTTACATATTTTACCATATTTTCCTTGTATTTGCAATAGATATTTTCCAAATTATTCAAAAACATATCAAGTATAAATTTTCCTTTGTCGGGTACACTATTTTGCAGAAAACATAAAGGCGGGATAGAATGAATAACAAGGAATACAAAAAATATGTGAAAAAGAGAGCCACAAAGTCAAAGCTTTTTTCTGATTCGGTAAAAGCCTTTCTGACGGGGGGATTTATATGTCTTATCGGTCAGATACTTTTTCGTCTTTATACGCCACTTGCACTTGGTGTAAAAAACACCTCGGGACTGGTATCGGTAACGCTTATTTTTATAGCGATACTTCTGACAGGGCTTGATATATTTGACAAAATAGCAAAATTTGCAGGAGCAGGGACTCTTGTTCCGATAACCGGCTTTGCAAACGCCATAGCATCTCCTGCCATTGATACAAAGGCAGAGGGCTTTGTGCTTGGTGTGGGTGCAAAAATATTCACTATCGCAGGTCCTGTTATACTTTACGGCACAGTGGCAAGTGTAGTGTACGGACTCATTTTATACATTGTAAATATGTTTACACCGGTGCTCTGAGGTAAAATATTATGGGAATTATAAAACTTGAAAATGCACCTGCCATTGAATGCTCGTATTCTGTTGTGGGCAGAAAAGAAAGCGAGGGCCCTCTCGGCAAATGCTTTGATTTTACGGACAAAAGCGACAAGTTCAAAATGGATACCTGGGAAAAAGCCGAAAGCGAAATGCAAAGAATTGCTTTAGACGGAGCCCTTACAAAATCAGGTGAAAAAATAAGCGGTATAGGCGCAATTTTTGCGGGTGACCTTTTAAATCAATGTACCGGCTCGGCATACGGACTTGCGGGCTTTGACGCTCCGTATTTCGGTCTGTACGGAGCCTGTTCTACATGTGCAGAGTCCCTGATGCTTGCATCAATGCTTGTTGACTCAGATAAATTTGCACGAGCTGCTGCAGTCTGCTCGTCGCACAACTCTTCTGCCGAAAGGCAGTTCCGCTTTCCTCTTGAGTACGGAGGAACAAGAACACCCACCTCACAGTGGACGGTAACAGGCTCGGCGGCGTTTATCGTCGGTACAAAAAGCGGATTTCTCCCGAGAGTGACCGAAGTGCTGCCTGGAACTGTTGTTGACAAGGGCATAACCGATATTAACAATATGGGTGCGGCAATGGCTCCAGCTGCAGTCGATACACTGACAAAATATTTTGACGAAAGCAAGGAAAGCCCCGAGGATTTTGATGCTGTTGTGACGGGGGATCTCGGCTTTGAGGGCTCGTCGATACTTGTGGAATTTATGAAAGACGCAGGTTATGATATTTCAAAAAATCACTACGACTGCGGACTCTTGATTTATGACAGAATAAAGCAGGATATGCACGCCGGGGGCTCGGGATGCGGTTGCAGTGCGGTGGTACTTGCATCGCATTTTCTTGAAAAGTTAAAAAATCTTGATTATAAACGGATACTCTTTATGGCAACGGGAGCGATGATGTCACCGACAAGCCTTATGCAGGGACTGTCTATTCCCGGTATTGCACATTTACTCAGAATTGAAATGATGACAAAGTAGGATTGCAAAAATGATGGATTATATATGGGCGTTTATCGTTGGCGGACTATTGTGTGTGATAGCACAGATTTTAATTGACAAAACGGGGCTTACTCCTGCGAGAATACTTGTTTCATATGTGGTGGCAGGAGTAATTCTGACGGGGGTGGGACTTTACGAGCCTCTTGTAAAGCTTGCAGGCTGTGGTGCGACAGTACCGCTTACAGGCTTTGGTTATGCACTTGCCACGGGAGTCCGTGAAAGTGTAAAAGCTGAGGGGCTCTATGGCATATTAAAGGGAGGACTTACTGCTACAAGTGCGGGAATCGCCGCAGCACTCACATTCGGACTTCTGGCTGCACTTGTTTTTAAAGGAAAGCCGAAGTGAAAATGGAATGCAAACAGCCGGAAAAAGTTCCGGCTGTTTTTTATTATTAACAATTACCTCGTTGACAGAATGAAAAATAACAAGTATAATAGTATGAGTACATACTTTAAGTAGTGTGGAGGGTATTATGAAAATCAAAAAAATTGCGATAATTTTACTTGCACTTGTATTTATGTCGGCACTTGCAGGCTGCGGGGATACTGACCCGGATGTACCTGCGGGATGTGTTGAAATTTCAGCTGACGGTATCGGTTATCACTTTTATATGATAGATACCTGGGTAGCCGCAGAGCAGAGCGGTATGACATCTGCAATGGTAAGCGAGTTTGACACATCAAACGTGTCAATGATGGGCTTTGATGCCGGAGATGCTTTGTCTGTTGACGATTACTGGGCGAAGTTTTCAGAGGAGTTTGGGACTGTTTTTGGCGAAATCACTTATGAAGAAGAGGGAACAGACACAACACTCGGTTCAAAGAATGCCAAAAAGTACATTTACACTGCAAAAATCGCAGACAAGGAATATAAATTTATGCAGATAGTCTGCCTTACAAGCAATGCTCAGTTGTTTACTTCTCAGCCTGAGGTTTATGTGTTTACATACACAGCAGCTCCCGAAAAGTATGACGAGCATATCGAAGACGTAATTTATATGGCAGATCATATAGTATTCGAGTCATAAATTATGGCAGAAATATATTTTGATAATTCTGCAACAACAGTTTTGTGTAATGAGGCGAAAAGCCGTATGCTCGAAGTCATTGAGAATATATACGGCAACCCCTCATCTATGCACAGCAAGGGCGTTGATGCAGAAAAGGCAGTAACAAAAGCAAGAAGCGAGATTTTGTCGGCTCTGGGTGTAAAGAATATCTCCACTCTCGGAGATAACAGACTTATTTTCACCGCCTCGGGAACTGAGGCTGACAATTTAGCGCTTTTCGGTACCTGCTTTGCGAAAAAGTTTGTACCTGGTAAAAAGGTGATTATTTCCGACAGTGAGCATGCGGCTGTACTTGAAACTGCAAAAAAACTTGAGGAATACGGATTTACTGTTGTAAAAATTCCGACATATGGCGGTGCTTTTGACTATGACAGGCTCGAAAAAGAGGTTGACAAAAACACGGTTATTGTGAGCGTTATGCTTGTAAATAACGAAACGGGTGCAGTTAACGATATTAAGAAAATATCCCGCATTGTAAAGGCGAAAAATCCCGATACGGTTGTGCATACCGACGCAGTTCAGGGCTTTATGAAAATGCCGCTGAATGTCACAAATCTCGGTGCCGACCTTGTTACACTGTCGTCTCATAAAATTCACGGGCCAAAGGGCGTGGGCGCACTTTATGTCGACCCCTTGATTTATAAAAAAAGACAGCTTGTGCCGATAATTTACGGAGGCGGGCAGGAAAAGGGCTTTCGCTCGGGTACAGAAAATACCATAGGTATTGCAGGCTTTGGCGGAGCAGTGAGCGAGGGCGTGAAAACACTTCCTGCGGATGTCGGACACATGACAGAGCTTCGTGACTATATCTGCGGGAAAATCACAGAGTCGGGCAGAGATTTGGGTATAAAGCTCAATATACCGCAGTGTCAGAGAGCAGCGCATATTGTGAGTATTACTCTGCCACAGATAAAAAGCGAGACGATGCTTCACTTCTTGTCATCAAAGAATATATTTGTGTCAAGCGGTTCAGCCTGCTCCTCAAATGCAGGGCACATTTCAAAAACGCTTGTCAATTTCGGACTTACCGAAAGCGAGGCGGACAGCACTATAAGAGTGAGTCTGGGTGCCTCAAATACCTTTGAGGAGGCAGATTATTTCATATCGGCACTTCTTGAGGGCGCAGAAAAACTTGTTACAAAAAAATAAAATATACAGGAGAAAAATTATGAAACTCAGAGCACTTGTTTATTCATCAAAAGGAAAACTTCACACACTCGCTTCCGACATCGTCGGAAAGTATGCAAGCGATACTGCTAACAGCTATGACAAAATCCCACCGGCATATTCCTGCAACAAGGAAAGACTTGTAGTTATCGTTGCAAGTGTCGGAAAGACTGTTGACAGCGCACTTGAACGCTTCTTGAAGGAGTTAACTAAGGAGCGCGCAAATAATGTTGCTTTTGTTGTAGACGGACCTGTTGATGGTGCACAAGCAATGAAAAAGCTTGTAAGTGAAGCCGGCGCAAATGTTATTGACGAGGTACTTTTTGTAAAGGGTGGACTTCCTTTCTTAAAGGGTGTAAAGCCTGAGGAAAAGGCTGCGGCTTTTGAGTGGGTAGACAGAATTGTACCCCAGATGGTATAAGAATGATAAAAGCAGTTTTACTTGATGTAGATAATACTTTACTTGATTTTAATCTTTGCGCCACCGAGTCGGTAAGACTCTCGGCAGAGGATATGAATCTGACTCTGCCCGATAACATTATGGACTCATTTTTTGCAGTAAATAAGGTTATGTGGCAGGAAATCGAAAAGGGAAGTCTCACAAGAGAAGAGCTACATAAAACAAGATTTGTAAGAGTGTTTGAAAGGGCAGGCGTCAAGGCTGACGGAGTAGCCTTTGAACAGCTTTTCATTTCGCACGTAAAGGAAAGTGCTGTTCACGTTGACGGAGCAAAAGATTTACTTGACTACTTAAAGGATAAGTATGTTCTTTGCACTGCAAGTAACGCCTCGGCATTTCAGCAGAAAAGCAGACTCACCAGGGCAGGTTTTATAGACTATTTCGAGCATCTGTTCATATCAGAGGAAGTTGGTGCTCCAAAGCCGTCACAGAAGTTTTTTGCAGCCTGCAAGGAAAGACTTGATCCGATAAACAAGGACGAAATGATTATGATAGGCGACTCGCTCACGGCAGATATTTACGGTGCTGGCGAATTCGGTATAAAAACCTGCTTTTACAACCACGACAAAAACCCCGTTCCCGAGGATTTAGCCTGCGACTATATCGTAAATTCCCTTGACGAGATAAAAGAGATATTGTAAAAGTAAAATCGGTACGGAAATTTCCGTACCGATTTTATTTATTTATCGCTGTTCCCAGATGAACAGATCAAATTTGCGTCGGCGACCCTCGAACTTTATTTCAGCCTTGTCCAACAGGTCTGCCACAGCATTGTTAAACGCCTTGTAATCTCCGCTTGAACGCCATTTTTCAAGCTGCGCGCCCGTAAGCTTGGTACCGACAGTTTTTGCATATTTTGGCAATAGTTTATGTACAGTTGAATCATAGATACTATAATCATCTCTGCCGTATACTACTGTATTATGCAAACAACAATATTTTGAGGCAAAGGAAAACAGCTTTCTTTTATAGCCTTTATATATTTGAGGTACTAATTCCGTGTCCCCTTTTGCCACACGCTCATCGAAATTGGGAATTGCAAGAATATTGTCAATAAGCTCGTCGAGAGCACTCATCTTAGCACGCTTGAAAACCTGAGTTGAATAAAGATGATCAATAACAAGAAGCTTTGCTGCAATTTCATCGCGTGACTTGTTTTCAGGAATTTTTTTAATAAGCTCCCATAACATTGATTCCGAGACGGAATATGAAACTTCTGTTGTCACTTTATCTGCAGTTTCAGTGATATTTCTTTCGGTCAAGTTTATCATGGTTTAGCCTCCTTTGTCTTTGATAAAAGTTTATTATACATATTAGGTTCGAATCCAATTCGATTTGTACTCGCTATTTGTATTATAAGAATAATTATAGTTTTCTCCACCCGAATATTGCTTATAGCTCAATGTTTTCACATCTTGGGTCAATAAATCTGCAGCTAAATCAGCTTTAGACAGGTCAAAATTTGCAAAAATCTCTTTGCTGTTGTATGGATTATTATCATAGTCTTCCCAATAAGAATATTTAACATTCCAACCGCTTGGGTTTTCAAATATCGCACTTGTCAAACCCGAACCGTAATAAGCATATTTACCGATGAAGTTAACGATACTCGGAATTGTAACTTTCGTTATAGCCGAACAGTTATAAAATGCGTACTGTCCAATACTTGTTAAGGTTGAGGGAAGCGCTACGTTTTCTAAAGAATAGCAGCCATAGAATGCATTGTCACCGATTTCAGTTAATCCTTCAGGTAAAGTTACTTTTTGAAGATTGGATAACTCTTCAAATCCTTTCGCCAGTATTTGGGTAACGGCAATATCATCGTATTCTTCGGGAATATTGATTACAGTAACACTGTCAATATCTGCTCCTGCGCGAACGCCATAAGTTCCATCTGGCAATAAAACATATTCCAATATTTGAGGTTCTTCCGTTCCACCGCTTTCGCCTGAATCACCTCCTGAACCACCTGCTGTCGGGATTGTTCCAAGATTTTGGCTTGTACCATCAGTATAATATACCATCAATTCTCCATCCGAATTGAATTCCATATAATCTATACCTCTGCCGGTTTCGCCCTTTAAGCCTCGTGAGCCGGTTTCGCCCTTTTCACCCTTTTCACCAGGCTCACCGGGGTCACCTTTGTCACCCTTCTCGCCTTTTTCACCAGGCTCACCGGGATCACCTTTGTCACCCTTTTCACCTTTTTCACCAGGCTCGCCGATGTCACCCTTGTCACCCTTTTCGCCCTTTTCACCAGGCTCACCGGGATCACCTTTGTCTCCCTTTTCACCTTTTTCACCAGGTTCGCCGGTATCGCCTTTGTCTCCCTTTTCACCCTTTTCTCCAGGCTCACCGGGGTCTCCCTTATCTCCCTTCTCGCCTTTTATATTTCCAAGAAGTACTGCTGTTGTGCCATCGCCATACTCAACATAAAGATTTCCGTTTGCATCAAGAGATAAGGTTGGTGTTATACCGTCAGTGCCTTTATCTCCTTTGTCTCCCTTTTCACCAGGCTCACCGGGATCACCTTTATCTCCCTTTTCGCCTTTTTCACCAGGCTCACCGGGATCACCTTTATCTCCTTTTTCGCCCTTTTCACCAGGCTCACCGGGATCACCTTTGTCACCCTTGTCACCCTTCTCGCCTTTTTCGCCAGGCTCACCAGTGTCGCCTTTGTCACCCTTTTCGCCTTTTTCACCAGGCTCACCAGTGTCACCTTTGTCACCCTTTTCGCCCTTTTCACCAGGCTCACCGGGATCACCTTTGTCACCCTTTTCGCCTTTTTCACCAGGCTCGCCAGTGTCGCCTTTGTCGCCCTTTTCGCCTCTGATGGAATTTGTGGTAAAGGTTGTTTCATCATCTAACGTTATAATAAGCTTATAATCTTCTGTCAAAGAAATAGATTTTATTCCATTTCCATCTTTACCGTCTACACCGTTGGTGCCATCTTTACCAACAATCGTTTTATCAATAACAAGTTTATTCTCATCGGAGAAAGTTATAACAAGTTTGCCATCTTCATTTATATCTACAGAACTTATACCAACTCCATCCTTACCATCGGCTCCGTCTTTGCCGTCTACACCGTTAGTACCATTGATTCCATCTTTGCCATCAACGCCTTCGGCTTTAACCCCGGTGTCAGTTGTACCTATCCACCAGTTACCGTTTTCTCCTATGAATGGAGTTAAGCCGTCAGTACCGTCCTTGCCATTTGTACCGTTAATACCATCAGATCCTTTAACGTTCCCAAGATCCAATACGGTTTCGTTGCTAAGAGTAACTTTTAATTCATTATTTATAATTTCAACATTTGTAATGCCAACGCCATCTTTGCCATCGGCACCTTTTTCGCCCTTTTCTCCAGGCTCACCCTTGTCGCCCTTTTCGCCTTTTTCACCAGGTTCGCCAGGCTCACCTTTATCACCTTTATCGCCTTTTTCACCAGGTTCGCCGGGATCACCTTTGTCGCCCTTGTCACCTTTTGCACCAGGCTCGCCGGGATCACCCTTGTCACCCTTTTCGCCTTTTTCACCAGGTTCGCCAGGCTCACCTTTATCACCTTTATCGCCTTTTTCACCAGGTTCGCCAGGTTCGCCGGGCTCACCTTTGTCACCCTTGTCACCTTTTGCGCCAGGCTCACCGGGCTCGCCTTTGTCGCCCTTTTCACCTTTTACACCAGGCTCACCGGGTTCACCCTTGTCGCCCTTTTCACCTTTTTCACCAGGCTCGCCGGGATCACCTTTGTCACCCTTTTCGCCTTTTATATTACCAAGCAAGGTTGACTCCCCGTCTTCTCCATACTTAACATACAGATTACCTGTTGCATCAAGAGTCATTGTTGGTGTTAAACCATCTTTACCATCCTTACCGTCGGCACCATCATAGCCTTTGCTACCGCTTCCGGAAAGACCACGAGGTCCTTTTACACTTCCTAAATTAACTTCTTCATTATTTGTATATGTGATTATGAGTTCGCCGTCTTCGTTTATTGCGGTGCTCTTTATTCCAAGGCCTAAAATCCAGCTGCTATCATCTGAAAGTGTAAGCTTTAAAGCACCGTCGGAATCAAAGGATACCGATTTGATCAATAAGGTTTCAGCAGTGGAAATGAAAACGGATCTTTCAACATCATTCCAGGTAACCGTATATCCAAATGCCTCACTAATTGCTCTGATCGGCACAAATGTATTTCCATTCATTAAAATCGCAGGGGAATCCAGCGTTTTTGGAATATCATTTACATACATTGTATCGCTGTTGATAGTTAAAGCGATTTTTGTATCTTCCTTAGTTGAGATAACTGTTTGCGTTTCCTTGATCCATTCAACTGTTGCACCAAGCTTTTCAAATACAGCCCTCATCGGGACTATAGTTCTTCCGTTAATTATCTGCGGTTCTAATCCGAACTGTATTTCCTCGTTGTCTAAGTATATACTAATAGAATCATCAGCATATACAGGACATACAATCGTAGATAACATAAGAATACTTAAAATAAATGCGATCAACCTACTGTTTTTTTGTAATTTCATTTGATTATCCTCCTGTTTATAAGCAGTATGGTTCCTATGATTATATACCAACTCTTCCTGTTTGTCAAGACAAATAAGAGGTATAATTCATATTATAAGGGATAAGGAGGGACTAAAGTGCTTATTTTTAAATTTTCCACCATTGGAAACCGATTGTTTTCTTTTCGCAAAAAAATGGGGTTAACACAAGCTGAGGTCGCTGAAGCAGCGGAATTGTCTACAAGAACTTATGCGGATATAGAACGTGGTAACGTTAATATGCGTATCGAAACAGTGCTCAAAATCTGTAATGTCCTGCATATTACGCCGGATGAAATTCTGACAACAGAAGACTCTTCGATCACCACTAAACAACAAGAATTATTAGAACGTTTGAATTCTTGTTCCTCTAAAGACAGAGAAACCGCTTTAAAATTGCTTTCGGTTTATCTTGAATCATTAAAGTGAAAAAATTACGCTTATTCTTCACTATTATTTTAATAAAAAGCATCAAAAAATAAAAGGCAGAAACATCTGCCTTTTATTTTTTTCGTGTTTAGATACCTATACACTCCTGAAGCCTCTGCCTATGATTTCAGAGCTTGTTGTTATTATGATAAATGCGTGGGGGTCAAAATCAAAAGGCGGGGCACGTTTTGTGGACCGCCTTTAATTCATATTTTACTGGTTCTTTGCTGCAAGCTCTGCTTTATGCTTGTCAAGAAGCGCGTGGATACGAGCTGCAGGGTCGAGAAGCTTGCTGAGAGTATAGTCGTGGTTAAGTGTGTCGATTATGTATGAAACATACTTACACATATTAACCTCTGAATACCATTCCTTTGCAAGAAGCTCGGGAGTTCTGTATATGAGGTTTGTTGTGAAAATCTTGGAGATTGTACCGTCTGCATAAGCCTTATCGAAAAGTTCAAGACCATTGCAGAAGAGTCCGAATGTTGCAAATACGAATATGCGCTTTGCACCCTTTTCCTTGAGCTGAAGTGCAACGTCAAGCATAGATTCGCCTGATGAAATCATATCGTCAACAACGATAACATCCTTGCCCTTAACGCTTCTGCCGAGGTATTCGTGAGCTTCAATGGGGTTTTTGCCGTTAACAATGATAGAATAGTTGCGGCGCTTATAGAACATACCGAGGTCAACGCCAAGAATAGATGAATAGTACATACATCTTGCCATACCGCCCTCGTCGGGAGAAATCATTACGAGATTATCCTTTTCAAGTGAAATGTCGGGATAATTCTTGACAAGTGATTTAATCATCTGATATGCTACACGAACATCATCAAAGCCACTAAGCGGAATTGCATTCTGCACTCTTGCGTCGTGTGCATCAAAGGTGATGAAGTTTGAAACGCCCATGTTGACAAGTTCCTGAAGTGCAAGTGCACAGTCAAGAGATTCTCTTGTAGAACGCTTGTGCTGTCTGCCTTCATAAAGCATAGGCATAATGACTGATATACGGCGTGCCTTTCCGCCAATAGCACCGATAACGCGCTTTAAATCCTGGAAATGGTCATCGGGGCTCATAGGTACGGTCTGTCCGTACATTTCATAAGTTACACCATAGTTAAAGCAATCGGAAATGATATAAACATCGTGTCCTCTGAGGGAAGTGCCTATAAGTCCCTTTGCCTCGCCTGAGCCAAATCTCGGACACTTTGCTTCTACAACAAAGCTTTCGTCGCTTCTTCTCCATTCCTTGAGATAGCTGTCAACTTTTGCGACAAAGTCTTCGCAACCTCGCATACCGATTACACTGATATCGCCTACAAGTTCTCCGCTCATAATTAAAACCTCCGCAATTTTACAAAAATATAATCGCTAAATATATTGTTACAATACTTATAACACATATTAAGACAAATTTGAATAGTTTTTTACAAAAAAACAAACTTTGTTGATAGTAAATAAATTTTTGTTATCTTTTTGTGGAATTATGCTCTTTTAACACATTTTTTCGGAAAGCTTTTCGCCGCCTAAAATGTGGAAGTGCATATGCTTTACCGACTGACATCCGTCTTCTCCGATATTTGTAATTATTCTGTATCCGTTATTAAGTCCCGCTTCTTTTGCAATTCCGGGAATTTCTTTAAATATTTCTGCAACAAGGGCAGAGTTTTCTTCTGTGATTTCGTTTGCCGAAGCGATGTGCTTTTTGGGAATAACAAGAATGTGAACAGGTGCTTGGGGATTTATATCCTTAAAGGCGAAAATATTTTCATTTTCAAAAACCTTGCCTGAGGGAATTTCACCCATAGCTATCTTACAAAAAATACAATCCATAAAGCGAGTCTCCTTTTAGCTTTTCTTTTACACTTTCAGTATAACACATAAAAACACAAACTTCAAGTTTTTGGACAAAAATTATAAACTAAAATAGTTAAATTTGATGTTGACAATAATGAAAAAAGCGGGTATAATGATAAATGGAATAAAATCAGAAAGGATACTTGATAAATGGAAGTAACAAAGGATTCAATAATCGGTGATGTTCTTGACTATGACCGCGGTACAGCGCAGTTCTTTTTGGAAATCGGTATGCACTGCCTCGGATGCCCCTCCGCTCGTGGAGAAAGTATTGAAGCGGCTTGCAATGTTCACGGAACAGATGCTGATGCGCTTGTTGAAAAGATAAACGATTATCTCGCAACAAAGTAAGTATTAAGGGGCGGCTTGTCCACCCCTTTTTGCTTTTCGGAGAAAAAATATGGTAGAAATTAAAAGAGCGTCTTATGATAATTTAGAGGGTATTATGAGCGTTATTGAGAGCGGTCGTGAATACCTTGCAAAACAGAATATTGATCAGTGGCAGGACAATTACCCGAACATAGAGGTAATTAAAAATGACCTTGATAATGTTGAGGCATACATACTTGCTGACGGCGATAATGTTGCGGGCTACTTTACATTCTGTGCTCCGCCTGAGCCTCAATATGAAGTTATTGATGATGGAAAATGGTTAAACGATACAGACAATTACGCATCTATGCACCATGTTGTAATATCTTCCGCTTACAGAGGGAAGGGTCTTGCCCATAAAATATACAGATTTTGTGAAAACCGTGCCCGCGAATGCGGATATTTATCTCTCAGGGTTGATACCCATTCTGATAACAAAATTATGCGTCATACTGCCGAAAAAAACGGCTTTGCTTTTTGCGGAACGGTATATTACTACGGAATACTGAAAAGGATAGCTTTTGAAAAGCTTTTGGAAAAATGAGTAGTACAAATGAGCTTGATGCAAGACTTCTTGCCTGTGCGGGACTTGTAAGAAAAAACAGTGTTGTTGCCGATATCGGAAGTGACCACGCATATTTACCTATATATCTTGTCAAAAACAACATCTGTGAAAGGGCGATAGCCTCGGATATAAATGAGGGGCCTGTCAAACGGGCGAAAATGAATATTGCTATATCGGGGCTTACGCAAAAAATATGTGCACTGAAAGCTGACGGACTTGATGAGGCTTCTGCATATATGCCTGACGATATTGTAATTGCAGGTATGGGCGGAGAGCTTATATCAAAGATTATTGACAATTCCGAATATGTGAAAAACGGTAATATCAGGTTGATTCTGCAGCCTATGACGATGTGCGAGGTGCTCAGAGCATATCTTGCCGAAAAGGGTTTTAAGATAGTAGATGAAAAATTCTGCAGGGCAGAAAACAAATGCTATCAGGTAATCTGTGCCGAGTATGACGGCACACCGCGAAAATTCACAAGTGATGTGCTCGCACTGGGAGAAGTCAACATAGAGAGAATAAAGTCAGGAAATGGAACTGCTGACGATTTTTTATGTATTGCCCACATACTTGACGGGGCAAACCGACGGATTGAGGGTAAACGCAAATCGAAAAACTCACCCTCTCTGTCTGTAGAAGATGATTTATCACTGCAAAAACAATGCATAGAGCTACTCAAATATAAGGAGGCAGAATAAAATGCCAAACGCAAGAGAATTATATAATTATCTTGACTCTGTAATACCTAAGTCGCTTTCCTGCGACTGGGACAATGACGGACTTATGTGCTGTCATAATATGGACACAGAAATTAAAAAAGTGCTTGTTACTTTAGACATAACATCTGCTGCCATTGACTATGCAAAAAAAGGCGGTTTTGACGCGATTGTGTCTCATCACCCAATAATTTTCAAGGGAGTAAAAGCACTTAACACCGATGTCGGTGTTTCAAAGCGTCTCATAAGTCTTATTGAGGCTCAAATTTGTGCGATGTCCTTTCACACAAGACTTGACGTGGTAGAGGGTGGAGTCAATGATGCTCTGGCAGAGGTGCTTGGGCTTACGGATATAAGCATATTTGGAGATGAAGTACCTCTTGGGAGAGTCGGCACTTTGCCCGAGGCTATGACGGCAGAAGAGCTTGCTTTTTACATTAAAGAAAAGCTTTCTGCACCGTATGTAAATTATAACGGAACAAGCAGTAAAATCACCCGACTTGCAGTGCTTGGCGGTGCGGGAGAAGATGAAATCGCACTTGCAAAAGAAAATGGGGCAGACGCTTACCTTACGGGTGAGCTTGGTCATCACAGTCTTACCGATGCTGGTGACACAGGGCTTGTGCTTTTTGAAGCAGGTCACCATTATACGGAATTTCCCGTTTGCGAAAAGCTCAAAAAAATGATAATAGAAAAGTTCGGTGAAGTTGAAGTTGAAATATTCAACAGTATCGCTGTTAAAACCATATAAGGAGTAAAAAATATGCTTGAAAAAGGAATGAAAGCACCCGATTTTACATTACAGGATAAAAATGGCAACAGTGTTTCACTTTCTGATTTTCTCGGCAAAAAGGTAGTTGTTTATTTTTATCCGAAAGACAATACTTCAGGGTGTACAAAACAGGCCTGTGCTTTTGCCGGCAGTTATATTGAGTTTAAAAAGAGAGGCGTTGAGGTAATAGGCATCAGTAAGGACAGTGTTGCTTCTCACGCAAAATTTGCCGATAAATACAGTTTGCCGTTTATACTTCTTTCTGACCCGGAGCTTGAAGCAATAAAGGCATACGATGTATGGCAGGAGAAAAAGATGTGCGGCAAGGTAAGTATGGGAGTGGTACGCACAAGCTTTATAATCGATGAAGAGGGTAAAATAGAGGCGGTTATGCCAAAGGTAAAGCCTGACACAAACGCCGCAGAAATACTTTCTTTACTGTAACAGTAACTATAGTCCACCGTACTGAACAGCGATGGTTGAGCAGGAATGAAATGCTACAGTTTACTTTGAGATTTGTGGTTGATAAAAAAGTCTGACGATTGAAAAATTATAAAAAATTATAAATTCTGAAGGTAATAAGAAAAATTCGGCGAATTAGTTGTAATGAATATAACTCAGAGGTGGAAAATTAATGAATAAGTGTCAAAACAACAGAACAAATTTGAAATTGCGAGAACTATACAAAGAATACACAGTTGATTATCTGAAAGTATGTCAAGAACATGAATTTGAACGAATTAACGAGTTTGGAATAATTGATGTAGGTAGCTATGATGCGGAAAATGGCATTCTGTTCATAGCAAAGGAAACTAACGGCTGGGATTATTCCAAGGGAGAAACATACCGTTCGTGGGTAGAGGAAATGGTAAAAACCAAAACAATTACCGGGGAAAAAGCCACGAAACACCCTCAGTTCTGGTATAACCTTGGGCGATGGGCTAAGTTTATTTTAAACTCCAAGCTCAACATAGCAGACCTTGCGAGAGAAAAGGATATATCTCCATTAAAATATGTTGCGATCACAAATCTGAACAAAGCAGAGGGAGAGAGCACAAGCGGAAACAAATTCTGGCAACTGATAGAAAAAGATGTTGTTTTAGACTTATTAACAGAAGAAATAATAGAAATCAAGCCGAAATTGATTGTGTTGTGCGGAATTAAGAAAAAATATATAAAAAGAGACATAGAAAATCTGTATGACGAACTCAAAATTATAGAAATGCCACATCCGTCAGCGAGAAACATAAGTAAATTTCATATGCTTGTTAAACTCGAAAAAGAATTGGAAAGAGCAGGATGGATTGGGAAATGATACAAAAAATAATTAAAATATCAGTTGCTTTTCTTGTTTGTTGGATAGCGGTTTTTAATCTTCTCGGCTATACTTCATCAAATGATATGGGTGGCAGAGAAAAACTTGCAATTTCGGGGATTATTTCTTTAATTGTACTCATAGGTGTTTGGTTTAAACTTGGTGAAACGGACAAAAAAACATCTAAAAAGAAAAGCTACAACACTGAAACAACAAATGAAAAGGCGTCTGGTGATATTTACATATTTGAAGGCGATTTTGGCAGAAAACTTATATATAGAATCCAGAACAACAAAATTTATGAGGGTTTGGGTAACAAATACAACTATGAAATAAAAGATGGAAAGATATATAAGGCTTTAAGTTCTCAGTGGATTTACCGGATAGAGGGAAATCGTGTCTATAAAGGTCTTGATAAAAAAGTAGTATACAGAGTAGAAAATAACAAAGTATATGAGGGTGACTTCGGGCGTGTACCGAGATATAGAATTAGTTCATCTATAAATGGATAATCAATCGTAAAAAGCAGTGCATTAAAAATGCACTGCTTTTTTGCTATTTGAGTATAAAGTGTTTGTCACAGGGCTTTAGTTCAAACTCGCAGATTGAGCCTTTTCTTTCTACCTTGTGTATGCCGCTTTCACTTACGGCAGTGAATGTTTTTCTGCCTCTGTTTATAAATGCAATCTTACCGCCCTCGTAAACATTATAGCTTGTTTCGAAGTTGTCAACAATAGCACAGGGAGACATATATTTATCAATTCTGCCGAGCATTGCGATGCCGTTTTTATCAAAAGGAGCAACTATGTAAAGTCTGTAATCGTCATGGTCCTTTAATGTAAATGTGAATTCTTCATTTTTCTTCAAGAATCTCACTTTGCCGGTGAAGTATTCGTAAACTGCAAATTCCTCGCCCTCAAGCCCCACGATATCTGTGGGAGAAATTCTGCCTTTTGCACGGACATTTTTCTTTGTAAGGTTATATACGGCAATAACGCCTGCTCTGCCTTCCTGACAGGTGTTGAAAATCTTGAATACTTTCTTTGTTTCCTGCGGGTCGTCAAAAAGAGAATCAAGTGCTACCTTTGCAGGAGCATCGCACCTGAGTATGCGGCCGTCTTCAAAGGCAAGCGGGTCGAGGACTTCCTTGTTTGAACGCCCGATCTTATCGCTGACATAAATGGGGCCGCCCGATATGGCGCGCAAAAGGCTGTTCTTTCCTGCCTGACCGTCATCTGTCCACCACATATCAAAGTCGTTGTAGTAGAATTCGCCCTGGAACATATCGCCATACATACATTGAGTTATGTGCTTTATGAACCATTCACGGTTTTCAGGCAAAAAATCTCCTGATGTACGGCAGACGGCACTTGTCGGTCTGTTCCACATATTTTCTGCTGCCATACACATACAGTTTATTATGTTGTTATCAAAATTGAGTCCGACTGATGCTTCTATTCCCTCGTGCATTGCTCTTGCTGCAACACCTACGGGATACACATTTGTATATTGTTGTCTGAGTATACTCTGGTTGTCTATCTTTACGAAGTCTGTGCCACATTCACGCAAAAATCTGTGGAAGCCGTTATAGAATTTAAAGAGTTTATCCGACTCCATTTTAGGAACAAGTTTTCCTCCTCCAATGGTGGTAAAACAGTCTGCATAGTCCCTTGCAAGGTCGCTTTCGGGGTCAATGCCATACCAATAGCCTGTTGTAGGATGCCACATACCGATTTTCAGGCCATATTTTTTCATTTCGCTGATGCAGTGCTTGAGACCATTTGGGAAACGCTCGTGGTCAGCCTCAAAGCTTGAAAGAGCACTTGAATGCATCTGGTCGAACATTCCGTTTTTAAAGGGGCGCTTGTTAAGTCCGCGGCAGTCTGCCCACATATCGTCAAGAATAGCCCATTTTACGGGGATGTTCTTTTCCCTGAATTCACGGCACTTTTCAAGCAGCCCCTCTTCGCTTACATCTATCTTCATTGCGTCCCAGGAGCACCAGCCGAGATATTCAAATATTTCGGGGTACCGTCTGTTTTCTCTTGTGGGGATATTTGTACCCATAAGCGAAGTGGCATAATTTGCACAGTCGTGTACCATATTAAACGGTGAGTCTTCACCGTCAACATAAACGCAGGCAAGAGTTTTTTCTACAGTTGTAAGATTTGAATAATATGAGGAAAGAGCCACATTTACACCGTCTTCGTCACCGAAAAGTGTGCCTTTGTAAACTCTGTCGCAAACTGGGAGTATAAGTGAATATTTCCCATCATTTTTTTCATACATAAAGCCCTGTGTACGTACAGGAATTTTTGTAAGGTCTGTGCCGAAAGCCGTACTGCACCAGAATATCATCTGAGACAAATTGTTAGCAGTGTATCTTTTAAGCCCGTCTATTTCCTTGGCGGCAAAGCCTACAGCGTACTCATAATAAAATCTTCCGCGATTTTTTACTGCTTCGACAAAAATTGCTACAAGCTTTTCTTTCCTTTCAGTGGTGATTGTGACGCTGATTTCACCGTCTTCGCTTATGTACTCGCCACTTTTTTTGCCTTTGGTAAGGTAAATTTTGTTGCCGTCTTTATCCATTGCCCACACTTTAATATTCTTAAAAATGTTCATAGCAATTTACCTCTTTTGAATATTGACAAATCAATTTTGTTGTTTTCGCTTTTGTGCCCGTCAAGCGGGTATTCCATACCTACGCTCTTGTATTTTGCGCCTGCCATTGCATTATATGGCAAAAGTTCAACTTCGCTTTCTCCTGCGACCTCGCTTATTGCCCTGAGATTTTCTTCTGTATCGGTGATGTCAGGGATAAGCGGTACTCTGAACACGTGCTTTTTGCCGCTTTTTTTGAGTATTTCGGCGTTTTTGAGTATCTTTTTGTTATCAACGCCAGTATACATACGGTGTTTTTCGCTGTCAATAAGCTTTAAGTCCATCATTATATAATCTGCATTTGAAATAACTCTTTCAAATACTTCACTATCAGCAAATCCGCTTGTCTGAATTGCGCGGTGAAGTTCACTCATTATCTTTAAAAGGTCTATGGTAAAATCAGGTTGCATCAAAGGCTCGCCGCCCGAGATTGTGACTCCGCCTGCCGACATTCTGAGAAAATCTTTTCCTTTTAAAACCTTGGCAGCAACTTCCGCGGAGTCCATTTCTTTTCCTGCAAGTGTAATAAGTCCCATAGGACAAGCGACAAGGCATCTGCCATAGGGCTTACATACTTCGTGAGTGCAGGGCGTGTAGCAGGCGTTGCAGTGTATGCACTGACTTTCCTTTACCATAATCTGAGGATATGGCAAAAGCCCCTCAGGGTTGTGACACCACTTGCATCTCAGGGGACATCCCTTCAGAAACACGGTGGTACGTACACCCGGCCCGTCGTGAACGGAAAATTCCTTTATATCAAAAATTGTACCAAGCATTATTTTATTCTTCCTTAATATTACGACATTTACAAGGAGATGATAACATAAGTCGGTACCAAAGTCAAGGGAGTGTGTAAATAAAGGCAAGAAGTTTTAAATAAGTGTTGACAAATATGGTTTTATATGCTATCATATTAAAGTATGATAGAGGTGCGGTGTGTAATCAGTACCAGATGCGAGCGGACTTGTGCAGGTCTTCGGCATTTGCGAAAGGTGCTACCGCCGAAGAAGGACCATGCACGCGTCTTTTCTGGTTTTATGAAATAAGATTTGTAAAACTGTCGCTTTTGCGGAGAGCTATCTGCTTTATGAATATAAATAATTGGTGTATTTTTGTTTATACTGATATTTATAAACGAGCAGTCGTCTTCGTGAGGGCTGCTCTATTTGTTTGAAAAAGTACTTAATAAAGGAGTGCGGTTTTCCCGCAGAGAAAGCTATGAAAAAGACAATTTTTAAGGGTATTGCAACAGCGCTTGTTACCCCCCTTGACGAAAATGGGATCAACTATGATGAGTTTGGCAGGCTTATTGACTGGCAGATAGCCGAGGGCGTAAACGCACTTGTTGTCTGCGGTACAACTGGTGAAGCCTCCACTCTTACAGACGAGGAGCACAGAGCCGCTATAAGCTATGCGGTAAAGAGAGCAGCGGGGAAAGTGCCGGTTATTGCAGGTACAGGTAGTAACGATACCGATTATGCTCTTGAATTATCTGCTCACGCAGTAAATGCAGGTGCTGATGCTCTGCTTGTTGTTACGCCCTACTATAACAAGGCAACCCAAAAGGGACTTTATCAGATGTTCACAAAAATTGCTGATGCGTCTGAAAAGCCCATTATTCTTTACAATGTTCCTTCCAGAACAGGTGTAAATATTGAGCCCAAAACCTACGAGGCACTTGCTGAACACGAAAATATCGTAGCTATCAAGGAAGCAAACGGCAATATTTCAAAGATTGTTGAAACTATGGCTCGTGTAAGAGGCAAGCTTGACCTTTATTCGGGTAATGATGACCAGATTGTACCCCTGATGTCACTTGGTGGTATCGGTGCAATTTCTGTTCTTTCAAATGTTCTTCCCCGTGAAAGCGTTGCGATCTGTGACAGCTTCTTTAAGGGGGACATCGCAAAAAGTGCAGAGCTTCAGTGTAAGTATCACGATCTTATTGATGCACTATTCTGTGAGGTTAACCCCATTCCCGCAAAGGCGGCAATGGCGGCTATGGGATTCTGCAAAAATTATCTGAGACTTCCTCTGACTCCTATGGAAAAGGAAAACGAAGAAAAGCTTATTGCAATAATGAAAAAACACGGTGCATTAAAGGCATAACTTGCGAAAGGAATAATTTCTGATATGAAAGTTATAATATACGGTGCAGGCGGTTTTATGGGACGTGAGCTTACACGCCTTGTAATTGACAGAGGGCACGAAATTGCTGCTCTTGTGGATATAAACGGCACAGAGGATATGCTTAAGAGCCTTGATGACTTTAAGGGAGAGGCGGATGTTATAATTGATTTCTCCCACCATTCAAGCACCAAAACTCTTATAGACTCTGCCGAAAGACTTGGAATTCCGCTTGTTCTTGCTACAACAGGGCAGACACCCGAGGAAAACGAGTATATAAAGACTCACACAAATAAAATCCCATTGTTTTTCAGCGCAAATATGTCACTTGGTGTGGCAATGCTCGTGAAATTTTCAAGAGAATGTGCGAAAATGTTCCCTTATGCCGATATTGAGGTAGTTGAAAAACATCATAATCGCAAACTCGATGCACCGAGCGGTACGGCGCTTATGCTTGCAAATGCTATGAGCGACGAGAGGGCCGACGCAAAGCTTGTATTCGGCAGATGCGGTCAGGCTAAGAGAGAAAAGGGAGAGATTGGTGTACACGCCCTGAGACTTGGTGATACTGTTGGTGAACACGAGGTAATAATTGACCTTGGAAATGAAACGCTTTCGCTAAAGCATACTGCTCACTCCCGCGCACTTTTTGCAAGCGGTGCTCTTGAAGCTGCAGCATTTATTGCAGATAAAAAGAGTGGACTTTACACAATGAGTGAAATGATAAATCAGCTTGGCTGACTAAAAAAGAATAGAGAATAGAATTATGCTTCATACAAACTTATCAGTTAACGAAAAAGGACATCTGACTTTAGGCGGTGTGGATACGGTAGAACTTGCAGAAAAATATTCTACCCCCCTGTATCTGCTTGATGAAAACCGTGTGCGCGAGAATATGCGTACCTATATAAAAGCAATGAAAGCTTATCTGCCCGAGGGCTCAAAGCCGCTTTTTGCATCAAAGTCACTGTGCTTTAAGAAAATTTATAAAATCGCCGCCGAAGAGGGAATGGGTACAGACCTTGTTTCTCCCGGCGAGCTTTACACGGCAAAGTCAGCAGGCTTTGACCTTGCAAATGCATATTTTCACGGTACAAACAAAACAGATGACGATATAAAAATGGCGATTGATTCAAATCTCGGCTATTTTGTAGCGGATAACCGCGAGGAAATTGATGCGATAAATGATTATGCGGCAAAAAAGAATATAAAGCAGAAAATACTCATCAGACTCACACCGGGTATTGATCCTCACACCCACGCAGCAATCACAACGGGTAAAGTTGATTCAAAATTCGGAACCGCAATCGAGACGGGACAGGCATTTGAGCTTGTAAAATATGTTCTGACACTTGAAAATATAACTCTCGAGGGCTTCCACTGCCATATCGGCTCACAGTGCTTTGAAATAAAGCCGTTCTGTGATGCAGCAGACATAATGATTATGTTTATGGCACGTGTCCTGGAGGAGCTTAACTATAAAACAACAACACTCAACCTCGGTGGCGGCTTTGGTGTAAGGTATGTTGATTCTGACCCGTATATTGATATTGATGAGTCAATAAAGCTTATCGGTGAGCATATAAACAAAACCTGTGAACGCTTTGAATTTGAAAAGCCGCGTATTCTTATGGAGCCGGGCCGCAGCATTGTAGCAGATGCAGGCGTAACAATGTACTCTGTGGGAAGTGTAAAAACTATAACAGGATACAAAAGTTATGTATCAATAGACGGCGGTATGACAGACAATCCGAGGTATGCTCTGTATTCATCTGCATATACGGTACTTAATGCAAGCTGTGCTGACCAAGCACCCGATTTTACCGCAACAATAGGCGGCAGATGCTGTGAAAGCGGTGACCTTATACAGGAAGATGTAAAAATAAAAAAGCCTGTCCGCGGCGACAAGCTTGCAGTCCTTGTGACAGGCGCATATAACTATTCAATGGCATCAAACTACAACCGAATCCCGAGACCTGCACTTGTTCTTGTAAAAGACGGTGTTGACAGTCTGGCTGTACGCCGCGAAACCTATGAAGACTTAATAAGAAATGATATGTAATAAAAAACAGCGTGTGAAAACACGCTGTTTTTAACTTTAGTGTTATTCTAATTATCCCTCATAATTATATTGAACAGCATATCTGCAAAAAGCTTGTGCATTTCGGGTGTCGGGTGATTGATTCTGTTTATGAGAAGCTTGGTGGTATCAACGCCTTTTTCATAAAGCTTTTTCCATTCGCTGTAGCAGTCACAGACTGTAACATTCATACTCTTTGCAAGGTCAACAGCACTGTAAATGTAATCGTCCAACTTGCCATCGTTCTGAAATGTTGCTGTTACCTTTGCATATTCTCTGTGCATTTCGGGAGTATCGTCTGCCACATATGTATTAAGCATATTTGGTGTCATAAATATTACATCTGTACCAATATTCCTGCAGGATTCAAAAATAGTTTTGAGAGAGGACAAATATGTCTGCTTTGCACCGTTTACATCATTAAGTCCGAAGCATACAATTACAAGGTCGGGGTGATGGGACAATACATCTCTGTCAAGGCGTTCGACAGATGCTTTGGCTGTTGTGCCGGCTATTGCGGAGTTGATAACATTTACGGGTACATAGTCACGCACACGGTTGAACTTCTGCTTTAATATGTTCCAATATACAGTTTCATAGTTTGTTGTGTCAACAAGCGTACCGTGAGTGACACTGTCGCCAAAGACAACTATATTTATTGCTCCGTATTCGTGAAGACCTTTTGTATTAAGTTGTAATTTTTCGCTTATTTTCATAAAGAATATCTCCCTGATGACTTTTAATGACATTATATACTTAAAGCACATCAAAGTCAAGTGAAAGTTTGTATCATAAATAACTTTATCAAAGCCATTGACAAAGCAAACTCTTTGTAGTATAATACAATAAGGGACCCTGTCGCAGTTGTGACGGGATTTTCTTATGTTGAGCCCCTAATACATAATAAACGAGGAAGCCCACACAGGGCGAAGGTCGGATTTATGAAAACAGATATAGTAATCGTGGGTGCCGGACCTGCGGGTATTTTCACTGCTATTGAAATGATCAGGCAGGGAACAAAAAAGAATATAGTAATCGTTGAAAAGGGAGCGCCTATTGAAAAGCGTCACTGCCCTAAAAAAGAAACGCAGAGATGCGTAAACTGCAAGCCGTATTGCCATATCACAACAGGCTTTTCAGGTGCAGGAGCATTTTCAGACGGTAAACTTTCATTATCTCCTGAGGTAGGCGGAGATCTTCCCAGACTTATAGGAGAGGACCTCGCAACAGAGCTTATAAATTATACCGATAAAATCTATCTGGAATTTGGTGCCGATTCAAAAATCGAGGGTATCAGCAACGCCGAAGAGGTCAAGGAAATAAGAAAGCGTGCAATTCAGGCAGGACTTAAGCTTGTCGACTGTCCTATCCGTCATCTCGGTACAGAAAAAGCACAGGAAATCTACTACAAGCTTGAAAGATACCTTATTGATAACGGTGTTGAAATCAAGTTCGGATGTGAATGTAATACACTTAACATTAAAGACGGCAAGTGTTATGGTGTAAGTGTTACCGAAAAAAATAATACATACGACATTGAAGCAGAGACCACAATTGTTGCGACAGGCAGACGAGGCGCAGAATGGCTTGAAAAGCTCTGTACCGAAAACGGTGTTGAGCATCAGCCCGGTACTGTTGATATCGGTGTCCGTGTTGAGGTTCGTAACGAGGTTATGGAAAAGGTCAATGAGGTGCTTTACGAATCAAAGCTTATCGGTTGGCCCAAGCCTTTTAAAAACAAGGTAAGAACCTTCTGTCAGAATCCCGGCGGGTTTGTTGCACAGGAAAACTATGATAACGGTCTTGCGGTTGTTAACGGACATTCCTATAAGGAACTTAAAAGCCCCAACACAAACCTTGCAATTCTTGTTTCGCACAACTTCAGTGAGCCTTTTGACCAGCCTATCGAATATGCCCGCAAGGTCGGTGAGCTTACTAATATGCTCGGTACAGGTCACATTCTTGTACAGCGTTACGGCGATATTTTAGACGGTAAACGCACATGGCAAAAGGAACTTGCATTTTCAAATGTCAAGCCTACAATCCCCGATGCAGTGGCAGGAGATATCACTGCCGCAATGCCCTACAGAGCGATGATGAACATTATAAACTTCATTCAGGCAGTAGATAATGTTGTACCCGGTTTCGCATCTGAAGAAACACTTCTTTATTCGCCTGAACTTAAGTTCTACAGCAACAGAGTAAAGCAGGACACAGACCTTAACACAAGTGTTATGGGACTTCACTGTCTGGGCGATTCATCCGGATGGACCCGCGGACTTATGATGGCATCGGCTATGGGCGTACTTATGGGACGCAAGCTTATGGAAAAGGAAAGAGCATAATTATTTGATAATTCCCCGGAATATATTTCGGGGAATTTCTTATACTATTTGTAAATTTGTATTGACAAAGCAGAGTAAAATATGATAGAATACATAGGTATCAATGAAAATATTGGGGTATAGCCAAGCGGTTAAGGCACCAGACTTTGACTCTGGCATTTCGTTGGTTCAAATCCAACTACTCCAGCCAGAAAAAAGCACGCGCAAGCGTGCTTTTTTCTATCCAATCCGAAGGATTGGTATGTAATCACGACGCAGTCGTGTATGGAATCGCCGCAGGCGTATGGCATCACGCGATAGCGTGTATTTTCCCTTCGGATTGATTCCATACCGCAACAAGTTGCGGATTCCATACAAGGCTTCGCCTTGATTCCATACACGCCTTCGGCGTGATTGGGATGCGAGGGCGCAAATTTTCGATAGTGCATTTCGTTTTTTTCGTTCTGTAGAGAGATTTAAACTACCGCACAATTCTCGTCACAAAACAAATAGAAAATTGTTGACAAATATTCACAGGTGTGCTACAATAATTATGTGAATTGGGGACGGCACCCATTATAAAAAACAGAATTCACTCATTAAACTCATTTCAAAGCAAGGGGGCGACACCCATCGAAAAAAACGTGATTGTTGTTGATGAGCAGGGTAATGAATATGAGGCGACCTATCCGAAGAGGGCGAAAGGTCTTGTAAAAAATGGCAGGGCACGCTTCGTAGACGAAAATAAAATATGCCTTGCGTGTCCGCCAAACATAAATTTGGAGGATAATAAAATGACTGAAGATATCAAAAGCGAAAGTGTATACAATATTAACTACATACTGTTGCAAATTGCAAAAATTCAGGAACAAACCGAATACTTGAACAATGCCATTGAGAAGTTGTCCGAAATGGGAGATGGCGAATGTGGTCACCCGGGCTCTCCTGGCAATATTCAAGGACAAGCCAAAGCACAAGCAATGTGTGATATTGTAAGATGTCGTGAAGCTACAAATCAGCAAATGTTGTCAATATACGAAAAGATGTATGATGATATGAAGCCAACCAATAACAACAAAAAGTTGGATGTTCTTGAAAAGTTAGCTCAAATCGCTGCAAATACTGACGATTTTGCTTCCGAAAAATCAGAAATGCTTGACTCTATCAGGCAAATATTTAGAGAAAATTTCAGAGATTAACCCCTCCCCCTACCTCACACAAAGAGGTAGGGGCTTTTACATAGGCTTCGTTACAAGCATGGCGTAAAAAGTCCGGTAGACCGCGGATACTTTTAACTCCCATCATCGCCAAGGGGTTAGTGTACCCTCTGCAAAATCGGCGTGCATCTAAATCAGCCACACACGGTTTTGCATCTAAATCGGACACACGTCGCAAAAAATCCGTACACGACAGTGTGCGGATTTTTACTTATTCACTATTACCTTTTCACTCTTCACTAAAAAGCGTGTACGGATTTTTGAAGTAAAAGGTAATAGTGAATAGTGAAGAGGTTAAGGTTGCTTTGCTTCATTGAAAAGTCATTTTCGGGGTATAAACCCAAAGTTTTCGGGAAAGATAACAGTAAAGGTGCAAATTGTTAAAAATATTGGTAAAAATTAAAATTTCCTCTTGACAACACCAAAAATATGTGGTATTATATAGTCTGTTAATGCGGCATCGCCAAGCGGTAAGGCAACGGACTCTGACTCCGTCATTTCCTAGGTTCGAATCCTAGTGCCGCAGCCACAAAAAAGCCTATCACGCAAGTGATAGGCTTTTTTGAACGATGTTTGCCCTTGCGGGCAAGAGATGTTGACTTCGTCAGTGATGTTCACTGCGTGAGTGATGTTTCGCCTTACGGCGAAGAGGGCAAACATCACATCACTTTGCGACGACGTCGCAATACATCACTATGGCGAAGCCATAACATCGCTGCGGCTTGCCGCAACACCACTCTTTACATACACTCCAATTTATGATATAATATAACCGAAAGAGGGGTGCGATTATGGCTGAATCTAAATTGCGTGAGTTATCAATGGATTTCTCCGTCGATATAATTAACCTTGTCAAATACTTAAAAACCAATCACGAATCCGTTATCGCAAACCAAATAGGCAGAAGCGGTACTTCCATCGGCGCAAACATCCACGAAGCACAATACGCACAAGGCAAAAAGGATTTTATTTCAAAGCTTGAAATCGCTCTCAAAGAAGCAAGTGAAACAGGCTATTGGCTTGAGCTTTTACATAGAACAAATTATATTGATGCTCAGCAGTACAAAACCTTGTCAGACAAGTGTGCAACGATCCGTGTAATGCTCGTTTCTTCTTGCAGAACAGCAAAATCCAACCAAGATAACAAATAATTTTCAAAAACTTTTCTGGACTTTCCCATTTCTTTTGGTATAATGGTGTTTACCACACGAAAGGAGCACGGAAATGTCAAAACCAAATTTATTACCATACTATCGAGTTAAATTAACCCTACTGCGCTGCAAACTGTCCTTCCTCGAAGATTCACCGCAAACCGAGGACGATCAATATGCTTACGATATAATTCAAAAGGCATACGAAATTAATGATAAAAAGATTGAAATGCTTGATTTTGATAAAAACAAAAGGCTGTTAGAGGATTATTATAGGTGGCTTGATGGCAGACGAAAATGATGATGAAAGGCAGTGGAATTATGAATGATTTTTATATCAAGGGACTGCGAATAAATTGGGAGACTCTTCCTAAAAACTCTTATGTTCATAATATCGCTGCCATAAAAAGCATCACAGAATTACAGTTTGACAAAACAATTACATTTTTTGTTGGTGAAAACGGCACGGGTAAGTCGACATTACTCGAAGCTATGGCTGTAGAATTCGGCTATAACTCTGAGGGCGGGACTCGAAATTATAATTTCAGCACGTATTATGATATCTCGCCTTTAAGTGAATCGATTACTTTAGCAAAGGGTTGGCAACGCCCCAAATTTGGATACTTCTTCAGAGCCGAAACGTTTTTTAATGTGGCAACTGCATCGATGTTTAACTATATGGGTGACAATTATCACGCTAATTCGCATGGCGAAGGAAATCTACGTTTTTTGGCATACGATAAACCCGGACTTTATTTAATGGATGAGCCTGAAGCCGCGCTTTCTCCCCAGCGTCAGCTAACATTACTGAAGCATATTTACGATATGTCCCAAAAAGGAGCGCAATTTATTATCGCAACGCATTCTCCGATTTTGCTTGGTTGCCCCAATTCGCAAATATTATCCTTTGATAATGGTAAAATCTTACCTTGTGATTATGAAAACACATTAAGCTATCAAATCACGAAGGGCTTTTTGTTCAATAAAGAACGAATGTTAAAAGAATTGCTTGATGATTAATATGTCATCTATTTCGGTCGCCAATCACAAAAAATCCGTACACGAAAGTGTGCGGATTTTTACTTATTCACTATTACCTCTTCACTCTTCACTAAAAGGATGTGTACGGATTTTTGAAGTAATAGGTAAAAGTGAACAGTGAAGAGGTTAAGGAAACTTTGCTTTCGCAAAATAAATTCTTTTTTACATTCATTTTGAATACAAAAAAGAACGAAGCAATTGCCTCGTTCTTTTTTCATAACTATTATTTACACTTCAACTTTTTCTGTCTCTGCTTCTTTTGATTCTATAAGTTTGCGTTCCTTGTGTGCTTTTGAGATAACATACTGCATTATAATTGTAGCCGCAGTCATCAGAGCACAGCCTATGTAAATTGCAGGGATATAACTTCCGAATTTGTCAAAGCAATAATTGAATACAATAGCACCGAGAGCATAGCCCGCCGTATTTACTGAAACGAAAATGCCGAGTATTTTATTATATGACTTTTCGCCGAAGAGGTCATTGGCGTATATTGGGAGCATGATTGTTTCAAGCGGAAGCGCGAGGGATGAGAATACGCCGTAAATCATTGCAAGAACTTTACCTGAGGGAGAGTTTGTTACATTTGCAAGAGCAAACATTACAACGATTGCTGTTATCGCACATAAATTGGAGGTTTTTCTGAGTCCGAACTTGTCGTAGATAACTCCGACACCAAATTTGAAAACGGTAAGTGCAATTGAGTGAGCACTGAGAACAAGGGCAACATATGATTCGTCAAGTCCCGTGTCTCTGAGCATTGGTGCAGCAATACCGCCGATACCCTGAAGTAACAAACCGGTAATGAAAATACAGAATGCTGCAAGATAGAAGTAAACTTTTTTCTGGGCTGCGCTGAATTCGAGTCCCTCCCATCTTGTACCTACGCGACGTTTTTTGGAAGTATGCGAACCCTGAGAAGATTCTTCTGAGGGCTTATTCTTGAAAAATACCATCATAAGTACAAACACAACAAACAAAATAAGTGCTACGAGGCGGTATGCATCCTTGTATCCGTCTGTTCTGCCCGCCTGATAGATAATGGGGGAAACAATCTGAATTGCAATGGCGGCACCAATGCCGTTAGCCGCAAGAACAGCACCCATAATTGTACCTGTGTTAGATGTGAACCATTTATTTATTACCGATCCAACCATAGTGGTTGTTGTCCAGGAAAGACCAAGTCCCAAAAATACACCGCCGAGACAGAACACAGCAATATTATTGGCAAATGAGTATATGAGACATGATATTATAAGACATATAAAGCCTGCACCGATAAGCTTTTTTGCACCGAATTTGCTGATAAGTGTGCCGAAAAACAGATTTATTACAGCTGTGGTGATATATCTGCAGCTGTCATTCATCGAAAAAGCGCTTCGCTTTATTCCAAGATGCTCTGTAATTGCCGAAAGGTAAAGGCTCTTTGATGAGCTGCAAAAACCGAGCACGATACAAACCATCATAAAACAAAGTACAACAATTACCCATTTATAATCAAATTTCTTTTTTATAGGGCTTAACATTAAACCGCCTCCTGAAATTTTCCATCGTATATTTTAACATACTTTAAAACCTATAGCAATGGAATAAACAACACAACTTTGACAAATGTTTAACAATGTATGCCGGAGTCATATAAATTGTGAGTTTGCAAAGGCATATCAAGTAAAAAAGCACCGACTCTGTCGGTGCTTTTTCTGGTGGGCCAACAGGGACTCGAACCCCGGACCGACCGGTTATGAGCCGGTGGCTCTAACCAACTGAGCTATTGGCCCTCAATCGGTGACTGATAAATTATATCACAGTTGCACTTCTTTGTCAAGTGCTAATTTTACTTTTTTTAATTTTATTGAATATTACCTGAAATTTATTGCATTTCCCCAAAAGGTGTGCTACAATATGGTATAATATACAGTATACACAGGTTACGGTAGCGGTACTGAAAGTATATGAAAAAAGAGGGAAGAAAAATGAGTGAGAGAATTTATCTTATTGACGGCAGAAAAAACAGCTACAAGGCAAACTTACACTGCCATACAAATGTGTCGGACGGTGAGTTGTCTCCTTTGGCGGTTAAGGAGAGTTACAAAGAAAAGGGATACAGTGTAGTAGCTTATACAGATCACGAAATACTTGTTCCGCACGATGACCTTAATGATGAAAACTTCATTGCGTTGTCCGGATATGAACTTATAATTTATGCAGATAAGCATCTTCCCTTTAATATGAGACGCGTTACGCATATAAATATTATAAGCAAAACTCCTGATTTCGTTGAGCAACCTGTTGTAAATATGGAGAATATAACACGCTTGGAAAAGCATCTTGATTTTTCAAATTGGAAAAAGCAGGATGATTCCGGCGATGATTTTGAATATTCCGCTGAAAACCTAAATAAAATCATAAAAAAAGCTAAAGATGCAGGTTTTATTGTTTCATATAATCATCCAACGTGGTCCAAAGAGGATGAAAGTTATTTCACAAATATTGATGGACTTTATGCAATGGAAATCTATAATCATGAGTGTCAGTGCATAGGTTACGATGCGTATTGTCCTTACATATATGAGGCAATGCTCAGAAGCGGTCAGAGACTGGGTTGTGTTGCTACTGATGACACTCATTCAAAAAGCACTGTGGGTGGCGGTTTTACAATGATACAGGCAGATAATCTTGAGTACGGTGAAATTATAGCAGCTCTTGAAAATGGCGATTATTATGCTTCAAGAGGTCCGGAAATCAAGGCTTTGTGGTATGAAGACGGCGTATTTCATATTGAGTGTTCGCCTGCACAGAGAATCGTTGTGTCCAATAGCGGAAGAAGATCACCGGCTACTTCTCGCATCAATTCTGAGGGGGTTACTCATGCTGAATTTCCAATAGATGAGCAGGACTTGTTCGTCCGCTTCACAGTATATGACAAAGCTGGCAATACAGCAAACACAAGGGCGTATTTCAGAGATGAATTTGAAAAGACCCCTGCAGCTATTCCTGACATCTGCAACAGACGCATTGGTGGATAAAATATATAAAGGAAACAGGTACTATGAAATTTGATTTTTATATGCCGGCAAGGCTTTATTTCGGAGAAAATGCAGTTATGTCCGCAAAGGAAGAATTTAAGGGCTATAGGCACGCACTTATCGTAACGGGAGCACGCAGTGCAAAGCTTTCGGGTGCGCTCGGTGACATAACCGACATTCTTGAAAAATGTGGCGTAGGGTACACCGTATTTGACAAAATCGGTGAAAACCCCAGACTTTCGGTATGCTTTGAGGGAGGAGAGGTCGCACGCAGGAAAGGTGCCGACCTTGTAATAGGTATTGGCGGAGGCTCACCTCTTGATGCCTCAAAGGCTATTGCCGCATTTGGTGCTAATGCTGATCTTGCAAAGGACGATATTTTTACTGCAAGTATAAACAAAATGCTTCCCATTATTCTTGTTACAACAACGGCTGGTACAGGAAGCGAAGCGAATAATTATTCTGTTTTAACCGTTGACGAGGATAATGTCAAGAAAACCTTTAAAAACTCTTTATCTTATGCAAAGGCGGCAATTCTTGACCCTAAATATACATATACTTTAGGCTACGATTATACCATAAGCACTGCTCTTGATGCTTTTTGCCACTGTATTGAGTCATACCTTTCGCCAAAATCTACAGACATTTCACAGATGTTTGCGCTTTACGGTGCTAAAAAGATATGGAATGCTTTTGGGGCGATAAAGAATAACCCCGACTCGCTCAAAGACACAGGAGATCTTACAGTAAGAGCTATAAGACAGGATCTTATGGCAGCGGCTTGTGCAGGCGGAATAGCAATAAATGAAACGGGTACAGGCTTCCCGCATCCGCTTGGTTACAGTCTTACTCTTTACAGCGGTATTCCTCACGGAAAGGCCTGTGCCGCATTTACAGGTGAGTACATAAAATACAATATGAAAACCGAAAAGGGTGCAAAAAAGCTTTATGCTTTTGCTTCACATCTTGAAACCTCTATTGAGGAAATTGCCGAAGTGATTCCGGAAATCGCGAATGTAAAATTAAAGCTTGATGAAAAGGAAAAGACCGCATATATTGATGCAGTGTCAACTGCGGCGAATTATTCAAACAGTCCTTATGTTATAAGCCCTGATGAAATGCATCTTATCTATGACAGACTTTTCATTTGAGATGAAAAATATAGTAATTTGTCAGATAAATTCAAAATATATTCACTCCTCACTTGCTGCGTGGTACATTTATGCGGGGGTAAAGGAGTATTCAAAAAGTGATGTGACTCCAAAAGTTATTGAGGGGACTATAAACGAAAAAACGAGCCTTATTGCAGACAGAATTATAAATGAGTCGCCCTGCGTTTTGGGCCTTTCAACCTATATATGGAATGCCAGAGTTGTACTTGAAGTCGCAAGTCTTGTTAAAAAAGCACTACCGCAGATAAAGGTAATACTCGGAGGCCCCGAGGTTTCATATTCTTCTGAAAAATACTTAAGTTACGACTTTATAGATTTTGTTGTATCGGGAGAGGGTGAATATCCTTTTGCCCGACTTATTGATGCTATTGTTAATGAAACCGACATCAGTAACATTCCCGGCGTTTCATACAAAAGCGAGGGGAATATTGTAATATCAGAGCCGTATGTGAGTGCAGATATTCCGCCAAGTCCTTATTGCGACGAGTATTTTGAAGCGATAGGAAACCGTATCGCTTACCTTGAAACAAGCAGAGGGTGTCCGTTTTCCTGCGCATTCTGCCTGTCGGGCAAGTGCGGGGAAGTGCGATTTTTCCCTGAGGAGAGGGCAAAAAGTGAGTTGTTGACTTTGTCTAAAAGCGGCACGGCTACAATCAAGCTCGTAGACCGTACATTCAATGCCGACAAAAAGCGGGCTATAAGATTTTTCGAGTTTATAAGAGATAATTACGGCACAGAAATACCTGAGGGTGTGCGTATTCACTTTGAGATTTCGGGTGAAATACTTGACGGAGAAACAATAAGGGTGATAGGAACTCTGCCAAAGGGTGCCGTGCAGTTTGAAGTCGGAATACAAAGCTTTAATGTGAAAACTCTTGAGGCAATCGGCAGAAAGAGCGACACAACAAGACTTGTGGAAAATACAAATAAGCTCATATCTCTCGGGAATATTCACGTGCATACCGACCTTATAGCAGGACTTCCGTTTGAGGACTACAAAAGTTTCAGAAACAGCTTTAACCTTGCCTTTGCAATGAGACCTCATATGCTTCAGCTTGGATTTTTAAAAGTACTTTCAGGCTCACCTATGGGAGATGACGACTATCCCCACAAGTGCACTTTCTCACCTGATGCACCTTACGAGGTGATAAGTACAGACTATATAAGCAGTAGTGAACTTGATGTGCTCAGAAAAATTGAGGATCTTAACGAGCGTATCTACAACAGCGGTCGTTTTGTGAGAACTTTTGACTATGTGCTCGAAGTAACAGAGCTTACGCCGTTTGACTTATATGAAAAATTATCTTCTGTCATAGAATATGACAGCGGAACAAGTCTTGACGGCTTTACAAAAGCACTGTGTGATGCTTTGGTAAGAATCGGTGTAACTGATGTGCGCAGACTGTATGACACTGTGATACTTGACAGAATAACTACAAACAGAGAGGGCAGAATACCCGAATTTTTAAAGGGAGAGCATAAAAAGACTGTAAAAGTAAAGAAAAAACTTGAGGAAACTGTCCCCGATTTGTTTGCTTCGGGAGTAAAATCCTGTATTTCTTATCTTGAAAGTATGAATGTGGGAGTGTATGTCAGGTATGACAGTCCCTGCGACAGTATTACGGGGAAGTATCCCGAAAACTACATAAGAATATAAAAAAATGACTGATTAAAAATCAGTCATTTTTGTTTTATAATAATTCAATTCCGCGCTTTTTGCACTCGGTTACGGTTTTTTCATCCCAGATTGATGACTGTACCTCGCCGATGTGTGCTTTCTGTAAAAAGAACATACACATTCTCGACTGTCCGATACCGCCTCCGATTGTATAGGGAAGCTTTCCCTCAAGCAGTGCCTTGTGGAAGTCAAGTTCAAGTCTTTCATTGCAGCCTCTTTCGTTAAGCTGGAACAAAAGAGCTTTTTCATCAACTCTTATACCCATTGACGAAAGCTCGAGTGCGATGTCAAGGAGAGGATAATACACGAGAATATCGCCGTTTAAGCTCCAGTCGTCGTAGTCGGGAGCTCTGCCGTCGTGGATTT
>JAZSET010000140.1:0-4662 GCA_045531795.1 Eubacteriales bacterium | reverse complement strand
ATATTATTATGGCTGAATTAAGATGGAACCCTATGATCAAAGACTGGGTGATGATTGCATCTCACCGTCAGAACCGTCCGCAGATGCCCAAGGACTGGTGTCCTTTCTGCCCCGGTTCGGGAAAAGTGCCGGACAGCTACGATGTTTACAAGTACGACAACGACTTCCCTGCACTTTCGCAGAATCCTCCAAAGCCCGATGATGTGGCTACCGATTTTTACAAGGTAAAACCCTCTCACGGTAAATGCGAGGTAATACTCTTTTCTCCCGATCACCACGGAAATATCCGTGATTTGTCAGACGAGCATATGAATAAGCTTGTTAACCTCTGGTGCGAGCGCTTTGATGCTATGCGTGCTGATGAAAAAATCAAGTACGTGTTCATTTTCGAAAACAGAGGAGATGTTGTAGGCGTTACTATGCCTCACCCTCACGGTCAGATGTACGGCTACTCTGTAGTACCCAAGAAGATGGAGCTTGAGCTTGATGCAGGACTTGAGCACTTTGAAGAAAACTGCGAGTGCATTTTCTGCCGTATGAATAAGGAAGAAAGCGATTTCAAAGAGAGAGTAATATGCGAAAACGAAGATTTTATTGCATATATTCCCTTCTTTGCCGACTATGCTTACGGCGTTTACATAAGTGCAAAAAAGCACAAGCAGTACATCACCGACTTTAATGAAAGCGAGAGAAAGAATCTCGGTATCATAATGAGAAATATTGTTGGTATGTACGACAATATTTTCGATTTCAACTTCCCCTATATGATGTGTATGCACAATGCCCCCGTCAATGTTGACGATGAAAAGCATAAGGATTTTGAAAAATATACACACTTCCACATCGAATATTATCCGCCGCTTCGTGACTCGAACAAGCAGCAGTTCCAGGCATCAAGCGAAACAGGCGTATGGGCTCACTGCAACCCTACAGCACCTGAGGCAAAGGCTGCCGAAATGCGAGAGGCTCTCAAGCGTTATCTTGATAAAATAAACTAATTTTTTACGGAGATTTTGTTATGGCTATAAGATTTCTTTTGAAGAACGGATTTTCAAAAGTCCTTACAATGAGCTATGATGACGGAAATTTTGACGGTGACAAAAGACTTATCGAAATTTTCAACAAATACGGAATCAAGGGTACTTTTCACCTCAACGGAATAAAATATGTCGAAGGACCTCACGGGCGCCTTGCTGACAAGGTTGAAGAAGTAAAGAAACTGTATGTCGGTCACGAAATATCACTTCACGGATATTCTCACCCATCCCTTGCCCGACTTCCGAAAAGTGAGGTTATGCGTGAAATAATACGCGACCGCGAGGTGCTTGAAGGCATTGCAGGGTATCCTGTAAGAGGAATGTCATATCCCTTTGGAAGCTACAGCGAAGAGGTTATGGAAGTCCTTAAAATGCTTGATGTCAAGTATTCAAGAGGGGTATGGCCGTCAAATGACTTTTCATTCCCGAAGAATTTTTTAGACTGGGCTCCCACCGGTCATCACGGAAAGCTCCAGGATGAAAGACTTGAAAAATTTGCAAGCGCCGGAAACGATGCAAACCGCATATTCTATATATGGGGACACTCGTATGAATTCAACGAGGAAAACACCGAATACACATGGGAGATGATGGAGGCTTTCTGTGAACGTGCAAGCAAAATAGAAGGCGTATGGTTTGCGACCAATATAGAAATATACGACTATATTACTGCAACAAAGCGTATTGAAATATCGCAGGACAGAAAAATGTTCTTCAATCCAAGTGCTATATCGGTATGGGCAAACGTCGATGGACAGGTCGTTGAACTCAAACCCGGCGTTACAAAGATATAAAAGATACAAAAAAGTGCTTCCCGAGGGAAGCACTTTTCTATTTCCACTGAAAGATTCTGTCAAACTCGAAAAGCTGTTTTACAAGCTTTGAAAGGTTATCTTTGGTTTGTCTGTCAATGTTATTAAAGGATTTCATTATAGTACTTATATTTTTAAGCTTGCCTGAATTGATATCCGAGAGAGTTTTGGCACCCGTCGATTCAAGCACCTCAAAAAGCACATCTGTTGCGTGGCGTCTTTCCTCGGGAGAAAGTGAGCCTATCCATTTGCTCAGAGCACGGTCGGTATGCTTGCTGAAATTTGAAAGCTGTGCAGCCTTGATAAACTCTGTCCCCTTTATCTCCCAGGAAAATGGATCATGCTGCCAGATTGCCGTCTGTGAGCTCTTTACAATCTGATATTCTTCAGTGTGTTCAAGCAACAGTCCCACAACAGAAGACTCAGGTACAAAAGTATAGAGTCTTTCGGATATTGCCTTATATTCAGGCAGATCGGTTATGCGGTTTTCAAAGCCCGGCCCGTCATTATTGTATGCGGCTATTATACGCCTCTGGAGTCTTGCCGGTGCATTTACTGCTGCCCAAATTGCAAGATTTCCGCCTTTGGAGTGACCGCCAAGTCTGATTTTGCCTCGCTTTGCCATAGCCGTATCAACAAGATAGTCTACGGCAGATACCTGAGCCGGTACTGGTGAGGCAAAGCTCATATTGAAGTTTTCTTTCCAGCCGACAAGAGTATCATCAGTTCCTCTGAATGCAATAAAAAGCGTCTTGTCGGGAAGTCCGAATGTTATAGCCGAAAACTGTATTCCAACCTCTGCATCTATCTTGTCAACATATGAATACAGAAGTATCTCGGAAAACCGTCTGGTATGCGCCGCACGCCTGACAAAATCCGAGGTCTGATCGGGGATAATGAGCCCGAGCTCCTGGTTGTCACGGTCAAGAGCCGCAAGACGCTTCTCGGCTTCTGCAAGTGTTATACCCATGCCCGTAGGTTCCGGCGGTATAATATTGCTGAAATCCATATATGAGATCACAGAAAGGATAAGATTATCAACTTCATTGAAGCTGTTCGTATCAAATCCCAGATCTCCACGCCAATCGAGATAATCAAAAATGTTGTTGTTCATAAGAGTCCTTTAAGATATATTGTTTATTATTTTATTTCTTCAAGAACAATCGCGCTTCTCGGTAAAACAGCACAGCTGTCACCGCTTACCGTTTTCTTCGGAAATTCTATTTTTCCTCCGTACACCGAGGACTCGGAGTTTATAAGCACCTTATATTTTTTGTCTGCATCAAGAACAGGAATATTATGCATTTTCCATACGTGGAAATTGAAAAGGAAAATCAGTCCTCCCCGCTTAAAAGCAATTATCTTATCATCATTATGAATTTTCAAAAGCTCGGTGATACCGCTGTGTACCGGGTATTTTTTTATAAGCTTTATCATATCATTGTCAAACTTATTAAGATACTGATATTTAAGGTCGGGAGAATCCACAAGACTCCACTGCCGTCTTGCATATTTGCCCGAATTTCCGTTGCCCTCTCTCGGGAAATCTATCCATTCGGGGTGACCGAATTCGTTACCCATAAAGTTCAGATATCCCTCTCCTGCAAGGGCGCAGGTAATAAGCCTGAAAATCTTGTGGCAGGACATAGCCCTCTCTATTACAGGACTGTCATTTTCCTTGTTCATACAGGTATACATTTCAGCATCTGCAAGTCTGAACATAATAGTCTTGTCTCCGACAAGAGCCTGGTCGTGGGACTCACAGTAACCGATATTCTTTTCACCCGGTCTGCGCGTTGTAAGCTCATACCATAGAGTATCCATATTCCACTCTTCGTCACGCTGATCCTCAAGCATTTTTATAAAGTGGTCAGGCACTCCCATTGAAAGGCGGTAGTCAAAGCCGATACCTCCCTCGCTTATCGGCACACACATTCCCGGCATACCGCTCATATCCTCGGCTATTGTAATAGCACAGGGGTTTACTTCGTGAATAAGCTCATTTGCAAGGGTAAGATATGTCATAGACTCTGTGTCAGTGTTCATACTGAAATATTTTTCATATCTGTCAAAGGAAGTACCAAGTCCGTGATTGTGGTAAAGCATTGATGTAACGCCGTCAAAGCGGAAGCCGTCAAAGTGAAATTCTTCTATCCAGTACTTTATATTGGAAAGCAAAAAGTGCAGAACTTCATTTTTGCCGTAATCGAAAAGTCTTGTTCCCCAGGCACTGTGGTATCCGCGTTCACCCTCGTGGAAATATTGATAATTTGTTCCGTCAAACTCCGAAAGCCCCTCAACCGTATTGATTGCAGCGTGGGAATGAATTATATCAAGAAGCACAAATATACCGTTTTTGTGGGCAGTATTTATCAGGTTCTTTAATTCCTCGGGCGTACCGAATCTTGACGATGGCGCAAAGAAGTTTGCAACCTGATATCCAAAAGAGGCGTAATACGGGTGCTCCATAACCGCCATTATCTGAATACAGTTGTAACCGTCTGCCTTTATTCTCGGAAGCACATTCTCGCGAAATTCGTTGTATGTTCCGATTCTTTCCTCTTCGTTTGCCATTCCTATATGGCACTCATATATTATGGGGTCATCACATCTCTTCTTTTTAAAGAAACGGGAATCTGTCCACTTGAAATCAGTGTCGGGATCCCATACCTGACCGCAAAAGCTGCCGTCAACAGGGCTCTGTGCAACGCGGTTCATATATGCGGGAATTCTGTCAAGCACTCTGCCGTCTGAGACAAGCTTCACACGGACATTCTGCTCGTGCTTCAGTGCATTAAGGGGAAGTCGGAGGC
>JAZSET010000094.1:0-8227 GCA_045531795.1 Eubacteriales bacterium | reverse complement strand
TTTCAGACATTGTCCTGTCCTTTGCGGCCGGCGTTATGCTTTCTGCTGCTGTGCTGGGGCTTATCATTCCGTCTGTTGAATACGGCGGGAAATGGGGTCTGCTCATTACAATTGCGGGTATTTTTGCGGGTGCTGTCTGTCTTAATCTTATTGATAAGCTCGTTCCGCATATGCACAGGCTCGTAGGAGAAGACTCAGAATCACATCCTGACGCAAAACTCAGCAAAGTTCTTCTTTTTGTTTCTGCAATCGCAATACACAATCTTCCCGAAGGCATTGCGGCAGGTGTAGGCTTCGGCTCAGGTGACACATCTCAGGCTCTTGTTATTGCAGGCGGTATAGCACTTCAGAACATCCCCGAGGGTATGGTTATTATAGGTCCTATGCTGGCAGCAGGTGTCAGGCCGAAAAAGACATTTATCTGCGCTATGCTGACAGGTCTTGTGGAGGTTATCGGCACACTTATAGGTTATTTTGCAGTAAGCATTGCATCTGCAATACTTCCATTTGCACTTGCCTTTGCGGGCGGTACAATGCTTTATGTTGTAAGCGACGAAATGATTCCTGAAACTCACGCACACGGCAACGAAAGAGGGGCAACTTATGCACTTCTTGCAGGTTTCTGCGTTATGCTTGTTACTGATATTTTACTGGGGTGATAATTTATGTTGGAAAAAGGTATGAAAGCTCCCGATTTTACATTAAAGGATAAAAACGGCAATGATGTGACTCTTTCTCAGTTCAAAGGAAAAAAGGTTGTTCTTTATTTCTATCCGAAAGACAATACACCCGGCTGCACAAGACAGGCTTGTGCATTCGCCGCATCTTTTGATGAATTCAGACAGAAAAATATTGAAGTTATAGGCATCAGCAAAGACAGCGTTGCATCGCACCTGAAATTTGCAGAAAAACACTCACTCCCCTTTATTCTTCTTGCCGATCCCGAACTTGATGCAATACAGAAATACGGCGTGTGGCAGGAAAAAAAGCTATACGGCAAAGTCAGTATGGGAGTTGTGAGAACTACATTCATAATTGATGAAAACGGAAACATTGAAAAAATTATGCCGAAAGTAAAACCCGATACAAATGCGAGGGAAATACTTGACAACATTTAACCCGAATCCCTGATCAAATTGTTCTTTGAGATAGTAAAACGGATGTGGAGAAATTCTACACATCCGTTTAATATTTTGTCTTATAACTGCAACAAGCAGAACATTAATGCACAAAATGTCACTTATCAGGAAAAGCTATCCCCTATAATCTTGCTCACAACTAATTGCAATCTGAGGTGTTATCAGCAAAGAGGAAAATGAAAAAAAAGTAATTAGTATTGTGGCATTTTGGATTCGAACCAAATCTTGTCGTGGTATAAGCACGCTGTTCCCAGAACTCTTGGCAATACTAATTATAAATTTATAATAGCACACTTTCAAAATAATTGCAATAGATAGAAAATGACCTCGTCAATTTCTTGGCGAGGTCATAAAAACTTGCTTTATAAATCTTATTGTTTAGACTTGATAGCTGCCTGTGGTGCTATTTGTCAGGCGATAAAATAATCTTAAACCTGTCCCTGAGTGTATGACCTATATGACAACACTCTTTTGTGATTTATTATCAGAAATAATGATTATTATACTGTTTCTTGATAAACAACTTGTTTGCGATAACGCCGAGTCTTGTATCAACAAACTTCTTTTTGAAAAGCTCAAAGCCTTTATACTCTTTCAGAGCAATATCCTTGCTGATAAATCTCTTCATATCGCCGTCATCACAGATAAAGGGCTGTGACATACAGATGCCGCCCTCACCTCTGAGCTGAGCTCTGACATAACAGCTGATGTCTTCACTGTGCTCTGCAAGTGTGATTGTAAGCTCCATATTGCCGTTTTCATCAGCTTCAACAGACTTGATGACTTTGCCGTCTGCAATAAAATCAATTGCCTTGCAATTATTACCTGCAACTGTGATTGTGTCGTTTTCATCGTCAACTTCAATCTTTGTGAATCGGGGAAGAATTCCCTTACCCACAAAATTCTCACCAAGCTCATTCTTTGCATATCTTGCCATAGCAAAGAAAGTGCCGTTTTCCATAGCCTTACGGAGATTGCCGAGCGAGTATTCGGGAAGAATGAAATCCATAAAAGCAGTGTCAGCCTGGTCGCCCTGATGAGCGTCGCTGTTACCGAAGCCCCATACAGTTCTTTCACCCTCAGGAATAAGCACCTTAAGAAGCTCGTCCCAGAGAATTCTGTCACTTCTGTTGGGTCTGTCATACATATTGAGAACCTCAATACCCATACAGGACTTATATCTTCTGAGAAGGTCTGCAAAGAATTTTACAATTTCGGGGTCCTTTGCAAGCTCAGGATGCTTACCTGCACCGATCCAGTCTGTGGGATGATTGATGTGTGAAAGTCCGCCGCTTTTTTCGATTTTTCTGATAGGCTCCTCAAAATCGTTTTCCTTACCGCAGATACCCTCTGTTGAGTCATCTGTGAAGTAGCCGTTGACGTGGTTCTTCATAAGTGTGAACATATTGGCTTCAATGGCACCGGGAACACACATAAGACCTCTCTTTTTTGTTCTTGCGTTCTTTGCTGTCTTATATGTACCGTCAAGGAATGCGTGATACTCAGCCGTTGTGGGATGCACACGCTTGCCGTGCCAGAGATTCTGGAAAAGATAAAGAGGAATGATTGAAGGGTCCTGATCCCACTCCTTACCGAGAACACCGTGCTCTGCAAATGCAAGAATATCGAAGTCATAGTCATAATATGCTTCAATCATCTTTGTCATGGTTTCGTTTGCATCACTGTAAGTTGAGTGTGTGTGAAGATTTGTCTTGTAGTGATTTTCGTTATCAGAGATAAGATGGGTTACGCTTTCATAAGGATTTGTTATTTTATAATTAACTGACATAAAATACACCTCTCATAAACTGTCTTTTATAATAATACCATATTGTGCTTTTATCTGTCAATCTTTACTGTATAAACATACTCAGATTCCATATCATCGGGACTGATGAAACCGAAATCAACACAAAGCTTACCGTTATTGTTTTCTGCCTTGATTTCACCGTTAAAACCTAAGAGTGAAACCTTCATATTTTCGTTGTAGTCAATATCTTCAAGCGTGATTCTGCCAACGGGATAATTCATAAAGAAAGCATAAATCTTACTGCTGTCCTTACTTCTTGTGTACTTGACATTCTCTGTCTTTGAAACACAGTATTTACGGCTTGCATAAACTGCCTCACCGTTGATTTTAAGCCATTTGCCCATCTGACGGAGTCTTTCTTCCATAATAACAGGGATTCTGCCGTCGTCTGTGGGGCCGATGTTGAGAAGGAAGTTCTGTCCCTTTGAAATAAGGTCAACAAACATATCAATAAGCGCCTTGGGTGTGAGATAATCGTCAAGAGTTTCAAACTTGTTCCAACCGAAAGAACCGCCTATTCCGCGGCATTCTTCGCTGACTCTGTCAAGCTCCTGAATATTATCAACATCTGTATCGGGTGAGCCTACAAAACCGTATTCAGTTGTGAGGTTTCCGCCGAGTCTGCCTCTTGTTTCTCTGCCCCAACGGTCATTGGGTACGATGTAATCCTTTACGCTTGACTCGTTGTAAAGCCACTGCAGAAATTCAGTTGAATGCCATACTGAGCTGGGATGTTCCCATTCACCGTCTGTGAAAAGTGTGTTGGGCTTGTAGTTTTCAATGAGTTCCTTGAGCATCGGGATGAGGTGCTCTGTTGCGTATTCTTCGGGATTTTTGAGATAGAGGGGATGGAACCATTCGTAAACGGAGTGATAAACACCGAATTTAACATCGCTCTTGTCACAAGCGTCCTTGAGTTCACGGCAGAAATCTCTGTGAGGACCAACATCAACGCTGTTCCAGTTCCATGCATACTTTGATTTATACATACAGAAGCCGTCGTGATGCTTTGAAACAAGATTCATATATCTTGCACCTGCATCTTCAAAAAGAGAAATCCAGTCCTTGGCATTGAAATTCTCAGCCTTGAACATATTCACAAAGTCTGCATATTTGAAATCGGGTCCGTAGGTCTTCTGATGATATTCATAATACTGCTTGTCAACGGGAGATTCCTTTTCCACATCACAATGACAGCCGTACCACTCTGCATAATGGCCGTGAGGTGCGTATGCAGGCACGCTGTAAAGTCCCCAATGAATAAAAATGCCGAATTTAGCATCTTCAAACCATTCGGGTACGGGTCTTGAATTGATTGATTCCCAGTTGTTCTCGTACTTCATTTTTTTACTCCTTTATGTAAGCTTCAAGACGGTATATAGGCTGACCTAAATCTGTGAAGCGTTTTTCGTATTCTGTCATGATGTTGCCTTCAAAACTGCTGTTGTGAAGGTCGAGTGTGACATTTTTCATCGCAAAACCGTTCTGTGAAAACTGCTCAATTGAATATTCAAACAGAATTGTGTTGTCGGTTTTCTGATGTATTTCTGCACCCTTTTTCATCATCTGACGGTAGATATTTAAAAATCTGCCGTCTGTGAGTCTGTGGTGTGCATATTTTTTCTTGGGGAAAGGACATGAGAAGTTGAGATAAATTCTCTCAATACTGTTATCGGGTATGTATTTCGGCAGATACTCGGCACGGCACTGCATAAAATAAACATTCCGAAGCCCCTCATCCTTTACTTTTTTTGCAGCCATATAAATGACATTGGGATTTACTTCAACTGCAATGTAATTGATGTCAGGATTACGCTTTGCCAATTCGCATACGAACTGACCTTTTCCGCAGCCTATTTCAATCTGCATAGGGTTGTCATTACCGAAAATACCTTTAAAATCAAGGTATTCTTTTTTCTCAGCAGAGGTAACATAATTCGGGTCATCAGAATGAAGTACGGACAGGATATCCGATACATATTCCATTTTTTCTGCAAGATTTTTCTTTTTTCTCATTCTCATAGGTCGATCTCCATAAATGAAAGCTTATAATTTCCCGTAACGGGGTTTTTCTTTTTATAATCACAGTAAACGATTCTGTTTTCGCTGTAAAGTATTGCACAGGCAGTCTTTCCGCTCAGTTTCATATTCTCTGAAAGGTGCTTTTTTATCCGTTTAAGTCTGCTGTCGGGGATTTTCAGACAAGACGGAATAATACCTGACGGATTTGAACTTAGTCTGTCGCACACAAGTGCATCACGGAGCCTTATTTTATCTGTTTTACTGCCGAAAAAATTATAAAACAAACTGATATATTCGTCAAGAGGAATGTTCTTTTTATCTGCCGTAAATTCACCGAAAGACGAAAACAGTTCAAACGGTTCAATATGACATTCATTAATGAGATATTCAAGAGTTTTACTGAATCTTCCGCTGTTGTAAAGACGGTCAACGGCATTCTCTGCGAAATGGATTTTCTGCATAGCCTCTTCATTCAGGCACTCTGTTGAAATGACTTCATAGGGAGCCTCGGAATGATAAAAACAGCTGAAATCATCACTTTTTTCTCTGAGTTCGCTTCCGTGAAGAAGTTTCAGAAAACCGAGCTGAAGCATATGGGGTTTCAGTTCGTAAAGTCTGTTGAAGCTGTTCCCGAATGAATCAAAATTTTCATAAGGAAGACCTGCTATAAGGTCTGCGTGTATATGCATATTACCTGCGGAAACAAGTTCCCTTATGGTTTTTTCAAGCTTGCCTGTATCGGGATTTCTGTGTACCGCTCTGAGAGTGTCGGGATTGAAGCTCTGAAGCCCCACTTCAAGCTGAAACAGTCCCGTAGGAGCTTTTTTCAAAAGTGCAAGAGTGCTGTCTTTAAGAGTTCCTCCGTCAATTTCAAAATGAAAACAAACAATTTCGGGTATCCTCTTCTTGTGATTATCAATGATGAATGAAATAATCTGCTCAGCTCTGTCTGATTTTGCATTGAATGTACGGTCAATGAATTTCACCGTCTGAGTACCGCTGTTTGCAAGAAGAAGTATCTCCTGTTTCACTCTTTCAATATCAAAAAGAACAAGCTTACCGCATCTGCCCGAAAGACAGAATGCACAGGAAAACGGACATCCTCTTGATGCCTCAATATATGTAATTCTTCCGTTAAGTGCCTCAAAATACTCTTCACAATAGGGTGACACAGGCTCTTTATCCGAAACAACAGGCTCTGAAACAATAATTTTATTATCCTTTCTGTAACAAAGTCCTTTCACCTGTGACAAATCACCGTTTTCATAAATACAGTTGCAAAGAGTTGCAAAACTCTCCTCCCCCTCACCCGAAAGCACAAAATCGACAAAACGGTTGTTTTTGAGAATTTCATCTGCATTGTAGCTGACTTCGGGACCCCCGAAAACGATTTTTGCGTCTGTTTTTTCTTTTACAAGGGATGCAATTTGTTTTACAGAATCAATATTCCATATATAACAGCAGAAAGCATAAACATCTGCATTTTCACAAGCAAGCCTGTCTGCCGTTTTTCCGCAATTCTCATTTATTGTACTTTCAATGACCTTTGCACTGATTTCTGCATCACAAAATTCCCTTACACCCGCAAGCAAATACCAGGGGGCAAGAGATGAATGGATATATTTTGAATTGATCATTGAAATTACAACGTTCATTTTTCTGCCACTTCACAAACTGTGAGTACATTATTTTTTACAATAAATCTTATGTCATAGCCCGCATATTCAACGCCGAAAATGCGTTCATCATCTGCAATATATGACGGACGCGGGTCAAGGGACAGCATCTGTAATGCTCCCGCCCGTTTTTCATACGGTAAAACACCAAGAAGCTTTTCTTCAAACACAACATCAAGACTGTAATCTTTTGTATATTGCGTAAAGCCGTCTGTTGCATCTTGTCTGCAGTCTGCAACAGGGATATAAGGTTTTACATCATAAACGGGAGTATCATTCATCATATCTATTCCCGAAACATACAGCACGGGCGCTTCGGGGCAATCATAATCAATTTTTTCAAGCTTTACACAGGACAAGCCTATATTATTCGGTCTGAACGGCGAACGGGTTGCAAATACGCCCATTCTTTTGTTTCCGCCGAGCCTTGGCGGTCTGACAGTCGGCGACCACTCTTCCCTTTCAGCTTCTGAAAACTGCCACAGAACCCATATATGCGAAAAATCTTCAAGACCTCGGAAAGCTTCTTCCCGCCTGTATTCAGCCTCAAAAACTATCTTGCCGTAAAGCTCATTGCATAGCCCGCTCTGACGCGGAACACCGAATTTTGTGCTGAAATCGGTGTATATTTTTCCTATAACTTTCATTATACACCAAGTTTTCTTGCAACTTTAAGCACCGCTGTCATTGTCTTGGAATCCTGAATTTTTCCGTCCATTATCAGCTGAACAAACTCAGCAAGAGGAATTTTTTCAACATTAAGAAATTCATCTTCGTCTGCGTGTGCCTGACCGTAAACAAGATTTTTTGCAAAATACATATGGATAATTTCATCTGTATAGGCAACAGACGGATAAAGCCCGCCCATATATTCAATATCGGCACATTCAACACCTGTTTCCTCGCTGAGTTCTCTTTTTGCAGCTTCAAGAGGGTCTTCACCTGCATCAAGCTTGCCTGCGGGAATTTCAATGGTGACTCTGCCTAAAGGATATCTGAACTGCTTGACAGCGATAACCTCCATTTCATCAGTAACGGGAACAACACAGACTGCGCCCTGATGCTTTATATATTCCCTTACTGACCTGTGACCGTTGGGGAGTTCTATATCATCCTTATAAACGTGAAGTAAAACGCCGTCAAAAACATTCTCTGATGACACCTGTTTTTCAAAAAGCAGTTCTTCATTCATAGCAATACACCTCTTGTTCAATATGATGCTAATATACCACAACCAAATAAAATAATCAACTTTTATAAAATAAAAATGTATTGACAAAACAAATATACTTTGATAAAATATTTTAGCAATATAAGGAGACGTATCGAAGTGGTCATAACGGGGCGCACTCGAAATGCGTTAGCCTGAAAAGGCTCGAGAGTTCGAATCTCTCCGTCTCCGCCAAAGGACCGTATTTTTTCAGAAATTGCGGTCCTTTTTATCTTTAATATCTTTAATAAACATTAATTTCCGGAGTGAAAAATATGAGCGATAACAAAGAAATGCTCGGCACGGCACCGATTGGTAAACTGCTGTTTAAATTGGCAGTTCCGACTGTGGTTGCCCAGATTATCAATAT
>JAZSET010000162.1:0-8547 GCA_045531795.1 Eubacteriales bacterium | reverse complement strand
CCCTTTCTTACATTGCCCTGCAGGGGCATTCTTTCCTTCTTGGTGATAGAATTATTCTTCATTAGATTCTTCCTCCTTATAATTAAATAAAAAATCTTCAATTTCTTCGCTTGAATAAATGATATAATTTGCATCTTCATCAGTTGTTTCTTCAACATCTTCTGTTTCAGACTGAGAAGATTTTGAACAAGTGAGATTACCGACGGAGTATTCAGAGAATCCGTGAATATACGGCTCTCCGTGTCCGTCTGTTGTAAGTCCCACGTTAGGGTGTTTTAGTATGTCATACTTTAGGTCGAGAATCGGTCTTTCACCTCGGATAAATAATAAAGCATACTTGTTATCCAACATTCGCACTTCATCGGGAGTGAGAAGCTCACGTCCCGTAATCTGATAGTTTGTTGAATAACTGCCGTTACGTCCTCGGGATTGACCGTAGGTATTTGTATCAATGGTTTCTTTGCCGAGCAGCTTTGAAACATATTCGTGTGTTGACTGCTCATTACCGCCGAGATATAAAAACTCGTCACAGTTACCGACTATGCTTTCCCATTGTTTCTCAAACAGTGCCTTTAACTGTGCCATATTCTGAATGATAATTGACACGGATATTTCACGGGAACGCATTGTTGCCAAGAGTTTATCAAAGTCATCGGGCAAGGCAACATTGGCAAACTCGTCCATTATGAAATGAACATGAACGGGTAGTCTGCCCGAATGCTTGAAGTCAGCCAAGTTATATAACTGCTGAAATAACTGTGTGTAGAGCATACCGACTATAAAATTAAAACTGCTGTCATTGTCGGGGATAACCGCAAAGACGGCAGTTTTCTTTTCTCCTATGCTCGTCAGGTTCATCTCATCGGTTTGTGTCATAGACGCAAGAGAAGTTAAATCGAACTTTTCAAGGCGGGCAAGTAATGTGATCTGAATTGATTTAAGTGTTTTACCCGAGCCTTTATGATAAGAACGGTAATATTTAAGTGCGATGTGATTAGGCTTGTTTACTTCAAGTTCGTTGAACAACCTGTCAAGCGGACTTTCAAGGTTTTCATCCTCCTCACTAACATCGCCCTCTCGTAGCATTTCAAGTACCATTGAAAAGTTCTGTTCTTCAGGCGGTGCTTCGTAGTGTAAAAAAGATATGAGTGCCTTCAAGAGCATACTTGCCGCTTGGTCCCAAAACGGGTCTTGAGATTGAGAGCCTTTAGGAGTTGTATTCTTGAAAAGGTTGGTGACGAGTCGCTGAATATCATTGTCATCTTTGATATAGACAAACGGGTTATAGCAGTCACTCTTTTCCATATTAATAAGGTCAATAACCTTAATCTCATATCCTTTTGCTTTGAGAAGATTGCCCGTGTCACGGAGTAATTCGCCTTTGGGGTCAAGGACTATAAAAGAGGTATTAGCATTAATTACGTTGACTTTGGCGAAGAAACGGGTTTTACCCGCACCACTACCACCGCAACAAAGTATATTAAGATTTCGTCTGTGTACTCTGCCGTCAAGTCCTATGGCTGTGTTTTGAGTTAAGATTTTGTTTTGGGTTATATCTTCTTTATTAAGATACTTTTTCCTTATTACATCAGTTTTACCCCATTTTGCCGAGCCGTGTTCTTCCCGTCTTCGGTAATTCTTTTCACTTGAAAGATATATGCCGATACCTATGACATACACCACAATTAAAATGAGGACAGTTTTTAAGCTGTCCTCACAAAATGTTATGTTTAGGGGATTAGCAAAAGCAACGGAAAGATTATTTACAATACTGACAAGTCCACCGTTTATATATGGTGCTATCAGCATACCGAGCCAAACAACGGGAATTAAGCCGCAGGCATAAAGAATTAGATTAGTCTTTGAAAACTTATCTTGCCTCACGGTCAAATCGCCTCTTTTCTCTTGCGAACGGTGCGTCTATGATTTTGATAAGAAGATTGTCAACATCTTCAAGCGGCTTATCCTCTTCAAGAAGTTTGTTGCGAAACTCATTGAAACCGTTTATGAGTAAATCGTGTTCAAAGCTGTCAACGGTAATTACTCGCTTATCAGATTTCATCGGCAAACTCCTTTATCTTGCATCTCTGTTTTTGTTCTTTGCATCAAGTATTTTTGACATACTCTGTGACATACTGTTTGCTTCATCACGAATTGCAGAAAGCTCCTGTCTTATGTCCTTCGGGGTTTTACCCTCAAACGGATTTTTCTTTCTGTCAATGTCAGCAGGGTCTATACCTGCTCTTGCACAAGAGATAAAAGCAATACCGTAGGCAGCTACTTCGCATTTGTCACGGCTGTAATCGCCCTTGTCCAATCTCGCATGGGCAATTTCCTTTGACAATGCACGGAAGATGTCGTCACCCTTCATACCCTGTCTGATATGAATAACCTTATCTTCGCTTCTGTAAAGTGCCGAAACATTTTCGGTAAGGTCATTTCGGATTTCAACGGGTACGGGTGATGTGTTGACAAGTGCTTTAATAAGCACACGCTCATTGTATCTTTTCTTGGGCGGTATTTTCTGAACGGAGGTAGTCTGTGTGATATCGAAAACCTTTTTAGGCTCATAGTAAGTTCCTACACTGCCGTCCTCACGTTTGAACTCTTTGCCGGGTTCTAGGATATATATACCTGTTTCATTTTTCTTGATATATACACCTGCCTTGTTCCACGCCTCTAAGTCACGGAGTTTAAGTGCTTCGGGCATCTGGTGTGCAACCAACAGAGAATTACTGACAGCATATCTGTCAAAGCGGCTCTGTACTGCAAGATAACGAACATAGTTAAGCGGGTCGGAAAGACCGCTTGATGCTTTGTCAAGCATAGCATAAACATCGTTCTTGATTTCCTGCCTGCGTTTTGCCCAAGCCTCCTTATCAAACGATTTTTCGTTTTTTGTTTCCGCAGGCTGCTCTTTCTTATCAGCCTGTGTTCCGTTCTGTTCATTCATAATAATATCGTCAAGATCTGACATTATCTTTGACTCCTTTCTTTTTGGATTTCTTTTTTGTTGGTGTTTTGATTTCGGCGGCTTCAATTTTTGCCCTGTTCTGCTCGGCTTTAATCTCTTTTAACCTTGCACGAACTGACGGGCGGGATTCAGCCTTCGAATTTGTCCAATCCCGTTCTGAGGGGGATATATGGTTGTTTCGTTCCCCGAAAGTAGGCTCGGACAGACGGGATTTTTCCGTCTTTGCCACAGAAGGGTTTTCGTTGAACGGCTTTTCTTTCTGCGGTGGATTGTTAAACAGCATTTCGACAAATTTATCATCGGGTGTTTTACCGGGCTGACTTCTCATAGGAACTTCCTTTTGAGATTTCTTTGCTTTGTCAAGAGCGTCACGAACAATGGCTTTATTGTTTGCACCAAGACTGAATCGCTCAAAAATTCTGTTCACCTTTGCTGCATCTTCTTCTCTTACCATAATGTCACATTTACCATCGTTGCTGTTTTTATCTTTGAGAACGTGATACATAACGCCGTATTTTTTAGCAGCCTCACAAAACTTTTTCAAATCCTTGTCTTTTATTTCAAAGACCTTTACTGCACTGTTGGATTTGAGCATTTTTTTGAGTGAAGCCTTACCCTTTGAAGGTGTATTATTGTCTTTGAGTGCAAGGGTAATCATTCGCTGTAATCGTTCAGCGCTGTCACCTGACAGCTTGATTAACATTTGCACACCGTCCATCGTAATCCGCATTACCTGTTCAGCGGCTTCGCCTGAACTGCTCATTGTGGTTAATCTCCTTTCTTATATTCAATTTTTTGCACTCGTCAATTCGCTCGTCTATAACGGGCTTTTGATTATCAATTCTTTCACAAACAATAACATCTCTCCGCAGTATTGATATGCGGGCGGAAAGATTTGAAATGTGTTCTTTAAGTTCTCGGATTTCCTTTTCATCGCCACTGCGAACAGCAATTTTTAATTTGTTTCTCAAAACATTTCTTGCTTCTTCAAGTTCTTTTATTTCTTCTGTGCGTGACTGTTTGAAGTCGGCAAGTTGTTCGGGAGTATCAATATTATTTCCGCATAAAAGGTTTTGCTGTTCGATAAGTTGGTCGAGTTTCTTTACTTCAGCATAAAGAGTCGAGTACAAATATCGGTTTGAATTGGGATGCTTCTTTACGGTTTTAACTACTGTAATGAAGCGAACATAGACCTCTTGGTATGTGGGGTCTTTCATAGGAACAAAGTATTTATCCACCAAGTTATCCTGTATAGGAAAATTGATTTTTTGCCTTCTTGGTGATTGCTGAATTCTTTTTAAAATGTTTTCGGGAGTGTAATCATCACCGAGCTTATACAATCGTCTTGCCTTTGCAAAGTTCGGATGAGATATGGTTGGATATTTGCGGTTGAAGTCGAATGAGTAACCTCTGCGTTGCATATGAGAAAAGAAATCCTGCTCACTTACCGAGAGCAGAATACACTCATCAATGTCATTCTTCATAAAGTTATTTTTTGTCAGTTGGTTGTTCTTTTCTGCTTCGTGAATATGATACGGTACTCGTTCAGAGGACTTCGGTTTTTCAATTACCGACAGACCGTACTCCCGACAAATATCATCGGAAGTCTTTCTCAAAAGCCTGTAACTCTCTTTGCAAGAGTTGTACTTTTTGCCGTCAACAAACGATACGGAGTTAATGACAAAGTGATTGTGTATGTGTTCTTTGTCGAGATGAGTTGCAACGATAACTTGGAATTTATCTCCCCACATTCTGTTGGCAAGTTCAATTCCAATATCGTGTGCGAGTTGCGGAGTAACTTCGCCGGGTGCGAAAGATTGGTAGCCGTGAAAAGCTAAAATTCCGTCAACCTTGCCGTATCTTATCTTAACCGCCATCATATTATCTCTCGCATTTTCCTTTGAACAATTCAGTCCCTCAATATAACATTTCTGCTCCGTTTTCGAGTCATTCATCGCATAATCCATAACATCGTAAAGAGATTGAAGTTCCTCATTGGTGTATCTTGTCTTGTCGGGATTGGTGGCATAGTCAAGAGCTTTATCTATTCTTCCTTTGATACTCCAAAGTTTTGTGGTAGCTATTCTTCGCTTGGATTGAACGCAGAAACAAGTTCATTTTTCAGAAAATCAATCTCATTGAGAGCCTTCATCAATTCGGGTGTGTTGATATATTTTTGTGTGCGGGCAACAACAAGAAGCTGGTCTAAATTCCTGCCGATTGCATTAAACTCCTTTAAAAGTTTTGTGTAGTCGGCAGGCGGCATTTGCTTCGGGACACAGCCATTTGTTAAGTGTCGAATTACAGTTGACTTCGATAATCCTGTTTCTTTGCAGAGGTTACAAAGGTTCTTGAACTCTTTTTCATTGTAGTAAACTAATACTGCAATGGGTCTTTTTCTCATTCAATCACTCCTTTCTTCTGAAGCTGATTTTTAATTACTGTTGCTGTTGCGTTAGATGCGAATGCGAGAACTGCAACGGCAACAATACCTAATGTGTTCATTGGAATCTCCTCCTTTCTTCACGGGGTATTAGGGGTGTGAAATCCCTAACGTGCGGATTTGAATATACAAATCCATTGCTCGTTAAGACAAATGCCACGAAATCAGCTATCCCTTTAACAGATTTCGTCTATAAGGTTTTCTTCATCGTCCTCGTCATCGTCCTCAGCAGAAAAAGGACAGTTGGGGCAGGCGTTGAAATAAGACGAAACATTAGATGTTGTGTCCTCGTCATCTTCATCCTGTTCGTTTTCAAACACACGGTATATAGTTTCTGTTTCTGCGTTGGGTGCATTGTCAATTACGGTAGTATTTCTTTTGAGTGTCCTTACCATATTGAGTGCTGTTTCTGCTGAAGGTGCTGTAGCTGTGAGTTCAACATTCTTGATTTCGGTTACGATAACTGTATAGTCCTTCATTAAAATCTCACCTCCTATCTTTCCAAATCTTTTTTGTTCGGCACATAAGGAATTGCTTTTATTTCCTCACCTTGCCTGTAAAATCTTTCAGGCTTATTGAATCGCTCTGAAATTTTTTCGATCTGCACATCGGTTAAACTTGCCAAGTCATCACCATCACCTTTGCAAATAAAAAACTTGCCGGCAATAATATCCGTTACTCGACCTTCCTTGTTTCTTAAACTTCGATTGAGTGGTAACCCCTCCGTCTTACCGTCACGGTTGTAAACAATAACGGTGTCGCCGTCAAAAGGAATGATGTCAATATTTCCTTCAACTACCTTCTTCATATCTTCAAACTTGTAGCCAATTTCTGTAACCTGTGCCAGCTTACCCGGCTCTAAAAGGACAACCTTTATTTTTTCGGGAAGCAGTTCTGTTGTTTCAAAATTTACGCTGTCAAAACTGTCGGCATCAAGAATATATTCACCTCGATACCACTCATCTGTGACTTGCTGTTGTGCTTCATCCAAACTGTCTGCCATTACTTTTACAGACTTTCTCAATGTTTCAGTTATAACAACTTCAAACTCTTTCATCGGCAATCTCTCCTTTCTTTTTGAGATTTGTATGGTATGTTTAAAGTGTAGCGAAGGTAATCGTTTACATCTTTTCCTATGGGAACGAAGTGACTTCTTACCGAGTATTTATCTGACAGAAGATTAGCTAATGCTCTTGCAGCATTGTGTCCTGCTCGGTCATTGTCAAGGTGAAGATGGATAGTCTTTGTGTCGTGCTTTGCAAGGTAAGATGAAAGTGCAACGGGTATTTTAATTTGCTCATTGCTGCCTTGGTTATATACTCCCGAAAGAGAAACAAGGCTCAAACTTTTATAGTCTGAGCCTTGCATTTCACAAAGGGTTGCGTATGAAATTAAATCTATTGCACTCTCAAAAAGGTGTACTGAATCTGTATTATTGTTTACCTGCCGAAAAGAAAATTCTTTATTGCTCCCTGCAATATCATAGAAGAAACGGTTGTTTCCTGTACCTCTTACGGTTGCATATCTCGGTTTGTGTTTTTCATCATAGCCGACAAACACAAGGTTATCTCTCTGCGAACTCTGATAGATTAAACCTTCATTGATGAAGTAGTCTATAACCGTTCGGGATATTCCTCTGTTAAGAAGATAAGAGATAACCTTATCGTTATTGGGTGCTCTCGGCAACAGAGAAAAACTCTTTACCGTTTGCTTGGTTTCGTGAGTGGTAACGGGTATTTTTTCAAATGCTGCTATCTGTAAAACTGCATCTGTAAATTCCATTCCTCTCACTTTGACAAGAAAATCCAAAGCGGTCTTACCGCCTATGCCTCTCGACCACCACATCCATTTGCCGTTGGATATTTTTAAGCTGCTGTGTGTTTTGGTTGAGTAAGTGTTGGGGGATACTCTTGTCAATTCATCTGGCTCACAGTATTGCAAATAGGTAAGCAGGTCAATCTCTTTGACACGGACAACGGTGTCGGGGTCAATAAACTGCATAGTTATCTGCACTCCCGACTTGCTTTTGATTTAAGTAAGCTGTGAAGCTCATCGGCTTTGTTCTCAATGCAAGAAAGTATTTCCTGCATATGATTACTTTCACCGTTTTCCCAAGCTAAAAAGAGGTCACTTAACGGCTCTTTCTGTTTGAGAAGTGCCTTGCATTGCTTCGGTGTCAAATCGTATTCTTCAAGGGATAACAGAATATCCTCACGAATAACGAGTTCATAAGAGTGCTGCATAACAACCTCGGGTGATGAACTGCGAAGCATTGATTTAAACTGTTCCTGTTCGGCATACATCTTGTTATATAAAGCAGTATTGAGTTGTTCGGTTGTCATTCTTCACATTCCTCCTTTGCTTTAATGTTGGGACAATTTATGATTGTTGCTCTGAAACTCTGTTTGCAATTCTTTGAGCAGACAACACACAAATCGTTGTTTTGAATTTCACCGTTTGAGTTTATATAGAAGCTCAATTCATCAGGGTAACTTGTTTGATTCACATATTATCACCTTCCTTATGATTGATGTTGTTAATTAAAGAACGTGCTTTTTCTTTTCGTGTTTCCGAACACGGATTAAGTAATCTGAATGAGAGTCTGTCCTTTTGTATCTCAAATTCTATGCTGCCTTCGCCATCATCAAAAATCAGTTTGCAAAGGTCAGGGTGCAAGGTCGAATACTTAATAAGTCTTTTCTTCAAACTCGTATTGTGAGTAATGATTGATATAACATCGTCATATTCGTTAAAGCTGATAAATGTGGTTTTATCTCTCTTTATCGGGGCGTAAGCCATATTACCTCCTTGTTTTTTCTTTGTTTTATTTACTGACCTGTTTTTTGGTTGATTTTGCACGGTTTAGACCGTAGCGAATTAAAAAATAGCCTATGGAAATTTCACAGACGATACATTGGTCGTTTTGAAAATTTCTATTTGAAAAATGTCAAAAAACACGGACTTAACTCCGAGGATTTCACCTCACAGTTTCTCTGCTTTTTTCTTTATCGGGTCGATCTGTTTCTTCGATTTCACCGTCATCAATTTCATTGTCATTGTGGTTCATATCAAGTAATGCATTGAGTTCTCCGAGCCTTTCCATCTTTGCGTTCAATTCATCCTCTTGCGG
>JAZSET010000013.1:0-16625 GCA_045531795.1 Eubacteriales bacterium | reverse complement strand
ATGCTCTGCTCGTCGCCTATATCTGCAAAAACATTGTCAAATACAAAAGCGACTGAACCCTCAAGACATGGCAGATGAAGTCCCGCCTGAGCCATCATTGAAAAGAGTCCGAGCGTTTTAAGAGTTACGGTCTTACCGCCCGTATTCGGTCCTGTTATCACAAGCGTATCAAAGCCCTCACCGAGATTTACATCTATCGGTACTACCTTTTTAGGGTCAATAAGAGGGTGTCTTGCACGAAGAAGTCTTATGCTTTTCTGAGTGCTTATTTCAGGCTCTACCGCATTCATTTTAAAGGAAAGCTCGCTTTTGGCAAAAATAAATGAGAGAAGATTTATATTATCAAAATTGAGTGAAAGAGTAGATGAAATCTGTGCGCACATAGCCGAAAGGGATGCAAGGATTCTCTCAATTTCCTTTTCTTCACTACTTTTCAGAACTCTTATTTCGTTATTTGCCTCAACTACCGAAACAGGCTCTATAAACAGAGTTGCACCTGATGAAGATGTGTCGTGAACAAGTCCCTTGATTTCATTTTTATATTCAACCTTGACAGGGATTACAAATCTGCCGTTTCGTGATGTAATTATATTTTCCTGAAGATACTTTGACCGTGCTCCCGTAATAAAGGACTGAAGACTATCCCTTACTCTGTTGTTTGCCGCCCTTATTTTACGCCTGATGTCCGCAAGCTCAACACTTGCTTCGTCTGCAATTTCGTCCTCGGATAAAATTGCCTTGCCTATTCTCTCCTCAGCCTTTTTGTCAGCAATAAGTCTGTCAAATATGTGAGAAAGGCTCTGGGGCTTGGCGTTCTTTGCGTTTGCGTAGTCAATAAGAACTCTCGCACATCTGAGAAGTCCTGCAATATCAAGAAGCTCTTTTGGTGAAAGGGTTGCACCTTTCTCTGCTCTTTCAAGTAAGTCGCTTATATCGTGAACTGCCGAAAAAGACGGACTGCCCTGTGTCTGCGACATATTTTTGGCATCCGTCGTATTCTTTAAAGATTCACGAACTTTTGCTTCACTGAGCACCGGCATAAGCTCAAGTGCCATTTTTTTAGCGCCATCAGTTACGGCAAGTTCAGATAAAAGCTCCCGTATTTTATCAAATTCAAGAGTCTTTATTGCTTTTTCAAAAGCAGACATACCTATTTCCTTTCGATTTTGCGATTATAATGATTTATATACCTTTAAGGCAGGAAAAGCCGTTTCTATGTGGTTTAAAAGATATTTTTCACAAATCTCACCAAGCATTTCAAGCTCGTTTTGCGGCAGGGTAAATGAAAATACCTTTTTTATATCCGAATAAACTATGTATCTCATTGCAGATACAATTGAAGACGGCAGGTAAAAGGTGATTTCATAGTCGCTTACCGTTGTTTTCTCTCTGCATTTTTCGCATACCACTTCGCCGTCATTTATAAAAAGGAATCCGCCACCGGCTATATCCGAGCTGCAGTGCGTGCACGCAATAAGAGCAGGCGAAAAGCCTATAACCACCGCACATTTAAGTTCAAATACCGCTTTGATAAGTTCTGTGCTCTTTTCGCTTTCGGACAGTGCATACAGAGAATTTAGCGTAAGTGACAAAAGTGCCTTCATATCCTCGCCCTCTGATGAAACATAGCCTGCCACACTTGCGATATATGACGCAAGAGCAAGCTTTTTAGGGTCACTTCCAAGGGCAAAAAAGCTCTTTATAACCGCGCCTTCCTTTAATGTAAAGCTGTCTTTTCTCTGAGTAAGTGTAAAACTTGAATAGGTAAACATTCTTACAGGAGCAAGATTTTTGCTTTTCATACTTGTTGCTCCGTGAACTACCACAGATATTGTACCGAGTGTGTCGGTCAGTATCTTTATATACCTTTTTGTATCCGTGAGCTTTGTTTCACCGATTACAAGTCCGTTAAGTGTAATATCCATTAAAGGTCAGTTTCGCTGAAGCCGAAATTGGCAAGATTTGACACGTTGTCACGCCAGTTTTCCTTGATACGCACCCAAAGCTGAAGATTTACCTTGATACCGAAAAAGGCTTCAAGGTCCTCTCTTGCATAAGTGCCGATACGCTTCAGCGATTCTCCGTTCTTTCCGATTATTATGCCCTTGTGAGAGGCTTTTTCACAGTAAATTTCTGCGTGTATTGTAATAAGCTTTGAAGTTTCCTTGAAGCTTTCGATAACAACAGCCGTACCGTGAGGAATTTCCTTATCAAGTGTTCGGAGTAATTTTTCCCTTATAATCTCTGCAGCCAGTGTGCGCTCACTCTGGTCTGTGAGCATATCGGGGTCAAAAAACCACTCGCCCGGCTCAATAAACTTGTCCGTTTCCTCAAGGAGAATGTCAACGCCCTCTTTTTTCACCGCCGAAACAGGCACTACCGCATTAAAATCAATAAGCGACGAGTATTCAATTATTGCACTTGCAAGGGCGTTTGCTCCCACAAGGTCGGTTTTGTTTATTATAAGTATTACGGGGATTCTGCGCTTTTTAAGTTTTTCGGCAATTTCCTTTTCTGTGTCCGACACCTTTTTTGTTGCATCAACTACAAGATACGCCGCGTCAACTCCGCCGATTGCGGTGTTAACACTCTTTACCATATAGTCACCAAGGCGGTTCTTTGACTTTGCAAGAAGCCCGGGCGTGTCAACAAAAACATACTGCGTTTCACCCTCTGTCAGAATTCCGTGAATCTGATTTCTTGTTGTCTGCGGCTTGTTTGATACAATGGCTACCTTTTCACCGAGCAGGGCATTGAGCAGTGTGGATTTTCCCACATTAGGTCTGCCGAGTATTGCTATAAATCCTGTCTTTTTCATACTTTGCTCCAATAGTTTATCTTGTAATACCAAGGGTGTCAAGAATGTGCTTCTGCATTTCGCACATCACCTTTTCTTCGTCTTTTGTTACGTGGTCGTAGCCGATAAGGTGAAGCACCGAATGAACGGCAAGAAACGCCATTTCTCTCGTGTAGCTGTGACCGTATTCGACAGACTGTGCGCGCGCTCTTTCGGCTGATATTACTATATCTCCGAGTGCCGCAATATCGTTTTTGTCAAAAGAGTCTATCTCCTCTTCGCTGTACTGCGGGAAGGACAGAACATCTGTCGGCCTGTCCACTCCCCTGTGTGTGAGATTAAGCTTGTGGATAGCCTCGTCGTCGGTAAGTGTTACCGATACCTCTGTGCTGCAATTTATGCCAAGCATATAAAGAGCCTCTCTGATAACATACTTAAGAAGATTCTGCGTTTCCCTGTAAAAAGGTTCTTTTTCCTGCTCGTTTGAAATTATTACTCTGTGACTCATTTTTTGTCTCCTGTATTTTCTGTCTTTTTATAAGTGAATTTTTTGGCTTCATTGTTTTCCTTTGCATATTTTTCATACGCAAGTATTATCTTCTGTACAAGTCTGTGTCTGACAACATCCCTGTCACTAAAGCGGTGAATCTTTATGTCGTCAATATTATCAAGTATTTTTATCGCTTCCACAAGTCCGCTTTTCTTGCCGAACGGCAAATCCGTCTGCGTTATATCACCCGTGATTATCGCCTTTGAATTAAAGCCCAAACGGGTTAAAAACATTTTCATCTGCTCAGGCGTTGTGTTCTGTGCTTCGTCAAGGATTATAAATGAATCGTCAAGTGTACGACCTCTCATATATGCAAGGGGTGCTATTTCTATTGTTCCCCTCTCAAGATGGCGGGCGTATGCCTCACTTCCGAGCATTTCATACAAGGCATCATAGAGAGGCCTCAGGTAAGGATCGATTTTATTCTGCAAATCACCCGGCAGAAAGCCGAGCTTTTCTCCCGCCTCAACCGCAGGCCTTGTGAGTATTATTCTGTTTACCTTTTTTTCTCTCAGAGCCGTTACCGCCATAGCCACCGCAAGAAAGGTTTTACCCGTTCCCGCAGGACCTATTCCGAATACAACCGTGTTATCCTTTATGGCGTCCACATACCTTTTCTGTCCTGCAGTTTTAGCCTTTATCGGCTTTGCCCTGTGAGTCAGACAAATGAGGTCTGTGTCAAGCTCTGACAGTTCACTCTTGTTACCGCCCTGAATCATATCTGTTACATAACCGATATTCTGGTCATTAAGCGTACCGCCACCCTTGATTATTTTCAGAAGATATGTGAGGGCATCGGTTGCCTTTTCCACATCTTCCTCTCTGTCACCGCTGACAGTAAGTGCCGCAGAGCCCGCTTCAAGCAGACTTTTATTGACAAGTCTTACCCCAAAAGCCTCCTCTATTTTTTCGGCATTTGCGTCATAAGCTCCAAAAAGCTCGGCAAGCTCGTCTATTGACTCTGTTTTTATAATTCTTTCGGGCATTTATTTATTCCTTTCGGGATTTAATTTTGTACATACTTGCTGCGAGATATGGGAGAGTCTTTTGAAATCTCTGCTGTATGATAGACTAAAGTCTTCAGTGTAAAAGACTTTTCACCCTCAAAGGTCTGCTCGCTTATACTTAAAAGCTCACTGTCCCGTGCCAGGTCAGAAAGTCTGTTTTCAAGCTCCTCAAAGGCAAGAGTGCGTGCAATACTCTTATCAACAGTCACCGTTTTATCCTCATATTCGTTATAGGTTATATCAACAATACTTAAAGGAAGTCTCAGTGTTTCAAAAAGCTCTGCTCTCTTTACTTTCTTTATTATATCACACTTATCATACATTTTTCCACTGTTTTTTAAAACTTTTATATTCTTTCCGAAGATTTTTATACTTTTTTCGCTTATTGTGTTGCCCGTATACACCTTTTGGATTCTGCTGTAGGGGATTTCTATAACAATTTCGTCAAAAACCTCGGCTATAACTTTGGCACTTGCGCTCTTTAGCTTGTAGCCTGTGGAGGTGTCGCTTATACCCGAGACAAGCAAGTCTCCCTTTTTTACCGTGTCGCCGATACTCACCACCGCAGTACCGCTATACACCTCAAGCTCGGTTATTCTGCCGTCTCTGTCTGCTACAATATTTTTAGCACCGCTTTTTAGTGTTTCACTTTTACCCGCATATTCGAGTACCTCAACAAAAGCGGTAGTACCTCTGAAATTGACACTTATCCAGCCGATTTTTCCGTTTTCAAGCATAATATTACCCGTAAGGCTGTCAAGGTCGATGTCTCCCCGGGCTTTGCCCTCACAAAGTCCGTTTTCTTCAAGCACACTCAGAATGTAGCTGTCGGAAAGCTCGCGGTTTCCGTCTATTTCAATATTCCAGACAAGCGTTGAAAAATAAAGGGTTATAAGAATTGCCGTTACCATACCGACAACAATTCCCGGCCGTGCTTTGTATTTATAAAAAAACCTCGGAAGTCCGAAATACTCACACTCATATTCAAAGCAGTCTGAACAAAGCAGTTTTTTTATATACGCACTTTCCCTGAGCGATGTTCTGATAATTACAAAGTCTTCCCGTGCGTATGCCTCAAATATCGCCCTGCCGTCTATCAGAGCAGCAAGACATCTGTCACTGTCACACTGCCCGATTTTAATTTCCGCATACCCGAAAAATCTGTCTGTAAAGCTCGTTTTTTTCATTGTTACATCTCCCACAGCTCCACAGATTTTATTTTTCCGCAAACGCAGATTTCGCTCGTCGAAAAGCTTTTAAGTTTAAGGCACTCACCTCTGACAGTCAGATTTCCCTTTGCCGTTTTAAGCACGACCGTGTCGCTTTTATATGTAACAAGCCCAGTACATCTAAAAAGTGCAAGTTCATTCCCTGCTCCTATATAAAGATTCGGCTCGCTCGTATCATCAATCTTTGAAAACAGATTTCTGACAATTAAAGAGGAGTCTTTGCTTTCTTTTTTCATATTAACGCTCCCGCTTAAATATATTTTATTACATTATACTGTCGGGAGGCGTTTATTATTATTACACAAAAAAAGAAAGAGAGCGAAAAACTTTTGTCATTTTTCCTGTCGCTCACCGTAATCACAATGCTTATAATGCTTGTCTGTTATCCCGAAAGACTTATGGACAGTGCCTATCGTGCTATATCTGTCTGCATAACGAGTGTTATCCCGTCTCTCTTTCTCTCGGTTGTGCTTACAAAAATTATTGTCTCATCAGATTTTATATTCACCCTCACCCGCCCCTTTGGTAAAGCATTCAGAAGTCTGACGGGACTTCCTCAGTGCGGTGTCAGCGTGTATCTGCTTTCCTTTTTGTCGGGCTTTCCGTCGGGAGTAATTGCCGGCACTGACCTTTACAAGAGGGGTGTTTTAAGCAAAAAAGAAGCCGAAAGACTTATCGCAATATCGAATAATACCGGTCCGTTTCTGCCGATGCTGTTACTCGGCAGAGGTATATTCGGGAGTGTCTCCTCAGGCGTTATAATCTATCTCATTCAGATTGCCTCATCGCTTATCTGTGCCATTACATTTAAAGAAAGTGACAGCAGAAAAGCGGACTCTCCTTTAATCTTAAATAATAAAGTCAGCATTGTTTCTGCCGTAACCTCTTCGGTTGACGGTGCTCTTCGCTCTATGGCAATGCTCTGCGCTTATGTTATAATATTTTCCTGCATAAACGACCTGCCGTTTCTTTCAAGCGGTATATTTACCTGCATAAAGCCGTATATCGAGCTTGTCAGCGGAAGTCTTGCTCTTAATAAATCAGGATTTGGTGCGTCTTTTGTGATAGTGTGCTCTGCTATGAGTTTTGGCGGTCTCTCTGTTCATTTTCAGGCTCTCGGCGTAGTGTCAGACTGCAAACTTTCACTGTCGCTTCACCTGAGGGCAAAGGCTCTTCAGGGCTTTATTTCACTTGTTTTGTCACTGTGCTATCTTTTTGTTATGAGTCTCAGGTGAGATTTTAAAAAAACTATTGTTTTATTTGTGAAAATGTAGTATAATGTAGTTTAGTGGTATAAAATTTTTATAATCCGGAGAAGAATTATGTTTTTTAAGAAACAAAAGGATCCAGAAAAAATATGCCTTTTTTGTACATATGCCCGTGATGTGGGAGACTGTGACAAGGTTTTGTGTGACCACAGGGGAATTGTTTCAAACGAATATGTGTGCAAAAAATTCAAGTACGATTATCTGAAAAGAGATCCGGGAAAACACGCAAAAATCAGTGAACTTGAATATGTCGATATAAACGACTGAGGGCAGGAGGACTTGCTTTGAATAATAAAATTAACATCCGCGGTGTAAATATTGATAATGTTACCCTTGACGAAGCTGAAGAAATAATAAAAGGCTATATAGAATCAAAAAGCTTTCACGCAGTATTTACTCCAAATGCGGAAATAGTACAGCTCTGTGTTGAAAATGAAGATGTAAAGGACATTGTCAACTCCGCTGACCTTATTATCCCGGACGGTGCAGGAGTTGTACTCGCGTCAAAAATCCTGAAAACACCGCTTCGTGAAAAGGTGCCTGGCGTTGAACTCGGTCTTCGTGCAATAAAACTCAGTCACGAAAACGGATATGGAGTCTACTTTTTAGGTTCAAAGCCGGGTGTTGCCGAGCTGGCTGCCGAAAAATTAAAGGAAAAGTATGAAAACTTCAACCTTGTCGGTTGCCATGACGGATATTTCAAAAAGTCGGGAGAGGAAAATGACAGGGTAATTGAGAAAATAAACGAACTTTCCCCCGATATTCTGTTTGTATGCCTCGGTGTACCCGCACAGGAAAAATGGATTTGCGAAAACAGAGATAAACTTAATAATGTCGGACTTGTAATGGGCCTTGGCGGTAGTCTTGATTCATACGCAGGTACGGTAAAAAGAGCCCCCGATATTTTTATAAAGTTGAATCTTGAGTGGTTCTACAGACTTATCAAGGAGCCTAAGAGAATCGGCAGAATGATGAAGCTTCCGAAATTTGTTTTCGGCACGCTGTTTTATAAACTCGCAGGAAAGGATAAAAAGCAATGAAAGTAACACTTTTAACTTATACCCCCGAGCCTGACAAGCTTGTGGCTGCTGCCGCAAAGCTCTGTTATGCAAAAAGCGATATTGAAACACTGATGGACAACCTCACCCCCGAAAAGGTTGAATCATTTTTAACTTTACTTAATGACCTCGGTCACTCAAGCCCTATCGAGCACGCAAGCTTTACGTTCGGAATCGAGGGCGTAAGCCGTGCCCTGCTTGCACAGATTACACGCCACAGAATTGCATCGTTCTCGGTACAGAGTCAGAGATATGTTGACAAATCAGGCTTTGAGTACATCACTCCCCCCGAAATTGAGGCTATTCCCGAAGCAAAGGCGGAATATATCCGTGCTATGGAAGAGGATGCAGCTCACTATGAAAGCCTCAAGAACATACTTGTAAAGAAGCACACAGAAACCTTTATGAGCGAGGGTTTTGACGAAAAAGAAGCAAAGAGACTCGCTGAGAAAAAGGCTAACGAGGATGCACGCTTTGTGCTTCCAAATTCCTGCGACACAAGAATAATTATGACAATGAATGTTCGTTCTCTCCATAATTTCTTTTCTCTGCGCTGCTGCAGACGCGCACAGTGGGAAATAAGAGAGCTTGCAGTAGAAATGTTAAAGCTTGTCAAGGACGTTGCTCCCCTTCTCTTTGCCAAGGCAGGTCCCGGATGCGTCAGAGGAAAGTGCAGTGAGGCATCATATTCCTGCGGTAAGGCAAACGAGGTTAAAAAGGAGCTTGGATATACAAAATGAAGCGGGAAGAATCACGCTTTGCACAGTCCTGCATCTTTGAAGGAATGGTCTCATTCCGCGCACTTATAAGGTCAATGGAGTCGGGCGTATCGGGCAGAAGAATAATCAGAGTTATATATGACAAAAGCCGCGAAAAGAAGATTGCGGGACATCTGTCATATATTAAAGCGATGAGCTTTAAGTATAATTTTGAAGTGCAGGCCGTAACACCCGAGGAAATTGAAAATACCGCTATAGGCACAAGTCACGGCGGTATTTTAATCTATACTACAAGCCGTGAGCTTGACAAATTAAGCGCTGATAAAATAAAGCCCGGTGGATTTTATGTAATGCTTGACGGAATAGAAGACCCGTACAATTTCGGATATGCTGTGCGCTCTGTCTATGCTTCAGGAGCTGACGGAATTATACTTTCCGAGCGTAACTGGATGAGTGCTGCAGGTGTTGTGTGTCGCTCATCTGCAGGAGCATCCGAAGAAATAGGCATTTTTGTTGCTTCCCCCGAAGATTGTATTGATACATTCAAAAAAGCAGGCTACAAGGTAGCCTGTGCGGATATAGAAAACTCGGTATCTGTGTATGATGCCGATATGAGAAAGCCGGTTCTGCTTGTAGTCGGCGGTGAAAAGAGAGGACTTTCAAGGTATGTGTGCGAAAACGCAGACATTACGGTAAGACTTGACTACGGACGTGAGTTCAACGAGGCTCTGTCGGCAGCATCAGCGGCAAGCATACTTGCATTTGAGGTCTTCAGGCAGTCCAGGGACTGAGTCCCTGCACCCATAGCGCGCAAGGGCGCAGCCCTTGACCTGAAACGCGTGCGAGACTTGAGCAAATTTAAAATCTCCACTCGTACTCCATTGTCTGTAAAAAGCGGAAGATAGGGGGCTCCCCCTACCGATAACATAATAGCATACAAAAAGGATACACGATTTCGTGTATCCTTTTTAATTTATACGAGTGTACATACTACTGCAAAATAGCTTTTTCTAAGATTTAATGCTGATGACTCTGCGTCTTCCCGCTTTTCAAAAAGCCCGAATACCGACGGACCGCTGCCACTCATCAAAGCGGACACTGCGCCGTCTTTTTTCATAGACTCTATTATCTTAGAGGTGTCACTTAATGTATCCGACATCACACTCTGAAAAATGTTGTAAACGCCACTTGCAATAACATCATTGTCTTTCTCATTTACTGCACAAACATAGTCTTCAAATGAAGTTTTACTGTCGCTTTCTTTCTTTAAATCAATGCGACTGTATGCCTCTTTTGTTGAAACAGACTCCTTTTCGGACTTTGAAATTACAACATAAAATCCCCCGAGCGGTGAAAGCTTTGAAACCGTCTCTCCTCTGCCACAGACTCTGCACGTACCGCCCTCAATACAGTAAGGCACATCAGAGCCGACTTTAAGTCCGATATCCTTTAAGACTTCAATGTCTGTGTTTTTGTCATAAAGTCCGTCAAGAGCCTTAATTACCGCCGCCGCATCACTGCTGCCGCCCGCAAGTCCCGCCGCATGTGGGATATTCTTTTCTACCGATATATGAATATCAAAGTCCCTGATTTCAAAATAATCAAGATATGCTTTTGCCGCCTTGTAGCAAAGATTTGTTTCATCACAAGGCAAGTCCGACTCACCGAAATCCTGCGTTATCTTCTGCCCTGCAGCGTCTGTGTCAAGTGTCACCGTTACCCTGTCGCAAAGGCTTACCGACTGCATTACACTTTCAATATTATGATATCCGTCACTTCTTTTTGACACCACATCAAGGTAAAGATTTATCTTTGCATAAGCATTTACGCTTATTTTATTTAGCATTTGTTTCTTCCTCGGGTACAATGTAATGTGCACCGATGCTTTCCTTTCGTGCAAGAGCATCAGTTATAATCTTATACGCCGTCTCAACCATATTGTAAAGCTCGAATTCTTCATTTTTTTCAAGCTTTATATCCTGGAGTTTTTTGTAAATGCGGTAGATTTTGCCCGCACCCTCTGCAAGTCCCTTTTCAGTACGCACAGGTCCTGCATACTCGGTCATTATGTCCCGAAGCTTTCCCTTTGTGCCGTCAATGTATTTGCTGCCGAGTACTTCTGTGCTTTCAAGTTTTGTAGAGGGAAGCCTGAAGTTTACCTCGGGAAGTGTCTTTTCGTTTATGTGTCTTGCAGCGCGTCTTCCGAAAACGAGACATTCAAGCATAGAGTTACTTGCAAGTCTGTTTGCTCCGTGTATTCCTGTCCACGCACACTCACCGCACGCATAAAGTCCCTCAATATTTGTCATACCCCAGAGATTTGTCCTGATACCGCCCATAAGATAATGCTGTGCAGGTCGGACGGGTATCATATCCTCGGTAAGATTTATGCCGAATTCGGTACATTCATTATATATTGTCGGGAATCTCTTTGAGAAAAATTCCTTTGTCATTGAAGATACATCAAGGAAAACGTGACTCTTACCCGAACGCCTTAATTCATCGAGAATTGCTCTTGCAACAATGTCACGGGGAGCGAGGTCCTTCAGCTCATGCTTGCCCTCCATGAATGCCTTTTTCTCGTGATTTCTCAGTATTCCGCCCTCGCCTCTTACTGCCTCGGATATAAGGAAGAGTCTGTCACTGTTCGAGTGAGGTATAAGCGTTGTAGGGTGGAACTGCACCATTTCCATATTGACGACCTCAGCACCTGCTCTCATTGCAGCGGCAATACCGTCACCAATTGCTCCTCTAGGGTTTGTTGTGTGCTTGTATATCGCACCAATACCGCCCGTTGAAAGGATTATATTTGATGAACGTATAATGAAATCGCGGTTATTCTTTATGTCTCTGAGTACGGCACCTACTGCCTTGCCCTTTTCTGTGATTATATCAATCATAAAGGTCTCAAAGAAAGGTGTTATGTTCTTTCTTGTAAGTGCAATCTGACCGAGAGTCTTTGTTGTCTCCCTACCTGTTGCGTCTCCGCCACAGTGTACGATTCTTCTGCAGGAGTGGCCGCCCTCACGGGTAATCATAAGCTCGCCCTCGGGATTTGTGTCAAACGGCACATTCATCTCAACAAGCTCACGGATATTTTCGGGTCCCTCTTCTACTAGGACTTCAACCGCCTTGTAGTCGCACATTCCCGCACCCGCCTTAAGGGTGTCCTCAACGTGACTTTCAAACTTGTCAGAGGGGTCAATTACCGCCGCAATTCCACCCTGCGCAAGCCATGAGTTTGAGTTTTCGATATTCACCTTTGTTACAAGGGCTACACTTTTATTTCCGTCTATATGAAGTGCCGCGTAAAGTCCCGCAAGACCACTGCCGACAACCAGAACATCAAAGTCCTGAACCTCCAGTTTTTTGAGGTCGCCGCTATAAATGTATCTTCTCATTAAAATTCCTCTTTTGCTTATATAAGCTTGAATTTAAGGCTTATGTCAAGTGACTTTACCGAGTGGGTAAGTGCACCGATGCTTATAAGGTCAACGCCTGTTTTTGCTACCTCAAGAAGGTCTCTTTCACCCATATTTCCCGAAGCCTCAACAACTGCTCTGCCCCCTATAAGCTTTACCGCCTTTGTCATATCATCATTGCTCATATTGTCAAGCATAATTATATCCGCACCTGCTTCAAGTGCTTCATCAAGCTGGTCGAAGTTTTCAACCTCTACCTCAATTTTCAGAGTGTGGGGTGCATTTTTGCGTGCAGCCGATACCGCATTTTTAATTGAGCCTGCCGCTACTATGTGATTATCCTTGATAAGGATACCGTCAGCAAGATTAAAGCGATGATTTGTGCCGCCGCCTGCTCTTACCGCATACTTTTCAAGGACTCTGAGTCCGGGTGTGGTCTTGCGGGTATCGCAGATTTTAGCATTTGTTCCCTCAACAGACTTTACCGCCTTATTTGTCTGTGTGGCAACTCCCGAAAGTCTCTGCATAAGATTGAGTCCGACTCTCTCTCCCGTAAGCACGTTTATCGCGTTACCTGTTACCTCAGCAATAACCTCGCCCTTTTCAACCGCGTCACCGTCTTTTTTATAAGCAGTAAACTCAATATCGTCAGAAAGAAGCTCAAAAACTCTCTTTGCAACATCAAGACCGCAGATGATACCGCTTTCCTTGGCAATGTATCTGCCGTGTGCACGGGCATCGTCGGGGATTGTTGTAAGAGTGGTGATGTCACCTGTACCCATATCCTCCTCGAGTGCGCTTCTAAGTATTGAGTCAAGCATATTTTTATTAACGCTCAAGTTTAACATAATATCTCTTCCTTTACCTGTTAAATTGCGAAATTTTGTCATTTTAATAGTAACACAGTTTTGAAAACATTTCAAGACAAATTTAAATTTTTATTATTAATTATAACAATTTACTTCTATTTTCTTTACAATATAGTCGATTTGACGCAAAAAAAGAAGTGACCCCCGACTGACTTGACTACCTTCAGCCGAGGGTCACTTCTGATCACTCTTGATATCTAACATCTTTTGGTTATCCTCTCTTTCTTAATCTGCCTTCTGCAAGTTGCAACACAAAACTGCTTTTCAACTTCTCTTACGGGAGAACTACCTTTGTTCCGGGTGCATTATCAGCAAAAGGCGAAAGGATTTGCTTTTTGAAGACACTTACTAATCGGTTTGAAATCTGATTTTTTGAAAATTTACCGATTTACCAAATAATTTAAATTTATAAAGCGATTTTAAATTCTGATTCTTTCTTCGTTTTTAATCTTACATCTATATAAAGCGTTACACCGCCGTGACGTTTGTAGCTCTTCTTATAAGATCAAACCGATTCGTCTTCTTAAAGCTCAGGTTCGTTTAGATTTCCATTGGACCGTACCTTCCTTTCTTCACTTATAGTCTACCATATTTTAACCCTGTTTTCAATAGGCAATTTAGCAAAACTATCTATTTATTTTTTGTGCATTTGGTAGAATTTGTGTATTTTGCACAAGTAGGTATTTACTTTTCATTTGATTTGTGATATAATAGGTCTGTTAAGTTGTTAAAAAGGCTCCCCTTCTGTAAGGGGAGCCTTTTGTGTCAGCATATATCACTCTAATACTGCTATCGCTTCTATTTCGCAAAGTACATTTTTAGGGAGTGTTTTTACCGCAACACATGAGCGGGCGGGCTTTGAGGTAAAGTATTTGGCATAAAGTTCGTTAAAAGCTGCAAAATCATCCATATCCGCAAGGAAGCAGGTTGTCTTTATTACTTTATCAAGACTTGTGCCTGCCGCATCAAGCACGGCAGCGAGATTTTTTATTGTCTGCTCTGCCTGAGTCCTGATGTCAACACCCTCGATGTTTCCGCTTTGGGGATTTATTGCAATCTGACCTGATGTAAAAACGAAATTGCCAAAAGCCTTTGCCTGGGAATACGGTCCGATTGCCGCAGGCGCATTGTCTGTGTGGATTGTTTTCATCTGAGTTCTCCTTTATAATAGGTATTTTCCACAAAAATGATAACATTTTTTGTGCGTGTTGTCAATAATTTCGGATTTTTTGAAAAAAATTTTAATTTCCGTCTCGAGAAAACAAGAGAAAACGAGAGAAAAAAAGAGAAAACGAGAGTTTGCTCGTGGCTAAATTGAGATAATCAAAAAAAGTTTCAAAAAAGTATTGACACAGGTAAATTTATGTGATAGAATAAGTAGGCTTGATTTGATAGGGAAATTATGCCCTGTCACAAATTCTATAACAAAACTGTTTCACGGAGGAAACTTATAATGTCTACTTTTATGGCAAAAAAAGAAACCCTCGAGAGAAAATGGTATGTAATCGACGCGGCTAACAAGCCCCTCGGTAAGACAGCAGCGCTCGCTGCAACCATCCTCAGAGGTAAGCACAGACCTGAATTCACTCCTCATGTAGATTGCGGTGAATTCGTAATCATCATCAACGCATCCAAGGCAATACTCACAGGTAACAAGCTTACACAGAAGTATTACCGTCATCATTCCGGCTACATCGGCGGCCTTAAGGAAGTTCAGTACAAGACTCTTATGGCAACAAAGCCCGAGCTTGCAATGGAACTTGCAGTAAAGGGAATGCTTCCCCACAACACAATCGGTGCAAACTCATTTAACCGTCTTAAGGTATATGCAGGACCTGACCACGAGCAGGCTGCACAGAAGCCCGAAGTAATCGGCTGATTAAATGGAAAGGAAATGAATTAACATGTATACAAGTGCTAAACCATACTTCTACGGTACAGGCAGAAGAAAAAGCTCTGTAGCCCGTGTACGCATTGTTCCCGGCTCAGGCAACATAGTAATCAACGGCAAGACAATAGATGAGTATTTTGGTCTTGAAACACTCAAGCTCATCGTAAATCAGCCCTTCGGCGTAACAGCAACAGAAGGCAAGTTCGACATCATCTGCACAGTAAAGGGCGGCGGACTTACAGGTCAGGCTGGTGCAATCCGTCACGGACTCGCACGTGCTCTTCTCCAGGCTGATGAAACATACAGACCTGCACTCAAGAAGGCAGGCTTCCTCACTCGTGACCCGAGAATGAAGGAAAGAAAGAAGTACGGCTTAAAGGCAGCTCGTCGTGCAAGCCAGTTCTCAAAGAGATAATTACTTTATCTACAAAAACCCACAACTATCGCAGTTGTGGGTTTTATTTTTTGCTGATTTTCCTGTTTTGGTGCAAAATTGGTGCAACTATTCAAAAAAGCGGACTGAATGAACAGCCCGCTTTTTATGTTCTAAACCTTTTTCTATTCTTGCCATTTTGAGTTTTATATGATATAATGAATAAGAAAACTTAACTATAACGGAGGTAACAATGGCGATAGAAATTAATCCACAAGATACCACAAGAGCTACCGCATATGATTTTTGGATGAAAGCACCAAACCCAATGGTTACTTTTTTCAAAAAACTAAACGTTACAAATCTCATAAGAGTATCTAAAAAAAGACGTTTGAAGTTTAATATGCTACTTGATTATTGTATCGGGAAAGCAGCCGTTGGAGTAAAGGAGTTTTATATTCTTCCTGTTGGTGAAAAATTGATACAATATGATACAATTGCGGTTAATACGATTGTAAAAAATAAGAACGATGAAGTAAGTTCTTGTGATATTCTATATACAGATAATTTAGATATATTTAATCAAGAATACTTGAAATACACAGCCGAAGTTGCTGAAAATTGTCAGGACAGAGATTTATCAACTGACAGTATGGTAATTGGTACATCAGCCATTGTTAATACAGAAATTGATGGTGCTGTTGGTATGAATAGTGGTATTTTCAACAATCCGTTTATTATCTGGGGAAAATATCGCAAGAAAGCATTTAAGTATTACCTACCAATTTCTTTTCAATTTCACCACACGCAAATGGATGGTGCTCATGCTGGCAGATTTTTAGAAAATCTACAAAATGAAATTAATACGATAAAATAAATTTCAATTTACTAATAAGAACTGTGTTTTGGTGCAATTTTGGTGCAACACTTTATAAAAAGTTATCAATTTTATAAGACGATATCAAAACAAGCACCAACGAAATCAAACGATATGAAACAATTTAAAGGGTTTGAGATGATATAAAACAGTAATTGTAAAACTCAAAGAGATAATTTATCCCGAATGGCAATTATCACAAAATCCCGAAACCACGATGGTTTCGGGATTTTCTTTATGTCCAAAAATTCGGTTTGGTGCAAATTTATTGCCGTTTTCTTTATTTATTCACATTTCTTTGATATGATGATATTAGTTAGATAAACTTGAATTTGACGTTCAATTTTCACTCTACTAACGGTTGATTTCTCCCCTGTCAACCATTAGTACGTGTTATTTTTTCTTAAAAGGTGCTACAATTAAAGTGAAAGGAGGTAGCCTATGGACCAAATCAAAATAGGAAAGTTTATTGCCGAGTGCAGAAAAAAGAAAAATCTTACACAAGCACAGTTGGCAGAAAAATTGAATATAACCGACAGAGCTATATCAAAATGGGAGACAGGCA
>JAZSET010000071.1:0-6584 GCA_045531795.1 Eubacteriales bacterium | reverse complement strand
AGCAAAAAGCCTCATTTTCTCTTATCTTTTCTCTCTTATCTTTTCTCTGCTGATAGTATAAATTTTTATACTATCAGCATCGCGTCTCCGAATGAGAAAAATCTGTAACGCTCGTCTATTGCTGTTTTGTAAGCATCCATTATAAGGTCTTTGCCGGCAAGTGCACTCACAAGCATCAGAAGTGTACTTTCGGGCAAATGGAAATTGGTAATGAGGGCGTCTGTAGCCTTAAAACTGTAGCCGGGATATATAAATATTCCTGTATCGGCGTCAACCGGATGTACTATACCGTTCTCGTCAGACGCACTTTCAAGTGTACGGCAGGAGGTTGTGCCGACTGCTATTATTCTGCCTCCGTTTTTGCGCCTTTCGTTTATAATATCTGCTGATTCTTTCGATACTGAGATAAACTCAGCGTGCATTATATGGTCCTCTACATTGTCAACCTTGACAGGTCTGAATGTACCGAGACCAACATGGAGCATAACCGGGACAACGGCAACGCCTTTGGCTTTTATTTTTTCAAGTAAATCCTCTGTAAAATGAAGACCTGCGGTGGGTGCCGCAGCAGAGCCCTCATGCTTTGCGTAAACAGTCTGGTATCTGCTCTTGTCTTCAAGCTTTGCCGTGATATAAGGGGGCAGGGGCATATTTCCGACAATGTCAAGTACATTGTAAATGTTGTCAAATTTATCCTTGTCGTATTCAAACTTCAAAAGCCTGTTTCCGCCCTCTAAGGTTTCAAGAACTGTTGCACGCAAGAGTCCGTCTGAGAATATAATAACAGTACCGGGCTTGCATTTTTTGCCGGGCCTTACCAGAGTTTCCCAGGTGTCAAGGCCTCTTGCACGGAGCATAACAATTTCGATTTCGGCACCCGTACCGTCTTTTTTACCAAACATACGGGCGGGTATTACTTTTGAGTTGTTGATTACAAGAACATCCTTTTCATCGAGATAATCAATTATGTCGTGAAAGATTCTGTGAGTAATACTGCCCTCACCCCTGTTAATAACCATAAGCCGTGAATTGTCACGCTTTTTTTCGGGAGTCTGAGCGATAAGTTCTTCGGGCAAATCATAATAGAAGTCGTGAGTTGACAAATCTGAGGGAATACGCTTGTTGTTAATCATTTTTATCTCCAAAATATAACTTAGAAAGGTTTACATATGTGCTTAGAAAAGAAAACTGTTTTTAAAGGCTGTGCTACAGCACTGATAACACCGTTTGTTGGTGACAGTGTTGATTTTGAAAGTCTGGAACGACTGATAGAATTTCAGATAAAAGAGGGAGCAAATGCCATTGTTGTTTGCGGAACAACCGGGGAAAGCGCCACTTTAAGCGATGATGAAAGACGGGATATAATAGAATTCGCAGTAAAAAAAGCAAACAAAAGGATTCCGCTTATTGCAGGCACGGGATGTAACAATATAGAGAAAGCCCGTGAGCTTTCAGCATTTGCATCAGACTGTGGTGCAGACGCCGTAATGACGGTTACACCGTACTATAATAAAGCGAGTAAGCTGGGCCTTGTTAAAAGCTTTGAAAAAATTGCCGATAGTGTAAAAATCCCCGTGATACTGTATAATGTGCCGTCAAGAACGGGAGTTGACATTCCGCTTGATGTGTATAAGGAGCTTGAAGCTCACGAAAATATCGCAGGCGTTAAAGAAGCAAGCGGAAATATTGTAACTGTTGCAAAAATACTTGAAAATTGCAAAAAGCTCTGTGTCTACAGCGGCAACGATGATATGGCACTGCCCGTAATGGCACTTGGCGGAATGGGGGTTGTGTCGGTTGTTTCCAATATAATCCCGAAACAGGTAGCTGAAATGTGCGATGAGTTCTTTAGTGGTCACACAGAAATAAGCGCAAAAATCCAAAAGGAACTTTTAACTCTCATTGAAGCAATGTTTTTTGAAGTTAATCCAATACCCGTAAAAACAGCCGCTTGTCTTATGGGGCTATGCTCCGATCAGATGAGATTACCATTATGTGAGCTTGATACAAACAAGCTTAAATATTTAAAAAATGTTCTGACAAGATATGGCATTATAAAGTAAACTACAGGGCTGTCGCAATGCGGCAGCCCTTTAAATTTATGCCTTTTCTATTTCGGCAAAAGCCGCATCAAGATAATCATTTTCCATAAGCTCAAGCATACCCTTGTCGGAGAGAGCAGCAAGCCTCGGGTCAATCGGTATTTTAGCAAGAACGGGAATGCCGAATTTCTGAGCAGTCTCCTCAACGTGGCTTTCACCGAATACCTTGTATTCTTTTCCGCAGTCGGGACACTTGTAGTAGCTCATATTTTCGATAATTCCAAGTACGGGAATATTCATCATATTAGCCATATTAACAGCCTTGGAAACAATCATATTTGAAAGCTCCTGAGGACTTGTTACGATAACAATGCCGTCAAGCGGGATGGACTGGAATACGGTAAGCGGAACATCACCTGTTCCGGGAGGCATATCAATATACATATAGTCTACATCATTCCAGATAACATCGGTCCAGAACTGCTTGACAGTTCCTGCAATTACGGGACCTCTCCACAAAACGGGAGTTTCCTTGTCGGATAAAAGCAAGTTAACGCTCATTACCTCAATACCGGTTTTGGTGCTGAGAGGAAATATACCGCCGTTTCCATCGCCTGTAACTTCGCCGTTCAAAGCGAAAATCTTGGGGATAGAGGGACCTGTAATGTCGGCATCGAGAATGGCTGTTTTAAAGCCGAGACGTTTTGTAGTAACAGCGAGCATGGAAGTAACGGCAGATTTGCCGACACCGCCCTTACCGCTGACAATGCCGATTACCTTTTTTATATTTGAAAGCTCGTGTGGCTTTTCTATTAAACTGTCGGGTTTTCTTGACGAGCAGTTAGCTGAACAGCTCGAACAATCATGTGTGCATTCGTTTGACATTTTGCTTGTCCTTTCAATGTGATTTTTGTGATAGTGCCTGCAGTGCAGACAGATTAAATATAATTATAACACAAATTCAGAAAAATGCAAGTAGAGAATATTATTTTTTTGAATTATATTCTGTGACTTCAAAATTGTTTACAAATTTTTATGAATTTTGTCTAAATTGTTTTGTATAATTATTTTGCTAAATACCTGTATTTTTGAAAGGCAAGGGTTTTATGGGAGAACGATTCAGACGCTTTATGTACGGAAGGTACGGAATAGACAAGCTCGGTATGGTGCTGCTTATTGCATCAATGATAATAACATTTTTATCTTCACTTTTCTTCTCAGAAGGAATTATCATATCTTATGTGCTGATTCTTTGGGAGGTATTCAGATTTCTTTCAAGGAATACATTTAAACGCAGTGAAGAAAACCGAAAGTTTTTAAATATTAAAAATGTTCTTAAAAAGCGCACAGACCTTATGAAAAATAAAATCAGGGACAGAAAAACTCACCGGTATTTTCAGTGCCCTACCTGTCATAATGTCCTGAGAGTTCCGAAAGGAAAGGGCGAAATCAGAGCAACCTGTCCTGTATGCAAGACGATAACCATTACAAAAACCTGATGTGTAAAAAATTAAAATACTATTTACATTTCGCGTTGTATATGCTATCATATTGTGTAGAACAATAAGGATAATACCAAAACGGCGGTGATAGAGTGGAACAAAATAACAAAGCTCCTCAGAATTTACAACGCAGGCAAAACAGCGTAAGCAGAAATGACGTAAAAAAAGCACCGGTTCAGAAAATGCCGGTACAGAATGTGCGTGTTAACAGAAATGCAGTCAGAAAGAAAGTTACACCCACTGAAAATAAAATTTCCGAACAACAGAAAAATCAGCAAAATGCTCCTGTAAAACTTACAAGAGAAGAAAGAGCAAGAATCATAAGGGGAGAAAGAATCAAAAGAAGTCAGCAGAAAAAAGCCCGCATTGAACTTGTAAAATCTGCATTGGTACTTTTCGCTATAACATTCTTAGTCCTTTTGCTTGTATTTTCTTCAATTTTCTTTATTTCATTGACCGCACACAAAAGTCCTGATTTGGATGATTATACCCTTAACCTTTCCACATATGACAACAGTATTGAAGTGGAAAAGGGAAGTATTGCCGATGAAAGCGGCACAAGATTCCTGAACTTTTCTAAAATAGCGGAATTTTTCGGCTTTGCAATGGTCGGAAGCATTGATGATATGAAATATGTCGTAAAAGGACTTGAAAGTGAAACAGTTTCATTTTCACCGGGCTCTGACAAAGCATATGTCAATGATGTCTTGGTTCGTACAGAGGCTCCCGCTTTTTATAAGAACGGTGACTTATATGTATGCGAAAGTTTTGTTGAAAGGTATATTTTAGGCTTTAATATCAAAAAGGATACAGGCAAAAAAACAGTAAATCTCGGAAAAATACTGCTGAATCCCGTGAATGCAGAGGGTGAAATTGCTGACGGCAAGGATCCTTCGTATGAGGAAGTGTCATTTGTTCTGAAAGCCCCTGTGATCAGTGCATCAATTCCGGAAAACGACTCTGCCGTAGCGGTACCAACCTTTGAATTCTATTCAAATGTCTCGGCATATGAAGAATATATGAATCCCGGCAGTACAACAGAATTCCTGACACTTGTAAATGAAGAAAACAAATTAAGTTCCGACTATATTCCTACCGGACTTTCACTGATAAAATACGGAGACGGAATGTATCTCAAGGAGTATGCCGCCAAAGCATTTGAGGCTATGATGAAAGAGGCATCAGCCTGCGGAATTTCAGGGCTTACCGTGTCGAGAGCTTATGTAAGCTATGATGAATCACTGACGGCATATAATGCGGTAGTTGATGAATATGTGAATCTGCTTGGAAAAGAACAGGCAAACAGATACGCAGCGGCAACAGTATCGGTACCGGGCACTGATGAGCACCAGACCGGACTTGCAGTTGATTTTGCCCTGACAACAAGCGGACAGTTTTCAACAAGTACAGCCTTTGCGTGGCTCTGTGACAATTCATATAAATTCGGTTTTGTACTCAGATATCCTATAAATAAAACCGATATAACGGGACATCCGTATTCACCGGAACAGTTCAGATTTGTAGGCAGATATCACGCTGTCAGAATGAATGCACTGTCCTTAACACTTGACGAATATTCAGAATATCTCGGATTATAAAAAATCACCCTGCAACGCGTTGCAGGGTGATTTTATCTATTGACAAAACTTTTTGACTGTCGTATAATATCAAACGTTGACGTTCAAGGAGAAATATTATGTTTGGCAGAATTAAAGAATACAAAAATCACTTAAAAAACTTCATATATCCTTCAGTGGTATTCGGTATCATAACCGGAGTATTTACTGCATTGGTCGTGACACTGTTTAAGTTATGCGCAAAGCATATAACCGCCTTAAATTCAAAGGGAATTGACTTTTTACGGGAGCACTTGTATATTCTTCCCGTTGTATTAGCCGGATTGTTTGTTGCAGCACTTATGTTTTCACAGGTATATAAAAGGTATCACGGACTTAAAGGCGGCGGAATACCGACATCAATCGGTATACTTCGCGGAGAAATAAATTTCAGATGGTTTCAGAATCTTGTGGGAACATTTTTTCTTTCGCTTGTAAGTTTCTTAATCGGTGTACCTCTCGGAACAGAGGGTCCTGCCGTACAGATGGGTACGGTAATCGGAAGAGGCTGCCTGGCGGGACATCTTAAAAAGCACAAGGCCTGGGACAGATATTCAATGACAGGCGGTGCGTGTGCCGGCTTTTCCGTTGCAACCGGAGCTCCCATATCGGGAGTATTGTTTGCAATAGAGGAAGCACATCAAAAGATATCTCCGATGATATTTACAGTAGCATCTGTATCGGTAATTACCGCGCAGACTCTCTCAAAAGCATTATCACCTGTTTTGGGTATCAGCGAAAAATTATTTGCGCCCCGAACTCTTGCAGTACTTGATTATGAACAGCTGTGGATTCCTGTTGTGGTAGGCGTAGTCTTCGGACTGTTCTCGGTACTGTTTTTGCGCTGCTATAATCTTCTGAGCAGAATATTAAAGAAAATTCCGAATAAAAAGTACCGGCAGTATAAAATTTTTGCAGTATTTGCGTTGTCTGTTATACTTGGTATTGGTTCCGGAAGTTTTGTCTCAACAGGCCATCATTTCGCTGAAGAATTGTTTGTGAAATCACCGGGTGTATTGATGCTTGTGCTTATCCTGATTGTAAGAACTATTCTGACTCTCAGTGCAAATATAAGTGGTATTACCGGAGGACTGTTCTTACCGATAATGGCAATTGGCGCAGCCCTTGCATCAATCACCGGAAATGTTTTGATTTCGCTTGGACTCGGCACAGACTATTATTCACTGATCATATCTCTTGGCGTTGGTGCCTGTATTGCAAGTATGATGAAAATGCCGCTTACTGCAATAATGTTTTCTCTTGAGGTGCTGTCATGCACTGAAAATGTTTTGCCCGTGATTATTGTTGTTGCGGTAAGCTATATATTTACGGAAGTGTTTAATGCTAAATCCATAAATGAAATAGTAATTGAAAAGAGGGCAGAAGAAAATAATGCCGGCAAAAAAAGAACGGTAATTGACACC
>JAZSET010000128.1:0-6212 GCA_045531795.1 Eubacteriales bacterium | reverse complement strand
GGGAAGCAAACCTTAAGTCCGGGAATGTGAGCACAAAGTGCTGTCCAGTCCTGGCTGTGCTGTGCGCCATACTTAGAACCAACAGATACTCTGAGTACTACGGGCATCTTGAGAATGCCGGCACTCATTGCCTGCCACTTGGACATCTGGTTGAATATTTCGTCACCTGCACATCCGATAAAGTCTGCGTACATAAGTTCAACAAGTGCACGGCCGCCTGAAAGTGCGTAACCAACTGCTGTACCTACGATAGCTGCTTCGGCGATAGGTGAATTGAAGAGTCTTTCGTGAGGAATTGCATCCATCATACCTCTGTAAACTGCGAATGCTCCGCCCCAGTCACGGCAGTCTTCACCGTATGCAATAAGGGTAGGATCTTCGTAGAAACGGTCATAAATAACCTCAGAGAGAGCGTCACGGAGATTATAGAGCTTCATCTTGGAAACGGGCTTGCCGTCAACGATCGGGCATCTTTCCTTTTCCTTGATCTTCTTGTATGCAGGAACTTCATTAAGAGGCATATTTACAAGAGGCTCACGATCATCAAACTTTTCTACCTTTTCGTTTGAGTACATAAGTCTTTCAACAACTGCAGGATCCTTCTTGAAGTTTACATAGGGGCTTACTTCAGGGTCAGATGCTGCCTTGCAGATCATTGTCATACGCTCTGTTGTTTCAGCAAGGATATCATCAAGCTTTGCATCTGTCGATACGCCTGCATCGATAAGACCCTTTCTGTATGTGATGATGGGGTCTATTTCACGCCAAGCGTCGATTTCTTCCTTTGTACGGTATGCGTTCTGGTCAGATGTGGAGTGACCTGAATAACGGTATGTGAGAGTATCGAGAAGAACGGGGCCCTCGCCTGCACGAAGAATCTTGAGCTTTCTTTCCATTGCGTCAATTACAGCAAGAGGATTGAAGCCGTCTATTCTTTCTGCGTGGAACTGTGTGGGGCTGATACCTGAACCGATACGCGCAAGCATATCATAACCCATTGTTTCACCACGTGTCTGGTCGCCCATACCGTAGGAGTTGTTGAATACGTTATAAAGGATCGGCATACCGCCCTTGTTGTTTTCCCAGAGTGTGTGGAACTGGTCCATAGCAGCAAAGTTCATTGCTTCCCATACAGGACCGCGTGCCATAGAGCCGTCACCTGAGTTGCATACTACTATACCCTGCTTGCCGTTGATCTTCTTAAAGAGTGCAGCACCTGTGGAGATAGCAGCAGAACCGCCAACGATTGCGTTGTTGGGGTAAATACCGAAGGGTAAGAAGAATGCGTGCATTGAACCGCCCATACCCTTGTGGAAGCCTGTTTCACGGGCAAATATTTCGGAAAGTGTTCCGTAAAGAATGAAGCGGATTGCAAGTTCCTTAACATCGCTTACAGGTCCGAGCTTCTCTGTTGCTCTGAGTGCAGAACCACCGAGGAAGCCCTCCATTATTGTCATAAGCTCCTGTTCTGAAAGCTTGTTTATGCAGGAAAGTGCCTTAGCAAGGATTTCAGAGTGGCTTCTGTGTGAACCGAATGAAAAGTCGTTCTGGTCAAGGAGATACGCCTGACCTACTGCCGCTGCTTCCTGACCTATTGAAAGGTGTGCAGGACCGGGATATGTAGTTTCGATACCGTTGTAAAGTCCCTGAGTCTTAATCTGATTAAGCATTGACTCAAATTCACGGAGTACAGCGATATCACGGTAGATACGGACAAGATTTTCGTCACCGAACTTCTTGCGCTCGTCAGCTACTGTCTTTTTATAGGTGTTTACGGGAATGTCCTTAAACTTAATTTTGCCCGCCGCCAGCGTTTCGGCAGGATCTACAAATAAACTCTTTGGCATTTTTATATTTCCTCCTTATATATGGAAAATAGCTTCTCTTATAATTTCTACTACTGTAGGATGCGGGAATACAAGCTTCTGAAGTCTCTGGGGTGTAAGTTCGGTGTCAATCATCATTGTTACTGTCATAATGATTTCAGATGCGTAGGAGCCTACCATATGGCAGCCTACAAGGCGCTTCTTATCTGTGTCAACAACAAGCTTTATAAAGCCCTTTCCGCCCTCTGTTTCGGCTAAATATCTGCCGGCATATGACATAGGAAGCTTTACTTCCTTGACTTTCATACCCTTTTCTTCAGCCGCTTCCTTACTATAGCCTACACTTGCAACCTCGGGGTCTGTGTAGATTACAGACGGAATTACATCATAGCGCATTTCGTCAGTCTTACCTATCATATGATTTACTGCAACCTCTGCTTCTCTGTATGCTGTGTGAGCAAGCATAAGCTTACCGTTGCAGTCACCGATTGCGTAAACATTTGCTACATTTGTGCAAAGGTGACGGTCAGTCTTTATTGCGGCTCTGTCCATATCAAGTCCGAGTGTTTCAATACCGATATTTGCAGTTGAAGGCTTTCTTCCTGCTGACAATAGAACCTTATCGCACTTGATTTCTTTCTTTTCGCCGTTTTCTTCGTAAATTACGCTGTCCTTTTTAACTTCAAGCACCTTTGATGAAAGCTTGAATACCATTCCGCGCTTTTCAAAAGCGTCTGTAAGCACCTTGCAGATTTCGGGATCTGTTGCGCCCGCTATCTTGGGCATCATTTCGATAACTGTTACATTTACACCAACTGATGCGAAGTAATAAGCCATTTCAAGACCGATTACACCACCGCCGATTGCAACGAGGTTTTTGGGAAGAGTCTTTTCATCGAGCACTTCTCTGTTTGTTACAACAAAGCCTGATTCAAGTCCCTCCTTGAGTCCGGGTACAGGAGGTACAACTGTTTCAGAGCCGGATGCGATTACAAGTCTCTTACCCTCGTAAACTACTCCGTCTGCTTCAATTGCAAAGCCATTTTCACTGCGGCCCTTAATTACACCGTTTGCGGAAATAACTGTTACCTTGTTTGCTTTCATTGTAGCACCGACACCTGATACAAGTGTCTTTACTACCTTGTCTTTTCTCTCGATTACCTTTGCGTGGTCATAGCTGACGCCTGTAGCCGTTACACCGAAAGCTTCGCTTTCCTTTGCGTGACGGTACATCTTTGAGGAATTGAGAAGTGTTTTGGTGGGGATGCAGCCCTCGTTAAGACAAGTTCCGCCGAGAGCCTTTTTTTCAAATACTGCCGCCTTAAGTCCGTTCTGTGCGGCACGCTCGGCACAGAGGTAGCCACCGGGGCCTCCGCCAAGCACCAATACGTCAAAAATTTCCATTATGTATTTCCTGCTTTCAAATTTTTACTTCGCAAGAAGAGTTGTGAAGTTTTCAAGATTCTGACAAAGCTCTTTCTGGAAACGAGCTGCCGGTGAGCCGTCTACTGCACGGTGATCATATGTAAGTGAAAGTCCCATTGCAGGATATACCTGAAGGCTTCCGTCTGCGCCTTTCTTCACTCTGTCTACTGTTGTGCAAACACCGAGAATACCTGTCTGCGGAGGATTGATTACGGGAGTAAAGGATTCAACGCCGAGATTACCGAGGTTTGAAACTGTGAAGCTTCCGCCTGTAAGCTTATCGGGGCTGATACTTCCCTCTCTGCACTCTGCAGCAAGAGTCTTAACTGCCTTTGATATTTCAAGAAGGCTCATTTCGTCTGCGTGGAAAATGGTAGGTACCATAAGTCCGCGGGGTGTGTCTACCGCAACGCCGAGATTTACGTGCTTGAACAAACGGATATTGTTGTCGTCAAGCATATTTGCGTTGAGGTCGGGATGATTTAACAGTGTTCTCGAAACTGCATAGAGAACGATATCGCCAAGTGTGATACCTGCTGTTTCGCCCTCGGAGTTCTTGAGAAGCTTTCTGTATGCAAGGATTGCAGTTGCATCGAAAGATGTGTTGTGTGTAAGCTGAGCCATTGTGGAGAGAGATGTGTGCATAGACTTGCTTATTGCTCTGCGGATACCGCTGAACTTTACGTCTGTGTATTCTTCATCTGCTACTGCCATTGTGGCAGGTGCCGCTTCAACTGCTGCCGCCTTTGCTGCTGCAGGGTTGTCCATAAGTGCCCTGACATCACGCTCGATAATTCTGCCGCTCGGGCCTGTTGCATTTGCAAGAGATGCATCAACACCTGCTCTTTCTGCAAGTTTTCTCGCTCTGGGAGAAATTGCACCTGTTGCATTTGCTGCCGCAGGAGCCACCGCTACTGCCTCAACTGCAGGCTCTGCCTTGGGTGCTTCCGCAGGTGCAGGTGCTGCCTCTGCTGCAGGAGCTTCTGCTCCGCCCTGGGGACGGAGTGCTGAGCAGTCCTCGCCGGGATTACCTACTGCACATACGTTTACAAGACAAGGTACTTCATCACCGTCATTATAGAAAATTTCAAGCAATGTACCCTCTTCGGTTGATTCACATTCGAAGCTTGCCTTGTCGGTTTCATAGGAGAAAAGTATATCTCCGACCTTTACCGAGTCGCCAACCTTCTTTTCCCAGGTACCGATAATACAGCTTTCTACAGTAATACCGGCTTTGGGCATAATAACAGCTTTTGCCAAAATATCGCCTCCTAAAAATTTCATACACAGTTATTGTAGCACAATAAAAGTGTCGAGTCAACAGTTTTGAAAATTTTTATTATATTTATATATATACCGCTACTTGACTATTTGCGCATTTTGGTTTACAATATCATAAACGGGGAAAGAGGTGATTTTGTGACAGAGAGGCTTTTAGTATATGAATCGGCAAGCTTTGATCCATACTATAATCTGGCGGTTGAAAAAGCTCTTTTTGACAGCGTTGACGACTCCACAGGCATACTCTACCTCTGGCAGAACAAGGACACGGTTGTTATAGGCAAAAATCAGCACGCCTGGGCGGAATGCCGTGTCAGCAATATGGAAGCTGACGGCGTCAGACTTGCACGCAGACTTTCGGGCGGCGGTGCGGTCTACCACGACGTCGGAAACCTCAATTTTACCTTTATTTCGTCAAGCGAAAATTACAGCATTGACAAAAATATCGAGGTAATAAAAAAAGCCTGCAGTTATGCAGGAATTGAGGCGGAAAAATCGGGTAGAAATGACCTTTTGGTTGAGGGCAAAAAGTTTTCGGGCAACGCCTTTTTAAATTCGCACGGACACTCATATCATCACGGCACAATCCTTATAAACAGCGACTTAGAACGGCTTTCAAAATACCTTTCGCCAAAGAAAGAAAAGTTTATTTCAAAGGGTGTTAAGTCGGTAAAGTCAAGAGTGGCAAATCTTATTGAATTTGCACCGTACATCACCGTTGATCTGATGAAAAAGTACCTCATCAGAGCCTTTGAAGAAGTATACGGCATAAATGCCGAAAAAAAGGATATAATTTCCGATAATATAAAAGTAAATGAGTCGCCTTTTTCAGACTGGGACTTTGTATACGGTTCTTCTCTGCCCTTTGAGATGTCGGCAGGTGCACGATTTGACTGGGGCGGTATTGATATAAACATAAACGTTGAAAAAGGCGTAATCGCAGGCGTAAAAGCCTATACCGATGCTATGGATCCCGAACTTGCAGAAAAAATCGAGTCAGCACTTTCGGGTGTGAGATTTGACTGCACCAAAATAGAATCTGCGCTTGATAAAAACAATATCGCAGTAAAAGACGACATTCTGACACTGATAAAAGAACAGTTGATGTAAAAGCCTCCCTCCAAGAGGGAGGGGGACCGCGGCGGAGTTCCCCGAAGCGAGCTTGTCGAGCTTTGGGGGTTCGCGCGTTAGCGGTGGAAGGAGCCTGCGGGACTTTTATCTGTGCTAACTTCAAGCAGCGCACTCTCCCTCAGTCGCCTACGGCGCCAGCTCCCTCCCGGAGGGAGCCTTAATAACCCCTCTGTGTCGGTTATAAACACTCACTTTTTATGTGCAATTAAAAATCTCAAAAAAAGTAAAAAAAACACTTGACAAGCACTTTAGTATATGGTATAATATCTTGCGTTGACCAAAATGTGTACCTTTAGCTCAGCTGGATAGAGCAACTGCCTTCTAAGCAGTAGGTCGGGGGTTCGAGTCCCTCAAGGTACGCCATATGGTGGGATTAGCTCAGTTGGTTAGAGCGTCAGGTTGTGGCCCTGAAGGCCGTCGGTTCGAATCCGATATCTCACCCCATAGAAAAAAGCATCGACTATGTCGATGCTTTTTTCATTGAAATTTGCCTACGGCAAGTGAGAAGTTTTGGCGAAACTTGAAATACGCCTGCGGCGCGTGAAATAT
>JAZSET010000141.1:0-2649 GCA_045531795.1 Eubacteriales bacterium | reverse complement strand
AGAAAAAATTAAGATTTGATTATTACATTATAGGAGTTGATTCTTATCACAGTCGCAACAGTTATTATTGCTATACTGATTTTTTCAATGCTTATATTTATCCATGAGCTTGGTCATTTTATAGCCGCACGGAAGTTCGGTGTCACAGTTGAGGAATTTGCTATAGGTATGGGCCCAAAGCTTTTTTCGCGCGTATCAAAGAAAAGCGGTACGCGCTACTCATTCCGTCTCTTCCCTATCGGCGGATATGTTTCTATGCCCGGTGAAAACGGCACTTCAGACGACCCGAATGCACTGTGCAACAAAAATGTTTTTAAAAGAATGGTAGTTGTTTTTGCCGGAGCTTTTATGAACTTTTTGCTCGGTGTTGTTATAATGACCGTTGTGGTTTTGTCATCAGATGCACTCGGCTCAACTACCGTTCACGGCTTTGCTGACAATGCTGTAAGCGATGACTCCGGTCTTATGATTGGCGACACAATTATAAGAGTCGGTGACGAGAGTGTTCACGTTGCCAACGACCTTGTATATGAAATTATGCGTAACGGAACTCACCCTATAGATATTACTGTTAAGCGCGCAGGTGAAAAGGTTGTTGTAAATGATGTAAGCTTCCCGAGTTTTACAAACAGCGGTATTCTTTATGCCTCTGCCGACTTTTATGTAATTCCCGAGGCAAAGACATTTGCAAGTGTTATAAAACACTCGTTTTTCAGATCAGTTGCCACGGTTGAAATGATATGGGAGTCTCTTATCGACCTCATTTGCGGAAGATACGGAATTGAGGCAATCTCCGGTCCTGTCGGCGTTACAGAGGTTATAAGCGACACGGCAAAGACTACCGGTATAAGCGGTGTTTTATATCTGATTGTTGTGATTTCAATGAATCTCGGTATATTTAATCTTTTGCCCCTGCCTGCACTTGACGGCGGCAGACTTCTCTTCTTAATTGTTGAGGCACTGAGAAAACGCCCTGTTGACCCCGAGCTTGAGGCAAAAATCCATGCAGCAGGAATTGTTCTGCTTATGATGCTTATGGCATTTGTAACCTACAAGGACATTTCAAAGCTATTTATGAAATAATCTGAGGAATTTTTAAGATGACTAAAAAAGTAAAAATCGGAAGCACTGTTATCGGCGGCGGCGCGGGAATACTCATACAGTCTATGACCAACACGGACACACACGATTTTGATGCCTGCTTAAAGCAGGTAACAGCCCTTGAAAGAGAGGGCTGTGACATTGTGCGTCTTGCTGTACCCGACCTGTCATGTGTTGACACCATATACAAGCTGAAGAATTCGGGGATAAAAGTCCCTCTTGTTGCAGACATTCATTTTGACTACCGTATTGCCATTGAATGTGCAAATGCAGGTGTTGACAAAATCCGTATCAATCCCGGTAATATCGGAAGTGACGATAAGGTGCGTGCAGTTGCAGATATCTGCAGGCAAAAGAATATACCTATAAGAATTGGCGTAAATTCGGGCTCTCTTGAAAAGAGCTTACTTGCAAAATACGGCTCTCCGACTGCAGAGGCTCTTGCTGAAAGCGCGCTCTATCACGCTTCCCTGCTTGAAAAATTCGACTTTGACAATATTGTTTTATCAGTAAAAAGTTCGTCTGTTCAGACGATGATTGCGGCAAACCGTTTGCTTTCACAGAAAAGTGATTATCCGCTTCATCTCGGCGTCACAGAAGCAGGTACCGAAACTCAGGGACTTATAAAATCATCAGCCGGTATCGGCAGTCTTTTATGTGACGGAATCGGTGACACTATCCGCATATCCCTTACTGCTGACCCGCTGCTTGAAGTGAAAAGTGCAAAGGCACTTCTCAGGGCTTTGGGAATGACGGGCAAAAACACCATAAATGTCGTCTCCTGCCCAACCTGCGGAAGAACGCAAATTGGTCTTATCGACCTCGTTCACGAGTTTGAAGATAAAATAGACAGCATAAAGGTAAACCGTCCTCTGACAGTTGCTCTTATGGGCTGTGTCGTAAACGGTCCCGGTGAAGCAAGAGAAGCGGATATCGGAATTGCCGGAGGCCGGGGTGAGGCTCTGCTCTTTAAAAAGGGTGAGATAATCAAAAAGATACCCGAAGAGCTTGTTATTGAAACACTTATTAAAGAAATTGAAAAGATGTAGGAATATAAAATGGCTAAATCATTAAGAGAACGATTACAAAGGTTTACTCCTGACTCATCTCAGTCAAAGACTCTTGATACCATATATAATCAGGTCATTAAATGCGACACTGAAAACAACAGAATTGCAATTGAAAGCTTTCACGATTCTTTAGTAAAGCCCAAAGACATTGAAAGTCTTGAAGCCGGAATCAAAAAGGCTTATGCTGTTACTGCCGTTTATCTTAAGCCTCATTTCCCTGCTGACCTTTTCGGTTCAAGAGAATCCGTTGACCTTGTGATATTCTTTTCCGAAAGACGCGGAGCACTTGCACAGGGCTTCTTTTTCGACTATGCTTATACTTATGAAAACAAGCTTCTTTCAATAAAAATCGGTTTTGGCGACGGTGGCATTGACCTTCTTAATATTTCCCGCACCGCAAAGACTATGGAAGCCGTTGCACTTGATATTTTCGGAATGAAAATTGAAGTAAGCATCGAAACCGAACACGAAAAATATC
>JAZSET010000117.1:0-6653 GCA_045531795.1 Eubacteriales bacterium | reverse complement strand
GACTATTCATTCAGAAAAATATGTGCTGAACATAAAATGAAGTATTCTGTTACTGAAATGGTCTCTGCAAAGGCAATGCATTATAAAGATAAAAAAACAGCTGAACTTGCTTATATAAGGCCGAGTGAGCCTGATACAGCGGTTCAGATTTTCGGAAGCGAGCCTGAAATTATGAAAGAGGCAGCAATGAGCCTTTGCGAAAACAATTACGAGCATAATTTAGGTTCTAAAATTCCTGTAGCTATTGATATAAATATGGGCTGCCCCGTAAACAAAATAGTGTCAAACAACGAGGGAAGTGCTCTTATGAGAAATCCTGAGCTTGTGGGCAGAATCGTAAGAGAGTGCGTTGATGCTCAGTCACTTCCTGTAACAGTAAAAATCAGAGCCGGATGGGACGAAAATTCAATCAATGCAGTTGAAATTGCAAAAATATGTGAATACAACGGTGCATCTATGATTTGTGTGCACGGCAGAACACGATCTGAAATGTATATTTCAAATGTGAGACGTGACATAATTAAAGCGGTAAAGGATAATGTTAAAATACCGGTATTTGCTAACGGTGGTATTATGTGCGCAAATGACGCAGTATCAATGTTGAGTGAAACAGGTGCAGATGGAGTTATGATTGCAAGAGGTGCAATGGGTAACCCCTGGATATTTGAAGAGATTGATGCAATACTTAACGGATACTCTTATAATCCACCACAAAAAGATGAAATTATCTCGACAGCACTCAGGCATATCCGCCTCATGATTTCAGAAAAAGGAGTCAAAACCGGTGTTTGCGAATCAAGAAAACATATTGCACATTACACCAAAGGAATGTACGGAAGTGCATCTCTCAGAGGGCGGTTAAATACAGCAGAGAGCTATGAGGAAATAGAAGAAATTTTAAATAATTTATTATAAAAACAAGGCACTTCAGACGAAGTGCCTTGTTTATCAAAGCATATATCTTACATTACCTACCATAACGGCAAACTTTACTTTCTTATGGTGTCTTGAAAAAAATGAAAGGAACTTAAAAAGTCTGTCTACACGGCCTTTGTTTGAGAGATAGCCGTTTTCAATACCGCTGATTTCTACGAGAGTCGGCACGTTGCTTTCGTGGAGCTCTAAAAGACGCGAAAGCAGAGATAAAATACTGCTGCTGTCAGCCCCGAGAGCCTTTGCTGCCATACCTATTATTGAGTTGTTCCTGTTTGAACGGTACATATTTGTTTTGTAATAGTTTATTTTATTTATTGCTGTCATATTATCACCTCATAAACGAACACTTGTTCTTCTTTGACTTTATTATACCAAACAAATGTTCGGTTGTCAATAGTTTTTGCGAACATTTGTTCGATTTGTTATATATGCACAATTAACACTTGCAAATTTGGCAAAATTGTCCATAAATTTAATTTCTAAAGTATCCATTGACAGTAAGTTAAATATAAAGTATAATCTAATTAGTACGAAAAATGGAGAATAATGATGAAGCATTATCTGTTTGATTTTGACGGTACCCTTTGTGATACCAAAAGAGGCATACTTAACGGAATAGAATATATGTTCAACGAACTTGATGTAAAAATCAAGTTAACGCCCGAAGAAATGGAGCCGTTATTTATCGGGCCACCTCTTAATGAGGCTTTGTCTCCATATTTTCCCGGAGATGAATCAGGTCTACACCTTGCCATAAAAACATTTAGGGACTACTATAATAAAACAGGTGTACTTGAAAACGAGTTGTATCCGGGAATTAAGGATATGCTTTGTACGCTAAAAGAACGCAATGTCAACTTGTATATAGTATCTTCTAAACCCGATTGCTTTATAAAAATCATACTTGAGATGCACGGTATTTCGGATTTGTTCAAAGGTATATATTCACCCGGACTTAAAGAGGGAAGTCTTACCAAGTTTGACCTGATTACAAGCGCACTTACTGAAATCAAGGAGAAAGATTCAGATCCTTTAGTTTTAATGATTGGTGACAGAAAATATGATATCGATGGCGCCCACGAAGCTGGGATTTCCGGTGTAGGCGTTTTGTGGGGAGCGGCAGCGGACGGAGAACTCCAAAAGCACAAAGCCGAATATATCGTAGCATCCACAACGGAATTCTTAGACTTGGATTTGAATTTGCAGGAGCAACAATGAATAAAAGATGGTTTGAAATGAGCGAACCTGAGCTCGAAAAGGAATTGTCAACAAGTGCCGTTAACGGACTTTCCAAAAAAGCAGCGGCTAATCGACGCAAGAGGGATGGAGGTAACTATGTTTTCAGACTTCCTCACGGCAGTTTTTCCTCATATTTAAAGGAAATTTTCTCTGATTCAACTGCCGTAATCCTTGTACTTGCGGCACTGATTTCAGCAGTGTTTCAAAACACTGTTATTGCTTATGTAATTGCAGGAATAATACTTGTAAATTCTCTTGTAGTTATTTTTACTTATATAAAAGCGCACCGTGTTCTTGAGGGGATGGGTGAATACTCGTTACCGGGAGCTAAAGTAATAAGAGACGGTCACCTTTATCTTGTATCAATGAACTCACTTGTAAAAGGTGATCTTATTTACCTGAAATCCGGTGATATTGTACCGGCTGATGCGAGAATTATCGGTGCTGAGGGATTTTTTGTTTCCGAAAGCGGTATTACAGGAAATAAATCACCGGTAAGAAAGAGTCCGCAGAATGTATCACCCGATAACGATTCCAATGAAAATATGTTCAATATGGTTTTTGCTTCTTCAGTTGTTCTGAAAGGAACAGCAAGGGCAATCGTTGTGGAAACAGGGGATAAAACTCTTGTATCTCTCACGAACAATTCGTTGTTAAATATTGAACAGGACAATTTAAATATATTTGCGATGCTTAGAAACTATGGTTCAAAAATCAGTATGCTGATGCTTGTTATGGTTTTCGTACTTATGTTTCTTGAAATAATTACAGGTCTAAATAATCGCGGCATATATGAAATATTTATCGGCGGTATGTCGCTTGCCGTTGCGGCCATGACCGAGTTTTACACTGCATTCGGCTATATCATAGTTGCCTGCGGACTTTTTGGCGCGAGAACTAACAAACAAAAGCACCATAGCAGCGTAATTCTGAAAAACATAAACTCAATAGAAAAGCTTAAAGATATAAACTGTGTGATTTTCCGCAAAGACGGTTTTCTTACCGAGAAAAACAAGGTCGTTGATGTAATGTATGCAAGCGGTCAACTGTACAGAGTCAGCGACTACGACAGGGAAGACGACGGCTTTAAATATTTACTTGAGGGTGCCGCGGTAAGCACGGGCGTTTATATGAAAGGCACTTTGTCCGCACCCGGCACAGTTGACAGAGAACTCAATCAGGATGAAGATGCAATTCTTGATTGCGTGCGGAAATACGGCTTATACAATATTGAACTTAACAACAAATATCCGCTGATTTTACATAAAACTACAGCGGATTATCAGTACAGTTATTCTGTAGTACGTGAAGCTGATACAAATACTGATACAGAAAAATCAGATGTTATATTGTATGTGCGCTGTGCAGCACGAAAGCTATTGGATAAGTGTACATCTTATTGTATAGGACAAACCAACATACCAATTGACAGAGCATTAAAGAATAACCTGTTGTCTATTATAAGTGAGTATGAGAAAACAAACACAAGCATTTATGCAATTACTGTTAAGCATTCAAAAATTAGCACAGTTCTTTCTGAAAATTATGAAATATCAAATGAGAACAATTATACCTTGATTGGTTTTATTGTAATGAGATCTCCGTTAATTGACGGTTGTGCGCAAGCTGTAAGCAGGCTTACGGAATCAGGGATAAAGCTTGTTGTAAATTCACCTATGTCTTTAAACGAAGACATAATTTCTGCGAAAAATCTCGGAATATGCAAAAAAGACGCCGATATACTTGATGAACGAATTCTTTCGGTTATGAATGAGGATAACTTAAACGAGACAGTTGATTCTTATTCAGTGTATATGGGACTGAAAAACGAATCGCAGAGAAAAGTTATCGCTGCGCTGAAAAATAAGGGATATAATGTTGCATATTGCGCAGATTCACTGACAGATATATCAGTGATGGAATGCGCAGATATCGGTTATACATATTCAAACATTCCGGATAAAACGCCTCTCAACAAAGTTAAAAGCGGTTTATCAAAAAAAGATGAGACTTCAGATGCGCTTAAATTCAAATCTGACGTGATAATTCCTGTGAAAAATTCCAGAAAGCACACAGAGGGCGGTATTTTATCTATAGAAAAAAGCATTCTTACTTCGAAACTGATATATGTTAATCTGATGGATTTGTTTGCTTATTTTGTCAGTGTTCAGTTTGCAAGATTATTTATCGTACTGTATTCCGTATTTACCCAACTTACAATGCTTTCGCCGATACAGATACTGATCGGTGGGCTGACATTCGATTTTCTTGCGGTGCTTGTTATTGCTTTTACAAAGCCGTCTGAAGAGACCAACAATGATTATATACTGTCGAACGAATATATGTCATCATTTCTGAAATATATGTTCAAATATGCATTATTCGGAGTATTCTGGGCTGCAATGACTATATTCGTCCCCAAAATTGTTGGTATATTCAGCAACGATTTCATTCCGTCAGAACTTGCGAGTGTATCATTTATATCATTTATACTCACACAGTTTATAGCCTTAATAGAAGTCAGAACTAAAATGAGTATATTCAGGAAAAAGCAGATTAAACTCAATCCTGTACTCACGGCATTGTTTCTCCTAATGCTTATTTTCATTGGAATTTCAATGTTGATTCCATCAGTTGGCTCAATCGTTGGTATAGTTGTTCCCGATACTAAATCACTCCTTTCGATTTTCCTGATTGTGGTTTCTGTTCTTGGGTTGCACGAATCATATAAAAGCATAATAAAGAAAGCATAAAATACAGCTCCTCACAAATGATATGCACCCCCAAAAGTGTCTGACTTTTGGGGGTGCATAGTGATTATTAAATATCAGAATTCGATTTTCTTTGAAATGTATTCAACAAGTTTGTCTATTGCTATTCTTTCCTGTTGCATTGTATCACGGTCACGGACTGTAACACAGCCGTCTTCAAGTGAGTCAAAATCGTAAGTAATGCAGAAAGGTGTACCGATTTCGTCCTGGCGGCGGTAGCGCTTACCGATGGAGCCGGATTCATCGTATTCAACGTTGAAATACTTTGAAAGGATATCGGAAACTTCAATAGCTTTGTCACCGAGCTTCTTCGCAAGCGGAAGAACTGCAGCCTTTACAGGCGCGATTGCAGGGTGGAAGTGCATAACAACACGTGTATCCTTTTCATCAAGCACTTCTTCGTCATATGCTTCAACGAGGAATGCGAGAGTAACACGGTCTGCACCAAGAGAGGGCTCTATAACATAAGGAGTATATCTTTCGTTAGTTTCGGGGTCAAAATAATCAAGCTTTTCGCCGCTGTGATTTGAGTGCTGTGTAAGGTCGTAGTCAGTTCTGTCAGCAACACCCCAGAGTTCACCCCAACCAAACGGGAAGAGATATTCGAAGTCAGTTGTAGCCTTTGAATAGAAGCAGAGTTCTTCAGGTGAATGGTCGCGGAGTCTGAGATTATCCTTGTTGATACCGAGATCGTAAAGCCACTTTTCGCAGTAATTCTTCCAATAGTTAAACCATTCAAGGTCTGTACCCGGTTTGCAGAAGAATTCAAGCTCCATCTGTTCAAATTCTCTGATTCTGAAGATAAAGTTACCGGGAGTAATTTCGTTTCTGAATGATTTACCAATCTGACCAACACCGAAAGGAAGCTTCTTTCGTGTTGTGCGGGCAATATTTGCAAAGTTTACGAATATACCCTGAGCAGTTTCAGGTCTGAGATAAAGCTCAGAAGTCTTATCCTCTGTAACGCCCTGGTATGTCTTGAACATAAGATTAAACTTACGGATATCGGTAAAGTCAGCCTTACCACATGAGGGGCATACAATTCCTTTTTCTCTGATGAAGTCAGCAAGCTGATCATTTGACCAGCCGTTAGGATTGATGTCAAGATTGTTTTCTGCAATATAATCCTCAACAAGCTTGTCGGCTCTGTGACGTGTCTTACAAGCCTTACAGTCCATAAGAGGGTCAGAGAAGCCGCCAACATGACCTGATGCTACCCAGGTTTCGGGATTCATTATAATAGCCGAGTCAAGTCCGACATTGTAGCGCGATTCCTGTACAAACTTTTTCCACCACGCACGCTTGATGTTGTTCTTGAGTTCAACTCCAAGAGGACCGAAATCCCACGAGTTGGCAAGACCGCCGTAAATTTCCGAGCCACTATATACAAAGCCGCGGTTTTTACAAAGTGCAACTACTTTTTCCATAGTCTTTTCGCTGTTGTTCATTTTTAATTTCTCCTGTATATTAAATGTAATTGATTTAACTTATCTGAACTCGGCATAATCGTTAATAGCCGATTTTATATCCGGGTCAAAAACTGAAGAACCCGAATTGTTTATGTACTTGCCGGGATATGTAGTGATTACCTTTTCAAAGTCCTTGTAATGTGTGATCATATCAAGTTTGCTTGTAAGATCATCTGCAGTGAAGTTTGTTGTAATGTATTTGTCAAATGACTTATAAAATGTAGTCAGATTTTTGATT
>JAZSET010000099.1:0-3596 GCA_045531795.1 Eubacteriales bacterium | reverse complement strand
CATGGCTACGATCCGACTTAGTATATCCGGCCAGTCTGGACAAACTATCGCTAGCCAAATTAACAATATAGTAAATGAAATAGAAAGACGCGGGATAACAAACCTAAAATTTGCAGTCGATCCCGCGGCTTTAAAAATTATAAGAACGCAGTTAGGTGCGATTTGTGACACAAGAAATCTAACTTCAGGATTAGATAAATTAGAAACACGATATAACTCTTTAGGTAAGGGTTTTATTAATTCAAACTCACAAATGGCTCGCGGCGCCGCAACAGCTTTATCAGAGATGAAAAAATCGGTTGTCGATATTGAGCGTCTTCGTGGATTGAGTAATCCATCAAAGAGCGAGTTATCACAACTTGAACAGCTCGAAAAACAGTGGGCAAAAAATTATAGTGCCGTAGAAAAATATATTTCCGCTGTTAATAAACAAAAAGCTGTAGTATCTAATATTGAAGGAAAAGGCGACAAGTCTGTAATTTCCGCATATAACGAAGCTCAGCAATTCTACCAGTATGGCTCGCTAGGATCGAATACGGCAGGAGCCACAGCTTTAAACGCCAAGATGATTGAGTTAAACACAACATACTCAACATATAATTCGCTTCTTGAAAAGGCGCAAAACAAAGAGTTAGTTAGCGACCAAGAGATTGCTTTATTAGATGACTGCGGCGTAAAAATTAAATCTTTATCTAATGAAATTAGAAATTTATCAATGTCTTCAGCTGGAGATAAGCGCTCGGGATTAACATTTAGTGAAATGGAGAGCTTTAGCTCTATTCAGCGACAAGCAAAAGCTGTTGAAAACTTAAAACGTTTATATGGAGATCAGATAAATAAAAACGCAGAGTTAAAAGCTTCGTTCGCGCAACTACAAAATAGTTTTACATTAAATAGTGCGGGAAATGCGTATGCAGGATTTCAAAATACAGCCAAAGGTGCAAAAATGGCTTCGTCGGCTGTTCAAAATTTTAGAGCCGAACTGGACAAGGCCGGCATAGTTAGCCAAAGCTTTGGGTATAAAGTTAAAGAATTATTTACAAAACACATAAGTACTACTGTTGCAATGGCGGCAGTAACGCTATTAGCTCAGGGATTAAGAACGGTTTATGAAAACGTTTCTGAGATCGACAAAGCAATGACTGAACTCAGAAAGGTAACAGACGAAACATCGGTTGCATACAACAGATTTTTAGACAGCGCAATCGAAAAGTCAAAAGCACTTGGTTCATCTGTTGCGGACTATGTTAATGCTACCGCTGATTTTGCTAGGCTCGGTTATTCGTTGTCTGATGCAGACATGCTTGCGACCGCGGCTACAATATATAAAAATGTTGGCGACGGTATTGAAGATATAGGAACTGCTTCAGAAAGTATTATAGCGACAATGAAAGCTTTCGAAATAGAAGCCTCTAATGCTATTGATATTATCGACGCTCTTAATGAGGTTGGTAACAATTTTGCAATTTCATCAACGGGCATAGGTGAGGCGCTCACCCGCTCAGCATCAGCATTATACACGGCAGGCAACTCTCTTGATGAAAGTATCGCATTAATTACGGCAGCAAACAGTTCTATTCAAGACCCCGAAAAAGTGGGTACAACACTCAAGACAGTAACAATGTTTCTTCGTGCCGCAAAAGATGAAGCGGAAGACGCTGGCGAGAGCACTGAAGGAATGGCTAATAGTGTGTCTGAGTTACGCGAATCAATACTTCATTTAACAGATGAAAAAGTTGATATCATGGTCGACGATACGAAATTCAAATCGACAGTTCAGATTTTACGAGAATTATCTCAGGTGTGGGATAGCCTAGAAGATATAGATCGCGCAAATATTCTTGAAAAAATCGGCGGAAAGCGTAATGCTAATGTCCTGACTTCATTAATTACAAACTTTGAAACGGTTGAAGATGTTTTAAAAACAATTGAAGGCGATGCCGGCTCAGCCATGAAAGAGCAAGAAAAATGGCTTGATTCAATCGAAGGAAAAACTTCGCAATTTAAAACATCATTTGAGGCGTTATCAGCCACGGTTCTAGACTCCGGATTGGTAAAAGGGATTGTGTCGACGGGAACAACGGTACTAAACGCATTAAACCGTATTCTGGGTGTAATGGACGGCCTGCCCGTGAGACTTGTTTTAGTAATTACATCTGTTAATTTGTTAGTAAAAGCATTTATGGCGCTTGGAAGCTCCGCATTGCTTGGATCAATAAGAACGCTTGCGAGTTCTCTTGGCTCTATACTGCTAGCCCCACTTGCTGGCGCAATGGCAAGCGTTTCACAGGCTGGTTTAACGGCGGGAAATGTGTTGCGCGGATTGGCGACTGGCGCCAGAACAGCCGGTGCACAAATCGCAGCATCACTAGGCCCTGCGATGTGGATCGCAATAGCGGCCGGAGCTATCTTCGCCATTGCCTCAATATGGGATAAATTTACCGAAAGCCTTGATGACATACAAGGCAAAATAGACGATACAAAACAAGCGATATCTGACAATGATTCAAAGATTGAAGGCATAGATTCGCAAATTGCAGATAATTTGCAAAGAATAAACGAGCTCAAAGACGAAGGAACTTCGCTAAGCAAAGCCGAAATAAAGCATCTTCAAGAAGAAAATGCGGAACTTGAAGGCCAAAAGGCCTTATTGGAGCAAATTAACGAACAAAAGAAGAAAGATCTGATAACTCAACAAGACGAATTTAATAAAACAGCTAAGACTACAGGCTTGTTTGGTGGATCATACTACGATGCAGACGGAACGGAGCTTAATGAGCACTGGGGACGATTTAAATACATCGCAACAGGCTTAGACGGGGACTCGGACGTTTATTCTTTATCCGAAGCCACTCATACAGCCACAGAGCAACTTTCTAAGTACGAAGAAGAATATCAAAAAATATTAGATAAAAAAAAACAAGGTTCCGTTCTTACCGATAAAGAAATAGAGCGTCAAAAAGAGCTTGAGGTTTTAATGGCCTCTCAAAGAAAAAACATACTTGCCATGTATAATAAAATTAAGGATAGCGGAACAGAAGACACGCATCTAGTAAAAGCCATGAGCAAGCTTATGTCAGCATATCTTGGTTATGACGAAGCTATTCAAAAAATCAAAACAGGTCTTAATTCTTTAGAAGGTTTATCGAAAGAAGATGCTGAAGGCTCCCTGAAGGCAATTTTCGGAGACGGATACGACGGCTTCATAAAAGAATATGAGGGCGATGTAATTGCCGCAGCAAAAGCTGTTGCAGAAATGGATGCAGCACAGATAGCGGCGGCGGCTTCTGCGAGCAGCCTCGATGATAGCGTGTCATCGTTTTCAGACACAGTTGATGGCTTAAAGAAGTCGAGTGAGTCGATTGAACCTATTGCAAAGGCTTATCAAGAACTATACGAAGACGGGAAAATTGCTTTCGACACTCTTGCTGATATTCAAGAAAAATTTAGTGATGTAGAAGGTATAGAAGAGTATATCAACGCACTTGCGGCGGCAGACGGAAATACCGCAAAAACTGCTCAAGTATTTGATACGCTTCTTGAGAGCGCGGTAATGAATAAGCTCGGCGTCGAAAATCTCGCAGATGCAAATGTGG
>JAZSET010000006.1:0-4254 GCA_045531795.1 Eubacteriales bacterium | reverse complement strand
TATAAATATTATTATATTATAATTATAATAATATACGAATAATATACGAAGAAGCTGTCAATGAGTTACTCTTAAGTTTTGATTTTTGTTAAATAATTATCATATAAAAAAGGGATACATCTCGCTATCCCTTTTTGTCTATAATATTCCATACATAAGTAAGCTTACTATTACTGTTGCCATAGCAACGCCTATGAGTATCGCAAGCGATGCTTTTTTTATTCTGAGTCCGAGTAATGCTGCAATGAGAGATCCCGTCCATGCACCCGTTCCCGGCAGCGGCACACCAACAAACAGCAAAAGACCAACAAATTCACCTTTTTCAAGTGCTGTACTTTTTTCCAGCGCCTTTTCTTCAAGTTTTCTTACAATTGATCCCATAATTTTTGTGGGTTCAAGCCATTTAAATATCTTTTTAATAAAAAGTAAAATGAACGGAATTGGTAAAATATTTCCGGCCACCGATAATATTATTGTTGTAATGAGGGGAAGCCCCAGAAGTCTTCCTACTATTATTCCGCCACGACATTCAAGTATCGGCATAAGCGATACTATAAATGTTACAAGTTCTGCGGGTATATACTGACCCAGAGTTTCACCAAACCAGAGTGCGATTGAATCCATAATTTTCTTCCTTAATTCACTTTGTTTTGAATATTACCGCTTATAAAGCCAACGAGATTATCCCTCACACCATCCATAAGCCTGCTTCTTGCTTCAACAGTTGCCCAGGCAAGGTGAGGTGTAATTATTGTATTCGGTGCTAAAATAAGGGGATTTGTATTCTCGGGAGGCTCAGATGATATAACATCGGCAGCAAATCCTGCTACCTTGCCGCTTTTCAGCGCCTCTGCCATATCCTCTTCGTTGATTATACCGCCGCGCGCCGTATTGACTACAAATACTCCGTCGCGCATTTTGGCGATAGTATTTTTATTTATAAGTTTATCTGTCTCTGAATTCATAGGACAATGAATTGATACAATATCGCTCTTTTCGAGCAACTCATCAAGGCTGACTCGCCCCGGCTTTTGCGTTTTACCGTAGATAAGTACGCTCATATCAAATGCTTTTGCAATTTCAGCAACTTTCATACCAATCTGACCACCGCCTACAATACCGAGAGTCTTCCCTGCTATTTCAATCTGAGGTGTCAGCCAATAGCAGAAATAGTCATTACTTGCCCAATCTCCGCGCTTTACACTTGTATTGTGGAGCGCACATTGAGTCATAAGTTCAAGCATCAGTGCAAATGTGTGCTGAGCAACAGAATTTGTACTGTATGCAGGAACATTAGTTACAACAACTCCGCATTTTGCGGCGTAATCGACATCAATAATATTATAGCCGGTTGCCGTCAGTCCTATATACTTCAAATTCGGAAGCTTGTCAAAAACTTCCTTATCAAACACCACCTTATTGGTTATAATGTGGTCTGCGTCATAGGCTCTCTCAATAATCTGTTCACGGAGTGTCTGGTCATAGACCACGTATTCACCGCACTCTTTGAGCCACTCCCAGCTAAGGTCACCGGGATTTACCGCTTGTCCGTCAAGTACAACTGTTTTCATAAATTCTCCTTAGAAGTTATTTACTTTATTATACCATAAAATAAAAGAAAATCAAGTATAATTTAAATTATAGAGTACTCTATTGCAAATTTTTTTAAATGTGGTATAATTGAAATATATTTTATGAAAGGAGTCCTCATATGAAGAAAATAGTTGTAGGTATTATTGCCCATGTTGACTCAGGCAAGACCACACTATCCGAAGCGCTTTTATATAATTCGGGTGAAATAAAGAAGCTTGGCAGAGTTGACCGCCGTGACTCCTTTCTCGACACGAACAATATTGAGCGTGATCGTGGTATCACAATTTTTTCAAAGCAGGCAGAGTTTTCTCTGAAAAATACAAAAGTCACTTTGCTCGACACCCCCGGACACATTGACTTTACCGCAGAAACCGAGCGTACCCTCTCGGTTCTCGATTATGCTATACTTGTTATCAGCGGAAGTGACGGCGTTCAAAGCCACACTCTAACTTTATGGAAGTTACTCGAGCATTACGATATACCTGTATTTATTTTTATAAACAAGACAGACCTTGCGGGATTTAACAAAGAAGAAGTTCTCAATTCCTTAAAACTAAAACTATCTGATGGCTGTCTTGACTTTACCGAAAAAAACGATAGTTTTTATGAGGATGCAGCTACACTTGATGAGTCTTTATTTGAGGAATATGAAAGTACCTCATCATTTGCTGACAATTCTCTGTCTGCTGCTATATTATCAAGGAAAATCTATCCCGTGTTTTTCGGCTCTGCTTTAAATAATGTCGGTGTTTTGGAGTTTATGGGTGAGCTTGACAGATATACTGTTAAGAAAAACTACCCAAGTGAATTCAGAGCAAGGGTTTATAAAATATCAGAAGATGATAAGCAAAACAGACTTACCCATATCAAAGTAACAGGCGGCAAACTAAAGGTAAAGTCTATGCTTAGTATTGGCGACAGGCAGGAAAAGATAAACGAAATCCGAATATATTCAGGTACAAAATTCACTCCTGTCAATGAAGTATCGGCAGGTGATGTGTGCGTACTGACAGGCATTGTGTCTGCCCTGCCCGGTGACGGTATCGGTGATGAAATATCCTCAGCTTGTCTCAGCGAGCCTGTATTTACCTATTCACTGAATATATCAGACGGTACGGATATCACTACTGCTCTTAATTATCTAAAAAGACTCGAAGAAGAAGAAACCGGTCTTCATGTAACTTTCAACGAACATTTACAAAGAATAAATGTACAGATAATGGGAGAAGTTCAGCTTGAGGTTATTAAACGAATACTTGCAGAAAGGTTTTCTCTTGAAGTTGAATTTGAGCACGGCAGTATCATTTACAAAGAAACGATAACTGATACCTTTGAGGGCGTTGGACACTATGAGCCTTTGCGTCACTATTCCGAGGTTCATTTAAAGCTCGAAAGTGCTGAACCCGGCAGCGGACTTATATTCAGAAGCGAATGTTCTGAAAATGAACTTGACCGCAACTGGCAAAGACTTGTATTGACTCATTTAAACGAAAAAACACATCTTGGAGTTCTCACGGGCTCTCCTATTACTGATATGAAAATAACACTTGTCAGCGGGAGGGCTCATAACAAGCACACTGAGGGCGGAGACTTCAGACAAGCCACTTATAGAGCTGTCCGTCAGGGACTGATGCAGGCAAAAAGCTCAGGAAAAACCATATTGCTTGAGCCGTGGTACGCATTTATCCTGGAATTGCCGCTTGACAATATAGGAAGAGCAATGACTGACCTTTCAAATATGTCAGCGACATACGAGCTTACCAACACAAGCGGAGATGTCTCGGTGATAAAAGGAAAGGCACCTGTTTCAAAACTCAGGGACTATAACAAGGATGTAATATCTTATTCGCACGGCAGGGGCAGACTCACATTTTCTTTTGACGGATATGCTCCTTGTGTCAATCCGGATGAGATAATTGCCAAGTCAGGTTATGACCCCGAAGCCGACCTTATGAACACTCCCGACTCTGTATTTTGTTCTCACGGAAGCGGATTCCTTGTAAAGTGGCATGATGTAATGAGTTATATGCACATACCGCTGATCGAAGACAAAAAAGAGCCCGTTTACGATCCTCCCGCACCTAAAAAACGAGATTATTCTTCCCTTGTTGCAGATGAGGCGGAAATTCTGCGAATTTTTGAGGCTACCTACGGCAAAATCAAGCGCAGGACTCCTGATTTACTGAAAACTCCTAAAGAAAATACAAGCAACGAACAAAAGAAGTACAAACCGGTAAAGCCTATAGGCCCAACGTATTTGCTTGTCGATGGCTACAACATAATTTTTGCGATAGATGAGCTGAAAAAAGTAGCTGCTGAGAGCATTGACCTTGCAAGAGACCTGCTTATTGATAAAATTGCGGGATATCAGGCTATAAGGCAAAACAATGTCATTGTAGTCTTTGATGCTTACAAGGTTAAGGGCGGTGTAGGTTCTGTTGAAAAAGTACACGGAATATCAGTTGTTTACACTAAAGAAGCTGAAACTGCTGATCAATACATCGAAAAGACAGCTGTTTCTCTTTCGAAGGATTACAGAGTCAAAGTTGCAACTTCAGACTCACAGATACAGATAATCATATTCGGCAGCGGTGCTGCGAGAGTAACACCGAGGGAATTCTGGGACGAAGTAAAATCTGCCGAAAAAGAAATGCGCGATTT
>JAZSET010000011.1:0-3002 GCA_045531795.1 Eubacteriales bacterium | reverse complement strand
AATTTACAGGCAAAAGCCTGAATAAAATTTTTGGAGAATGCTGTTTGAAAATGAACAACACCTTGGAGATAGTAATGTAAACCGTGAGGTTTGCAAATACTTCTCCCCGCAAGCCTCCGGTGATTGAAGGTCAACAATTTTGGAGGTCTAACAATGAAAAATGACTGCATCATTCGTTTGGAAAAAACAGAAGAACACCGCGAAACCGAAGCTCTCGTCAGGGAAGCGTTCTGGAACGTGTACCGTCCCGGTTGTCTTGAGCATTATGTACTCAATCAGCTGAGAAATGACAAAGCGTATGTGCCCGAGCTTAATTTCGTTATGGAAAAAGACGGCAGACTGATTGGTCAAAATATGTTTATGAGGGCGGCTATCAAAGCCGATGACGGCTCAGATTTGCCCATTATGACTATGGGACCCATCTGCATTTCACCCGAATTACAGGGGCAAGGTTACGGCAAGAGACTGCTTGACTATTCCTTGGAAAAGGCGGCAGAGCTTGGTTGCGGAGCACTTTGCTTTGAGGGAAATATCAATTTCTACGGTAAAAGCGGATTCACATATGCGAGCGAATTCGGTATCCGTTACCACGGTTTACCCGAAGGTGCGGACGCATCGTTCTTTCTTTGCAAGGAGCTGAAAAAAGGTTATCTTGACGGCATCAGCGGTGAATACACTCCACCAAAGGGATATTTTGTTGATGAGGCAGCAGCCGAAGAATTCGACAAACAGTTCCCGCCGAAAGAAAAGCTGAAACTCCCCACACAACTGTTTTAACCTGACTGAATAAAAAGAGCCGTCCGAGTAATCGGGCGGCTTGATGTTTATACATATATTATTTCTTTGCAGACGATTTCACTTGCTCTTTCCTGAATGCTGTTCATTCGGTGTACCCATTCGAGTTGGTTTTGGGATTTGAGTTGTTCGGTGATGTTTTCGGATTTTGTCATTTGTATTATGAGGATGTCAAACATCTGCTGAGCCTGTGTGTCGATTCGGGCGCAGTGTTGGTAGAGGGTGCCTTGGGTGAGGAGAGTAGCGAAGAGGACGAGGTTGTGTTTTTGCAGGTAGTCCTTATGCATCATACCCCATTTACCGAGGCGGATGACTGTTTCTTCAGGCGGGAGTTTGAGATTGGGTATCATATAATCGTTGACTTGTCTGTAGGTAATGTTTGCCATAAATTTCATCCTTTTTTGTTGTCAATAAAAGTGTCGTAGGTGAATCTTGCTCCGAGTCTGAAGCCGACTGTGAAACTGTCTGCATTGCAGAGGCTTGAAAATTTGATGTAGGTTGCTACATAGTCGATGAAAAGCTCCTGCTCCTTGTCAGCGAGGATTGATGTCAGGTGCTCCTCTTTGCCGGTGAGCTCGCTGAGCTTCTTTTTTAGCTTTGGTGTCAGGCCTGTGGTACACTCCTGCGGCTCAATGTTTCCATAATAGAAATCTTCAATAAAGTCAGACACAGTATCACCCCCTACCGTTCAGATTGGTTGATGATTTTAATGAGCAGTTCATCAACATCTTCTGTGGGGATACCGTCCGAGAGAAGCATGTTTCGGAACTCGTTCATTCCGTTTATTAACAGGTTACACTCAAAGTCCGTGAGCTTCAGTTTTGTTTTCTTATTAAACATAAAAATGACCTCCTTGTATTTGGTAATACCATTTTACAAGGAGGTCTGTGTTTTGTCGAATGTGTGGAATATACTAATATGTGGGCATACTTTAATATAGCATCTATTCTGAAATTATCCCCTTAGCTATTGACTTTTCCCTTAAATATTGATATATTTTAAGGGAAAGAAAGGTGATTACGGTTATGCGACAGTTTAATTATTCTTCTATAAAAGACTGCAAATGGGACAGTGAAATCCTCGGTTACATTGCCGCTATATATAAAGAAGCCGGAAAACAGGAGCTTTATCTTAAGCAAAAACCTGATGAACTTGAAAGATTAGTCGAAATTGCAAAAATACAGAGTACAGAGGCTTCCAATGCTATTGAGGGAATTGTCACTACAAATACACGTATAAAACAGCTCGTAGAAGAAAAAACGGCACCGAGAAACAGAGATGAGCAAGAAATTGCAGGCTACCGTGATGTACTTAGTCTTATACATGACAATTTTGATGCCATCCCTATTTCAAAAAACTACATTCTTCAGATGCACAAGATGATGTACAGCCATATGAACAATCCGTTTGCCGGACAGACCAAAAATGTGCAGAATTATATCAGTGCCACTTATCCTGACGGTCATACTGAAATACTGTTCACACCTTTATCTCCATTCGAAACACCTGAGGCTCTTGATAAAATCTGTGAGGAGTACAACAGAGTTATCGGCAATCTTGAGGTTGAACCTCTTATTGCAATACCCGTTTTTATTCATGATTTTCTGTGCATACATCCCTTCAATGACGGAAACGGAAGAATGAGCCGACTGCTTACTACTTTACTTTTGTACCGAAGTGGTTTTTATGTCGGTAAATACATTTCTCTTGAAGCTAAAATTGCTAAGAATAAAGACTTATATTATAACGCTCTGAACGATTCACAGCATGGATGGAGTGATGGTGCAGAGGATGCAGTTCCTTTTATAAAATATATTCTCAGCACTATCCTTGCCGCATACAGAGATTTTGAAGATAGATTTAATATTATTGGAGAAAAGTTACCTGCTTTTGAAGTTGTAAGGAAAGCAACAATGAATAAGATTGGTAGATTCACAAAACAGGACATCCGTGAGTTATGCCCGTCATTAAGTCTGAGCTCCGTTGAAGGCTCTCTCAGGAAACTTGTTGCCGAGGGCGAATTAAAGCGTGAAGGCACAGGAAAAGCTACTTGCTATTACAGATTGAAGTAAATACTACAAAAAATGACCTCCTTGTATTTGGTAATGCCATTTTACAAGGAGGTTTGTGTTTTGTCGAATGTGCGGAATAATATATTAATCTTTATCCCATCTGTTAGCATCCGTCCATCGGTAATTTGGGTATCT
>JAZSET010000083.1:0-7546 GCA_045531795.1 Eubacteriales bacterium | reverse complement strand
CGCGAGTTTTCAACACCCTGTCATACTATTTTTGCCCTCTGAATATACTTAATTCAGAAATAATTCCGGTTTAATTCAGAAATAATTCCAAAAGGAGAGCAAAATTTATGTCAGTTTCATCAAAAAATAAGGGCAGAAAATTTGAAAGAAAAGACGAAAGCGATATGGGTACTGCCTTTGTAAAATCCACTGTCTGGGGACTTATAGTATCAATCGCCTTGTCGCTGATTTTGTCACTTGTACTTTCATTTTTACTCCTGCTGACTCCCGACCCCGATTCGCTGACAAGCCTTGCAGCATACCTTGTCACAGGGATAAGTCTGTTTGCAGGGGGAATAGTTGCGGTAAGAATGTCGGATGCACTGTTGTCAAGCGTGCTGACGGGTGTCCTTTATACGGTAATAGCATTCTCCGCACACCTCATAATAAACGCCAAAGGTACAGGTGAGTGTGCAGGGACACTTCTTATGACAGCCTATCCGCTGGTATCTCTCATAGGCGGATTTGTCGGCAGAAAAAGAGATAACTTAAGGAGAAAACACTTTAAGAATCAGAAGCGTTTTTCTGCTTAGCAATATCCATAAAACGGGCAACTGTAAAGCCCGCAATACAGCATATAAGCGATATAATAAGAGTTACCAGACTGCTGAAGCTTTCAGGCAGAATCTTTAAGGATGAAGCAATAACAAAACCCGAGATTACCTGCAAAAGCAGAGAAGTGTGCTTTTCAAAAAGCATTGTAACAACTCTTGCGAGTAAAAGAGCCGTTGTGCCGATTCCTGCCAAAAAAGGAAGAATAACAGAAAAATCAAGTGCAGCAATACCTGCAGTCAGAGGCTCGTAAAGACCGAGCATAATAAGGAGCGAGGATGAACTGAGTCCGGGAATAATCAGACTGAGTCCCCAGATGATACCGCTGAGTACATAGGTAAAAACTGACGGGGAAACTGTTGCAAGGGCACTGTTTTCAAGAATGTGGAAAAGTAAATAAGCAAATGAAAGAGTGATTGCAAAGGGAGTAAAACTGACCTTGCACTCACTTTTTTTAGCCTCGTGAAGAAGCTCGGGTACAGTACCCATAATAAGGCCGAAAAAGAGCATAAGAGCAATTTCGGGAGAAAACGAAAACAGAACTTCGACACCCTTTGCAAGGAAGATAAAGCCGAGAGCCCACCCGATCAGAAAAGGAATAAACATTCCGTAGTATTTTTTAAAGGCCTTGACAGGGTGGGTAAGCAGAGCCATCATAGGCTCATAAATGCCGAAAGCAACGCACAAAACGCCGCCGCTTACTCCCGGCAGCATAGCACCAACGCCAACAATTGCACCCTTTAGGGCAAGGATAATATTTTTAAAAATAAGGTTTGATTTCATTTACCTGATTCACTCCCACGCTTTTTTTCAGAACGTCCGGCTTTTTTCTTTTTTACCGTGTCGACAAGCTTTTTGTGCATATCACGGAGCACCGCCAGGGTTTTGGTGTCGTTTGGAAAAAGGAAACGCAAAAAAACAATGGCAAGAGCAACAGTGAATAGCTTTTCGGGGGAAACAGGGAGCCAGAGAAAAGCAAGATATGCACTTGACACGCCAATCATCCAGGGAATTTCAGAATAAGTACCTATGACGAAAAGAATGTATGACCAGCCGTTGGTAATAAGCCAGGCAAGAGCCAGGCAGACAATCAGCCTGGGATTGAGTATAAAGGAGAGAAATTTCTTTAATTTTTCCACGACCTCTGTTTTGCTCCATAATAATGATAAAAGTTGTACTTTCATACAATTATATTACCAAAAAAATCCTTTGTCAATAGCCAAAGATTAAACTAATTATAAATAAATGTGAGTGCTTTTTGCCCTGAAGGGTTGAAATCGGGATAGAAATGTGTTAGAATGTGTAAAGTAATTAAATCGTATTATATCGGAGACTGCTTTTATATGGGAATATTTGAATTATTTGCACTTGGAACAGGACTTTCTATGGATGCCTTTGCGGTGTCTGTGTGCAAGGGACTTTCATCAAAAAAAACAAATATAGGCGTAATGGCGAAATGCGGACTGTGGTTCGGCTCATTTCAGGCGCTGATGCCACTGATCGGATACCTGCTCGGAAGCCTTTTTAAAAAGCAAATCGAAGCAATCGACCATTGGGTAGCCTTTGCGCTTCTTGCAATAATCGGTATAAATATGTTAAAGGAAGCATTTGTCAAAGAAGAGAAAGATGACTGTGGCTGCGAAAACAGCGCAGACGTTTCGGTGAAAACAATGTTCACAATGGCACTTGCCACATCAATTGACGCACTTGCAGTTGGAATATCGCTTTCAATGGCGGGGGATGTGAACATTTACGCAGCAATAGCAATAATTGGCATTACAACCTGTATTTTGTCAGCACTCGGAGTAAAAATCGGAAGCCTGTTTGGCGATAAATTCGGGAATAAGGCACAAGTGGCCGGCGGCATAATACTGATTATTCTTGGACTCAAAATACTCCTTGAGCATTTAAACATTATATGAAGAAAAGACAGTATCAGAATTCCTGATACTGTCTTTTTTTGCTATTTTTTCTGAACTCCGCCTGTCGATTCTATTTCACGGTAGACGAGCTTTGCTGACTTAACCGCATCTGCAAGGGAAACGATTTCGGGGCCCTTGCCTGTGAGGACTTTGTCGATAAAATACTCAAGCTCTTTGTAATAACCGCCGAGGTCTGAAACATTGATTCCGGAGTCAACGCTCAAATTGCCTGCGGACTTAAAGTCAGGCTCAATTACCTCGCCGTCATTTGTGTAAATTTTCAATGTTGAAATTGTCGCAACAGCAACAGCTCTCTCAAAAGCGACACGGCATTTTGAAGAAAACGGGAATTTTGGCGGATCGTACCAACTTCCCTCGGCTTTGATATGAACATCACCGTAGTTGAAAATAGTGTCAATCTGTGAAATAATACCGTCGCTGTTTCGTGTTGCAAAAGACACCATATCGTCAGGCTCGCCGTTCATCAGATATCGGATAAAATCAATATCGTGAATGTGTAAATCAAGGGCACCGCTTCCGCTTCTTTCGGGAATATTGTACCAGTTTTCCCACGACCAGCGGGGATTAGCCGAAAGTCTTTCAAAAGTACCCGATAATACTTTGCCGTAAGTGCCCTCATCGGCAAGCTTTTTTATATATGCATATGGATCCATAAATCTTACAACATGACCAACCTGAACCTTTGCCCCTGTCTTTTTCTGTACCTCAAGGAGTCTGTCGCAGTCCTCATCATTAAGACCTACAGGCTTTTCCATAAAGAGGTCACAACCCTTTTCCATAGCCATAACAGCATACTTTGCGTGCAGATAAGTTGGCAGACAAATATCAATAACATCGGGCTTTTCATTTTCGAGAAGCTCGTCAGCCGATTCGTAAGGAGTAGCTCCCGTAAGATTTGCAATATTTAGCCTTTTGTCTTCCCTCACATCAGCGACAGCAATAACCTTTACCCTGTCACCAAGGGCAAGATAACAGTTTGCATGCGTGTTACCCATACCACCGCAACCAATCAGAGCTATTGTTACCATAATCGTTTCTCCGTTTCAAATTTCCGTAAACTAACACTACTATATATGATAAAATAACTTAAACAAAAAGTCAAGAGTATATTTGCAGGAAAGGGTAAATTATACATCAAAACAACACCGCATACAATTGACACCTGCGTTTAGTTGATGTATAATACTGCTATATGGAGAAACGCGAAAATATAAAGATAAACTAAAGTGGTGAGACGAGTGATAAAAGAAATAAGTGTAAAAGGCAGGTTGCTGAAATATGACCTTGTATATAAAAAGGTAAAAAACATAAATCTGCGCATAAAGCCTGACGGAAGTATATGCGTGTCGGCAAACAAAAGAGTAGCGGATAAAACTATCGAAAGCTTTATAATGTCAAAATCGGACTTCATACTCAGGGCTCTTGAAAAGTATAAAAATATGCAAATGAATGCTCCGAAACAGTATTTTGACGATAGCGAAATATGCGGGGTAATAGAGTCTTTGTGCCTGAAAGTTTACCCGTACTATGAAGAAAAAGGCATAAAATACCCACAGATAAAATTCCGCAAAATGACCTCTCGCTGGGGCAGCTGTCATACTGTGCGAGGGATACTAACATTCAATACGGCACTGAAATATGCATCGTACGAGTGCATAGAATATGTGGTACACCACGAGTTTACGCATTTTCTGGAGCCTGATCATTCAAAAAACTTTTATGCAGAGCTTGAAAAAGTCTGTCCCGACTATAAAATTTACAGAAAACAGCTTAAAGATATAAATATCAGATGAGTGCAGGTGCGTGAAATGAACAGAGAAAGTATTGAAAAATATATAGCTGAGCTTTACGGGTGTACGGCAGATTATCCCTGGGAAAGGTACCCGGGATACGCAGTTTACCGGCATAAAGAGAACCTGAAGTGGTTTGTGGTTGTAATGGATATTTCAAAAAGAAAACTCGGACTTGATGACGACATGACAATAGATGTAATGAATGTAAAAAGCGATCCGGAGGTAATATATACACTATTGTCAGAAAAGGGATATTTTCCGGCATATCATATGAATAAATCAAAGTGGATAACAGTAATGCTTGACACCGGCGTAGAGGAAAAAGAAATAAAATGGCTTATAGACGTAAGCTATAAACTAACAAAAAAATAAGTTTTCAATGAAAAGAGACTTGCCATTTGTTGCTTTTGATGCTACAATGATTTAAAGAATTGCTTGTACTTGGCTAAAATAAGAGGAATTGTTATGAGAGAAATTGAAGCTGTGGTAATCACCGAAACGGTGAAAAGACTTTGCATTGAAGCAAACTGCCGTCTGAGCAGTGATATCAAAGAATGTATAAAAAAAGCGCACGCCGATGAAATATGGGAGCCTGCCAGAGGAATACTTGAGCGAATTATCGAAAACTATGAGATTTCCGATGCACAGAATCAGCCCATATGTCAGGATACGGGAATTGCCTGTGTGTTTTTGAAAATCGGTCAGGATTTACATATAAACGGAGATATCACAGATGCAGTAAATGAGGGCGTAAGACAAGGATATGATGAGGGATATTTAAGGAAAAGTGTAGTCCGTGATCCCATTGACAGGGTAAATACCAAAGACAATACGCCGGCTGTGATTTATTTTGAAATTGTACCGGGCGATAAAATGGAAATAACCGTTGCACCCAAGGGATTTGGCAGCGAAAATATGAGTAAAATAGCAATGCTTCGTCCCTCTGACGGCCTGCAGGGTGTAAAGGATTTTGTAATAAAAACGGTAGAAGAAGCAGGACCGAATCCATGCCCACCGATTGTTGTAGGAGTGGGTATTGGCGGAACATTTGACAAAGCGGCATATCTTGCCAAAAAGGCACTAATACGTCCACTTGATGTTCCAAATGAAGATGCCTTTTATGCCGGACTTGAAAAGGAACTGCTTGAAAAAATAAATAATCTTGGAATCGGGCCCCAGGGACTGGGCGGAAAGACAACGGCTCTTGCCGTGAATATCGAAAAATATCCTACACATATCGCAGGATTGCCGGTGGCAGTCAATATCAACTGTCACGTCACGAGACATCGTACGGAGGTGATATAAATGACTGTATCGGTAAAGACACCACTTACGAGAGAAGACGCAAGAAAGCTGAAATCAGGAGACGTCTGCCTGATAACAGGTGTTATATATACAGCAAGAGACGCAGCTCACAAGCGCTTGTGCGAACTGATTTTACAAAAAAAAGAGCTGCCGCTTGATATAAAGGACAGCATAATATATTTTGTCGGACCAACGCCGGCAAAACCCGGACAGGCAATAGGCTCGGCAGGACCTACAAGTTCATATCGGATGGACGCATACAGTCCTGAACTTATAGCATTGGGACAAACGGGTATGATCGGTAAAGGAAAAAGAGGAGACAATGTTGTCAAGGCGATGAAGAAATACGGCGCAGTATATTTCGGAGCTATCGGGGGATGCGGAGCGCTTTTGTCAAAATGCGTTAAAAAGGCAGAGGTTATAGCATATGAAGACCTTGGCGCAGAGGCAATATGCAGACTTGAGGTGGAAGATTTTCCTGTTACTGTAGTAATCGACAGCGAGGGGAATAATCTTTATGAAAACGGAAGAAAAGATTATCTGAACTATTGCAAAGAGTAGCAATTCCGGATGCCTGAGCCTGGCAGTAGTGGTAATGATAGTGTATGTGATTATAAAACTCATTACGGGTTAACTGAAAACAGCCGACGACAAAAGCCGTCGGCTGTTCTGCTTATTTACAGTTTCTGTTGTCGCGGCCATTACCCTTATCAAAAGCAGGGTTGTAGCCGTAGAAGTTTTTGCAGTCAAGATGATCCTGAGCAATTCTCAGCGCATCACCGAGATTAGCAATTTAAGGAACTCACCGTAAAGCCTTATAAAATAAGGCTTTACGGTGGGTTTTATTTTTCGATAGTACAGTTACTTTTTCTTTAATAAAACAGTAAACGAAGAATGTAAACGATGTGGCAGAATTATCCCACGGTGGTGGGTATTATGTTATTAAAATCAATCATGCAAGTCTTTCTTGATTGGTGTTAATAATTCATAAACCTGTTAGCAGGGAAGCGTTGAAAATTAGGAAATGTGTGATATAATGTTTAAAAGTAAGTTTAATAAAGGAGTTTGGGCATGGAACAATATAACGATTTTGAAATAGTTGATGATATTTTGGTTCGTTACCGCGGTTCAGGCGGTGATGTTGTAATTCCAGATGGTGTCACACGTATTGCACCCTCGGCGTTTCGGTATTGCGAAAACCTCAAGACTGTAAAAATTCCCGATAGTGTTAAAAGTATAGGCTGTTGGGCGTTTCATTTTTGCATTAATCTCAAAACGGTTACAATTCCGGATAGTGTTACAAGTATTGAAAATGGGGCATTCCATATTTGTTGGAAACTCAAGTCTGTTTCAATCCCCAGTGGTGTCACAAGTATTGAAGATGACGTGTTTGGTGGTTGCAGATGTTTGGAGTCCGTCACAATTCCCAATGGTGTCACAAGTATTGGAACTTCTGCCTTTAGTGAGTGCGAAAAAGTTGAGTTTATTAACATTCCTGAAGGCGTGACAGAGATACGTGGCTGGGCCTTTGATCATTGTAAAAAACTAGAGTTTATTAACATTCCTGATACTCTTTCAAACATTGGTGAATATGCATTCTGGGGATGCAAAAAACTCAAGTTTGTTACTATTCCTAATGGAGTTGTAAGAATTGAAAAGTGTACGTTTTGGGAATGTTGCACTCTATCATCAATAACTATTCCTCGTAGTGTGAAAATGATTTGTACGAATGCCTTTGGAAACTGCAAGGCTTTGAAAGATATATATTTTACAGGAAGTGAAGATGAATGGAAAAACATCGAAAAAGCTGAAAATCTTTTCGGTAAAAAGGTAACAGTACATTTTAATTTCACCTCGTTAGATTAACATAAAACTGTTGCAGTAACATAATTCTTATGCTATAATACAATGTAT
>JAZSET010000092.1:0-52857 GCA_045531795.1 Eubacteriales bacterium | reverse complement strand
CCCCAGTTTTAAAAAATTAACTATAGCCCCTGCAGTGTTGAATTGGGGGGCGCCACCTTCGTATAACTTTTCTTTCGTTGGGTCGTTGTCTATATGCATTGGCGCCACTGTTCCAACTACACCATAAGTTGTATCTGTTTCCCATTTGCTGTTTCTGCACAATTCAGAATCATCACTATTCTTAAAAGTATCCCATGAGACTTTTGCTTTGATAAGATCGGAGGCGTCGATATCTTCTTTTGTTGTGCCGTGTTTATCGTTCATACAATCTTTTAAGGCATTGAGACGATCAACTCTACTTTTAATATCATCAGGATTATTCAAATCAACATCTTTAATAATATCTACCGCAGCCTTATATCCATCTACATCAATAAGATACTTATGCTTGGCATGTGGATTGTCCTCATATGGTACAGATATTTGCTCCAACGTAGGAACTTTACCATCTGGCATATTTGTTGTCAAGTTGTTGCCATACTCCGACCCTTGTCGGTAAAATACCCCTTCTGGTATGTTACTACTACCGTCTTCGTTGAAGAACCCTTTTATAGGTTTGTGTTCGTCGAGTCCGTGATACCCATGAAACGCAATTTTAACTTCTCGTTGTCCGTCCTTATCTTCTTTTATCATCAACGCCTTTGGGTTGTTGCAAACATTGATATCTGTTTTACAAGATGTGTTTTCATATAACAGCATTGCCTCTTTGACAATACCATTGGCAGAAAATCGTTTATCAGAATAGACCTCCTGATACAAAATGTTATTGAATTGATATCCATTTTGAATAGTTTTACCGATGGCACTATAGTCCAACTTATAATCAATATCGCTCGGAAGTTCTGTCGCTGTTTTAAATTCATAGTTGTCTTCCGGCGGAGCACGAGGATTTCCTAAATCGTATTCAGATTCCTTTATTTTGCTGTCAGATTCCGTTTTGGCGTCTTGGTGTTGCAAATCGTCAGGAATCTGGTTTTCAATCATATCTGCATATTTTCGTGCATCTACTTCCGCAGGCTGATTTACGTATTTATCATAGTTGACTTCAGGCTCTATATAATTTTCAATGTTTTCTTTAAGCTTATAATCCTGTTTAGTCTTAGGATTTTCCGCTCGTTCGTGTTGCGAACAATGCTTTGACTCATGCGCAATGGTGTTTGCTGTTTCTGCCGCATTATCGATCTTTGAGAGATTTATGTATATTGTATTAGTGCTTGCTGCATAACCGCCATATTCACAATCATTTTTGCTATTATAGTATGCTATATCAGGTTTATTTTCAAGTTGCAAATCTTTTGCTATACTATCTCGAAGCCTGTCTATAGTTTTTGCTTTTTCATTTACAGAAAGCTTATCCCATTTTTCTTGCTGAAAATCATTTAAAACTTCACGAGTTTCATTGCTTATATCAACTTTACGCTCTTTGTCTTCAAGAGTGTTTTTATCAACACCCGACTCCTGCTGTTTCTCTGATTCGCTTTGGATTTTTTCTTTAAAATCTCGATATTCCTCACGGCTCATTCCGCGAATTTCAGCCTCATATCCTTCTCTGAAGTCTGAGTTCATTTTGGTAAGCTCGGCTCTTCCTTCGGGAGTTTCAAGCTTTTTATGTATCTCTTCATAAGACAAGCTATTTATATCTTTATTGTTTTTCTCAATTTGCTTGTCTGTTTTGCTAACGGAACTTTCCGGCGGTTTCTTAACGCTTATTGTTCTGTTAGCATCAAGTGCCGCTTTTTGATTGAGCTGCTCCTGTTTTATATCTGTCGGAGGGCTAACCTTTCTTTCGGGAGCCTTGACTTCGGCAGGCCTAACAACACGGTTGGTTGATGTACTTTTCTCCGGTGCCTTTTTGTTAGGCATATCGGTTTTTGGGGCCGTCGTTTTTGCTTCGGGTTTTGATATACTATTATTATGATCTAAATCCTTTGCAAAAAGTGAGCGGTTCTCTTGTTTTGAGCTTAATTCTTTTTGCTGAGGTTGCTCAGGCGTGTTAATTTCCTTTGTTTTGTTTTCTATACCCATATTTTCACCATCTTGTTATAATTCGATTAAATAAACAGTCGTAAATCATTTGAATAGACTGAGTAATACAGCCAAAATTGAAACGGTTATAATTATGGCAATCGGAATTCCAATCATACATAACAGGTCTATTTTTTCAAACTTTTTGGCTTCCTTTCTTTTGGCTTCTTCCGGATCTATAACAACAACGTGGCACGATACACTACAGCCGCCTTCCTCGGCTTCGTAGATTATATCGCATTCGCCGGGCACCAACGTTCGAATACTTGAAGTTCCGTTTGGTAAAACATCCACAACGGCAACTCCGGGATCACTTGATTTCCACTTACAGGTATCGTTAAAATATTTTCCGGGCGGATATGTAGCAGAAATCGGTGCAGTTTCGCCCGATATCAGCTCTACATTCGTTTCTGATATATACATTTGCTCGATATTCGGAAGAACATCAATAATTACAGACTCTTTGACGTGTTGTGTCGATGCGGTAACAGTTGCTCTGCCGGCTTTTTTGGTTGTTACAACGCCGTTATCATTTACACTTGCGATTTCGGGATTATCAACTGACCATATTATAAAGCTTGCATCTTCTGCATCTGCAGGAACAGGTGTTAAGTCTATCTGTTGTGTTCTGCCGATGCCCATCTGAGGCTCTTTTCGGTCAAGTATAATTTTTTTCGTAGTTTTGTCCTGATATACCTCTGCGTTTCTTTTACAAAGAGGGACAATAGAATCACCAATGTAGATACTTAATTGTGTGTTGCCGGGAGATACTCCGGTTATTTGCAATCCATTAATATTGACAATGCTATCGGTTGATTCGAGCCTGATATTAGGAAGCGGTTGACCGGCAGGAATGGTTGAAACTTCAATATTCAATGATTCGCCGACTTCAATTCTGCCTATATTACCGATACACACAAGTGGCTCAATGGAAGTTGCCAGCTCGACAAGCTGCTTATCTTCGGCTGTAATTGCCATACATTGCAATAATTTTTTCGACGCTTCAACGATATACGGTATTTTTGCAAATCGTTCTGTTATAGCTTGTACAACAGCATCCAGGCGGTCTTTTTCGACATACCAAATATATTTTTTATCCCCGACGTAAGAAACGGCATTCTTGTCGGAAATGGCTAATATAATAGCTTCATTTTTGTTGTTAAACTGCATTTCTTCGGCAGATTTATCATTTGTGACAACCAAAAATGCGTTTTCCGAATCTGTCTTGCGGAACAGGGGATTTTCTTGCATAACCTCATCTGTTGCAAACACAGGAATTGCAAAGTTTTCTACCGCACAAGAAACCGAATACTTAGAACATAGTGTGGATATCACACGAAATCGTTTATCCACGGAAGATTGAAAATTAAAATTTTCAGACAAGCAATCTTTGCAAAGGTCACTGCACTTTGACATATCCTGCAAAAACAGCAAATCAAAGCTTTCTCCGACAACGGTCAACGCATACTCATCGTTAATTTCTCTTTCGGCAGCATCAAAAAACTTATCAGCAAAATCAAGCAGCGGCTTTGATACAAAATTGCTTAATTGACTGAAGGGTGATACAGTTCTACCGTTAAAAGAAACAGAATTTGTTGTATTGTAAGGATTCAATGTTATTTTCAGAGTATTCATTACATTATCTCCTGGTCTATCAACCTTTGAATTTCATAGTAATCTACGTTCTTTTGCCGTTCTTCTTCAACATATAAAAGATAAGGCAAAATTGTATAAACATATTCGTCAGGCAAATCAATATATTTTTTGATACCGCTGTAAAATCTTTCTTGCCATTCTTTGACACTATCAACAGTGTAAGTATCTTTTTCACCATCGTTTATTTTAATTACAGTTGATTGTATGATATCAAAGAGTGACTTTGCACCTGAGACGTTTAACAAAGTTTCGCAGAAGAAATCAATATCTCTTCCTTTATCGAGTCTATTGAATACCTGTTGTAAACAACACTTCATTTCTTGCTTTTTGTGGGGTGCTATTTCAATGCTATCTATTACACCGTGCAGTTTTTCCAAGTTCATTTGACGCTCAACAATATATTGATCCATCAATTCGCGAATTGCGGCACCACGTAAATGTCTTACCGAATCATATGATACCGATGGAACCTTGCAGTAATACGAGCCTGAGAAAGCATCGATATGGGTTAGAACGGCTTGCAGCCAATTATTTTGCATAACAACCGCCACTCCGGTTTCAAGTCTTGATAATTCTTTCATTTGGTTTTCATCAAGACCGACAGCGTTACCTGCGACATCGCAGTCGCTTTTCTCCGGAAGTCGCATAACGATTTTTGTGTTTGTGTTTTTTATGGCTGCGATATCCACTGCTGTGGGGGACTGGTCAACTATAATAAATCCTTCGCCGTATGTACGCATTTCGGCGATACTATTACATATCATCTCGACAGATTTGCCGACAACATTGCTTCCTGCTGATTCGTGAGTTGATTTTTTCAGCAAATTGTGTGCTTCCTCTAATACGATGATATGTCTTAAGCCGGAATTTGCAGAATTTGCAGTTGCCATTCTGTATTCCGAAAGTTTAAGGACAAGGATACCCATAATGAGGGATTTTGTTTCGCTTGAGCCTACTCGGCTTAAATCAATGATTGTATTCTCATCAAACAGAGTTGTGTCCGGTATATCATAGCAATCGCAGAATATTTGACCGGATATACCATTTGTCAGGGAAGAAACTCTTGTTACAAGCGCACCGACATAGTCTCCTTTGGTATCGGCAGAATACTCCGAATTATTTATAATTTGGGGCAGAACCTGCATTAAATCGTCAAAAGTCGGAAAGGTCGGCTCTCCATCACCTCTGTAAACAGAGTTTAATAAGTCCCATCCTTTGTTGATGTATATTTTTTCAATGGCGTCTTTAAGTATTGCGGGCATTGCAGCATACATTTCCCAACAAGCATTGAATATCTCAATAAGCCTGTCTAAATGTTCGAGAATATGAATGTTTTGGTTGAAGCTAAACGGATTTAGTTTCAAAAGTCTGCCCACCGAAGGTGAAGTTGTGAAAATATTTATATTTTCAACGCCACCAAATTCGTCTTTATATTCGCCTTTTGCCGGCTCAATAACCAAGAACGGAATATTATTGTGCATGAAGTTTTCAAGAAGACAATAAACCGTATTTGATTTACCAGAGCCGGTAGAGCCGGTTATAAAGCAATGAGACGTAAAGCTATTTAAGTCGAGTTCAACCGGCTCAAACTCGGTTCTACCCATATGATGCACTCTGCCGAGACGCATTTTTTTACTGTTTTGCCGTGAGTTTTGAACAAATACATTTCTTCCAAATTCAGCAGTAGAAATAATTGGAATACCAGCAACTGATTTATGCGGTATGCCAACCAAAAGCGGAAGCTCTTTTCCGCTTATGTAGTTGCCCGGTGTGACGATTTGAGATGTATATCCGTGATTGGACTGAATTTCAAATATAGGATGAATGCCGTATTTTATGTACTCAATTACGGCGTCTTTTTCGATATTTGCCTGAGGCCCCCAAACATTGACATAAGAATTCTCAACAGAGGTATTATCGCCGAGCATCAATGCTTTATACGTATTAGCCGCAACAACAGACGTTTGAACATCATCGGCAATAAAGTATGAAGCACACTCCCAAATTCCAAAGCCCTCGCAATCCTTAAAACGCTTAAGCTGTTGGTCGATCTTTTCGAGTAGTATTGCTACGGACTTGTTTTGATGTTCTGAAGATAGGGTTCTTGATGTTCCGTTTGTTTCAGATTCGGATGAGTTTGTGCTTTGTGATGTGGAATTCGATGTTCCTTTTGTAACCGAATTTGTCCAAGAAGTTCCTGTTGTGTAGCTCTTTGAATGCCCGGTATTAAAGCCTGAACCCATAATACCTACATTAAGCCCTGTATTATTTGAAGCGCTTGTGCTTTTATTTATACCATTGGATGTTGAAATGCTGTTATTTATACCTTGAGTAAAGCTTTCGCTCATACCGGCAGTAACTGCTTTACTGTAATTGTCGCCGTATGTAAGCGTTGTTTTTGCGTACGGCGAAAGGGCAGAATACATTTCCTCCAAGCTGCGCTTTCGGATCTCAAGGTTTTCTTTACTTAACGGCTGGGCAATACAAACCGCCGTATAGCATTCGCCTTGCATTGTGTCAATGAATTTTTCTATTCCTTGAACAAACTGCTTTTTATCTTCGTCGCGCATAGAGGGAACTACTGTTACACAAGATATATTCTTAGACGAATTAGATGTATTGTCTGAAGATATATTCATAACGTTCGCGATATCGGTATTTCTCAGTCGCTTTAAACTGCTACCTGCAAAATTTCCGAGAAAGCTTTTTTCAAGTATCAGTTCTGCAACAGCTGCGTTTGTGTCTGAGCGAACACCGATATAGAAAGACACTTCTTCTTTGTTTCCCTTGATAATCAGCAAGGCCGTGCTATTGATATTCAATAAGCTACTATATACGCTGATAAGTTTATCGTTAATATTCTCCTCTTTGTCAAAAACAAGCTTTTCAATTTTGCAAAGACGAATAGGAGATGTCGTTTTTTTATTTTCATCAAGCGGTAAAACCTTGCTGTTTATCAAGTTTATGAGGTAACTTTTATTTATCAATCTATCTGCGGCAAGAAGTCCGTCGCTTATCATTTGGTGTTGATTCTGTTCAAATACAGACAGTGTTGTGTTCATAATTGTTACCTCCGAAAAATTTTAATTAGTGCTTTCTGTAATGATAGCCGGACAATCTTGGAGTGAAAATTCACCAAGTATATATCCGTTAGGCAAACCTATTGAAACAAGATTTTTACAACCATTAAATCCGTAGTCCGGAATTTTTGCTTGTTTTGTAACCTCAACTTCTGTCAAGCTGTCAGGAATATAATAATAGTAATAGTTTGTATAGGTCTCAGAACCAAGTCCGCCATATTCTTGCCAGGTGTACTGCCAAGTTTCTCCTGATATTTCTATTGGCTTTTTGTTTAGTGCCGTATCTTGGGTTGATATATATTCGCCTTTTTGGACAACTTCTCCACCAAAAATATTACCAAACACAGCATTATTTCGGGTTGCATCTTCGGCTGTGCCGATAAAAGGCAATGTGATTTTCTCAATTTGATTACATCCGTTAAATGCCCCATACCCAATATATCGCACATAACTCGATATCTCTACAGCCTTAATGTTGTAACAGTTTTTATAGGCGTAGTCACCTATCGACATATACTCATCCCCAATGTAGAGAGTATCATCAAATGTTAACTTGTGACAATTTTGGAAAGCAGCCTCTCCAACTGTCAATTTATCTCCCGCTTTTGCTTTACCGAGATAAGTTATTTTTTCGATATTTTCACAACCATTAAATGCATAGTCCGGAATATTCCTTTGTTTTGTTATAATTATTTCGGAAAGCGTATCCGGAATATAATAATAGTAATATTCAGTATAAGTATCAGAGATTATTCCACCATATTCTTGCCAAGTATACTGCCAAGTTTCTCCCGGAATTTCGACCGGGCTTTTATTTAAAGCAGTATCATCATATGATACATACTCGCCATCTTTTCGTATAACTTCTTCTCCAAAGATGTTGCCGAATAATGCTTCGTTTTTTGTTGCATCTTCCGAAGTGCCTATGAATGGCAGTGTAATACTTTCAATGCTATCGCAGCCCTTAAACGCTCCTTTTCCAATGCTAACAACCGAATCCGGCACAACAACAGAAGTGATGTTACTGCAGTTTTCAAAGGCGTATTCTGAAATTCCTGTTACCGGAATGCCCTTGTGGCTTGATGGAATTTCAATTTCACCCTTAATATTGGATACACGCTTTGGAGCGACGCTTACGGTATAACTATCGTCTTCCTTTGTGAACATATAATCGCCGTCTATAACGGTATTACTGCTAAAAGCTGAATTTCCGTCACCGGATCCAAGCGAGAGTATTCCAACTACACCCGCTAACGCTCCGCCATAAATATTAAATCCCATTGAGATTACCATATAAATTGCAATAGCCTTTACTAATCCGTGCCACCTTGTCTTATATATCTTTATTGAAAGCATAATGGGCCAAAAGAATACCCAAAGCAATACACGAAGAATTATCTGATTGCGTGTTTTTTGAGCTTTGTTTGGCTGCTGATATTGATTCGATGATTGATTCGAGGAAGATGGCGGCACGTTTATGGGATTGGAAAAACCGAATTGTGAGCTGCCGCTTGTGCCTGTTTTATATGTTTGTGAAGCCTGAGAAATACTTTGTTGATATCGCTTATCTGCTTCACAATATGGACAGGAGGAATTGTTTACATAGTAATGATGAAGCGGGTTGTTTGCACACTGCTTCATTTCATTTTTGTATTCAATCAAAGCATCTTTCCATTCCTCGGGTGTGGCCCTGCTTTGTGGGTCTTTATTACCGCCAAGGAATGTTTTCTTGAAAAGGAATTGAATATCCGGTGTTAAGCTGGACAAATCCGGAGTAGCAGGACTTTGAGGCTTGTTGCCGGGTTTGAAACAATAATTATCTCTTTCAATGGCAATATTACCCGTGCCGGGAGAAGATTGAGAAGCGCTTTCGCACTCTTTTATGCCGTTAAACGGTGTGTATCCGTTCATAAGCAACTTAAATATATGAATGCCCAAAGCAAACTCATCTGTTTCTCTTGTAAAGGTCGGCAATGGAGCATTTAAATAATCCGACTTGCAATCATGGCAATGCTGTATGAGTTCAGGAGCAATATATCCATCAGCACCAACTCCACAGCGGTAAGTATGTCCCGTGTTAGGATCGGTAAAATGATAAGAATCCGTATCGTAGAAAGCGACGTGCCCTGTTGTAAGATTTACGCCTATGTTCATAGGATTGAAATCACCGAATATATATCCCGCCTTATGTATTTCTGAAATTACGATACAAATATTTATAGCCACAATGAGCTTTTGTTCGTTTGATATCGGCAGTTCCTTTTTGGGTGGGTATGGGTATATTGTCTTCAAATCTGTGTCGGTGTTAAGTTTCGGCATTGTAAATCCGATAAAACGTCTTGAGCCATCATACAAAATGTCCAATGGCCAGGCGATTTGGTTGAGTACAGATTTGTTAGGCGTGTTGCTTACCATATACTTAATTTTGCTTTCCAACTCCGGGTCAGAATTAAGTTTTTCTTGATGATAGACCTTAGCGACTAAATCTGTTTTGTTTTCAACTGTATAAATTGCGCCTTCGCCTCCTTGTGCTAAAGGCTTATCCGGCAGTTGATATTCTCCTTGTGTTCCGTATAGTTTCATAATAGTTCCCCCAAGATGTTTTTATTTTTCCGATGAAGAATCATCAAATAAATGCGGATATGCCGCACGGCGATATTCCTCGTCTCGCTTCTTTTTTAAGGCTGCCCAGTCCGGAGCTTGATAATATTCATCAGGCTGTTTTTCAACCTTTACAGATGTATCGACTAAAACAACAACAGTTTTATCGTCTGATACTTGATCGCCAGGAATGCTTTCTATAAAAGAATACATCTGCTTTTGCACTTGTCCTTCTTCAGAATTCTCAAAACCAAGACTTTCTTCGCTCATCAAATATCTTGCAAGCGCTATATACATTTCTTCATCTTCTCCACGCAGTAAATACGGGAATAAGGTTTCATAAATACCGTCAGTTGCAAGTAGTACGCTTGCAACTTTGTTTTTGCTTCCAAAAACCCATTTATCTTCCCCAAAATAAAGAGGGAATACACAACCGTTTTCGTCGCGTTGCTGTTCTGTCAAGTTTTCGTATGTGCCATCACTGTTGAGAACGACTATTCCACTGTCTCCGGAATTACCAAAGCATACGTTTCCGTTGATAAAAACTGCAAGTGCAAGTGTTGTATCGTATTCATTAATATCGTGTTGATTGTTTTGTGCGGTTTTTCGAATATTATTCAGCGCTATTTCAAAAGAGGCCTTAATTGCTGATAAAATCACGGTTTCGGTATCGTCTTCTGCAATATTCTCGCAACAATACTTTACAGAATCCTCAGCGGCAATTTTAGATGCAATATCAGAATATTTTTCACTACCCAAACCATCAGCTACCGCAGCAATTGCAAAATGCTCATTAATAATTTTTATACAATGAGAATCCTGACATACAGTATTATTTTTTATGTGGTACTGTCCTGTTTGAGTAACACCATATGAGTAAATCATAAAGTTCTGGCTCCTTACATCAAATCGTCAATAGATACCGTGTCCGGAAGCTGCTGACCTTTCACCTTGTCGCCGGGAGAGCTTTGAGATACCGCACGCATACTCTTATTAGCCCAATCCAAAAATCCGGAAAAATCATATCCCTCAAGCTTTAAAACACGCTTTCCGCATATTTGATGAAGCAGATGCAACACATTTTCATCTTCAGTAGCATCTCCAACAACAAGGGACCATACAGCAACCTTTTCTTGATTAACCATTTCAGCGGTTCTTTCAATTGCTGCGCTTAAAGATCTGGAATCATCCATAGCCATTCCGTCGGTAATAATAACAATCCAAGGCTTGTAAGGCTCCGCACCTGATCTGCGATAAAATCTTGAACGCTCGGTTACCATATCAAGAGCGACGTTCAATGGTTCGCAAAGATATGTAGTTCCATTAGCTTGCAGCTCAACCGGTTTTAAGTATTCGATTGGAGAAAACTCCTGAACAACTCTGAATTCGCTGTTAAACTCCACTACTGCAACGTCAAGGATGTCTTTTGTGTGCTCATCTTGACACACTTCCGCCTTAAAACGGTTAATTGCTTTGTTTAATTCGTTTATCGGCGTTGAATTTGAACCCATAAGTTGAGCTCCCATCGAGCCTGATGTGTCAAGTAAAAATAATAGTGCCATGTGATGTTCGCTCGCATTTACAATAGCAGGGGCCTCTGTGTTGTTGAAAAAGAACTGTTCCATAAGAATTTCTCCTTTGCATTTGAATTGAAAATGTGAATTTACGTAAAATAGTTAATTTTGCGTATGATTTTTTATGAACTTAGAGAACTTCTTCATTTCTTTTGCCTTGCACTCTAAAGACGGATGCGTATATAATTCCAACGTGGTTTTAATACTGGCGTGTCCTAAAATTTCGCTCAAAGATTTCACATCAAACCCCAACTCTACAGCCCTACTGGCGAATGTGTGACGTAGCGTATGAAAATGATATTGAGGCAATCCGCACTGCTTAAAATAGGCTTTTAAGCGGTTTTGATACGTTCTTGGTTGCACGAAATCACAACAACCTGATGCAACATAGTTTTCTTTACTTTGCTGCTTATACCAGCTCATAATGATGTTTTGAAGCAGTGGTGGGAAAGGTATTTCTCTTGTGGAGTTGTCTGTTTTGGGTGTATCTATTGAAAAATAGGATTTTTCGCCTTTTGCTCCTATGCGCTGAATGGTTCGACGTATGTAAACACTCTTTCTTTTTATATTGAAATCTTCCCACCTCAAACCGCACAGTTCCCCAAGACGCATTCCGGTATAAAGGCAAAGCAGCACGCCAAACTTTGAAGAATTCATATCCTTCATCAGAAAATCCGTTAATATGGTTTGTTCTTTTACGGTCAGTACTTCAACCGTATTTTTGCGTGTGTTTCTTGATTTGAATGAAAGAGTTTTTAAGGTTTTGAAATAACCGTTTTTATAAGCAAATAATATTATTTGGTTCGCAGTAGTAAAAATACTGCGAATTGTTTTTGTACGGTATCTTTCTGATAAACATTCATATAATTGCTGTCCGTCTAACTCTTCAAGAGTGTGAATTGTTTCTGTTTCTCGCATCACTATTTCTGCCGTTCGCTTATATTGTAGATACGATGATCTTTTTACCTGTGGCTCTTTACTCTGTAGCCAATTTGATATAATTTCATTTGAAAATAGCATAGAAATCCTCCTTAATATGCAATTAATATATACTAACAGACAGAAATCGATAAAATGTTACAAATCTAATATTGTAAAAACTGTCGATTTATGGTATAATTAGTCGTTAAATTATACGCAAAATTAACTATTTTGCGTAAGTTTTCATCTTCATTATGTAAGATGTTTCAATAATATTTTGCGATATCAAAGATTGATTTTTAAGCATAAAAAAGGCTCCGACGGAAATTAATCCGCCGGAGTTTTTGACTTATATTTGGCTTTTCTTTTTTCTGCTTCGAAATACTCGAGATCTTCTTCTGTAAATGGGCTATGCCTATCGTTTGCAATAGTTCTGTAAATTATATCATCAATATCAGGATGTTTTAGAAGCATATTTGCAACAGTCCACGTGGAAAGTTTTTTATAGCCTCGTTCTAATTTACACTCTCTGCAAATGGCATAAAATTTGCATTCCGGAAGGTCTAATAAATAATCTCGCTTGTTGAAGGTTCTTACCCCATCTTCTTCGTTAAATTTGAAGTACTTATTTTGTGTTGCGATTCTTGCTCTTTCTGTTGCTGCCTTTAACATGCCAATGTATCTTCCGGTTGGTTTAGGCACAGTAATCGTTTGATTTGCAACGTCAACTGTAGTGTAATTAACCTTCAACTTGAGTATTTCTGTAAGGATTTCTTCTGCGTCTTTTAGTGAGACTGGTCTTTCTCCGTGTTTTACGGTCCAATTTGTTCTAAAGGTTAAAAATCCAATATAATCGGGTAGGTATTTAGTGCTCACGTTGGAACAATTATCACGAATAAAATTTTTAATTTTCTTGTGAAGTCCATCTACACTTGCCAGGTTTAATCCGTGCTTGGATTTAAGTTCCAAAAATTCCGAATAAGGAATCATGCCTCGATTACTGATTCGATCAATCTTATCATCCTTATATAATCTTTGCAATATTTTTTTGTTCTCAGCAGCTATTTTCTTGCCTTCTGGTGTATCAGGGTGTTCAACAGTTTCATAACCTTCATTTTTTAGGATGTCTTTGTACCCAGAAGGTTTTATGTAGTGAACATAATTAAACATTCTGCAATACTCATCGTAAGCACCATTTCCGTCGCTACAAATATACGACGGATTTTCGATATAAGGGTCGATAAAATCTACAAGTTGCTCTACTGTGAGTTTTCCCATGCTGCTCACTTTGCATACACAGTAGCCTCTACTATCAACGGCAGCAACTACTGTAGCAAATTCCGGTCCCATAGTACCCATTTCTGATGTAGAGCGGGCGTAACGCGGCTTTCGTTCGCGTTTTGGAAGCGGGCTTTGCAGATTTCGGCTTCCTTTTTGAGCTTCTCTAATAAAAGTTTCATCCATTTGAATAACACCTGTCAGTGTGGGCAGTGGATAAACGGCTAATGCATGCATCAATTTCAGCCGCCAAAGCCAGACCGTTTTCTTGTTAATGCCAACACAACCATAGTCTTTTTTCAAAACAGTAACGGTATCTTCAATTGATTTGAAGGATAATAATTGTTCTAAGACTTTGATCCAGACCTCCCAGTGCCATCGTGTTTTCTCTAAAATGGTTCCGCTAAAGCGTGTAAATTCGTGATTGCATTCGGCACATTTGTATTTTTGGACGCCTGTACTCTTTTTACCGTTTTTTACAACAATACTCGAACCGCATTGAGGACAAATAGAGTTGATATTCAAGACTTCTAACCGTTTTTGAAGGTCCATTGTAACAAGACGCTTCATTTCTTTGTCAAAATTGTTTTGATTGCACTCCGCATAATTCTCGACCAGCGCTTTAAATTGCGTATATGGCAAAGAATTAAGGAACTCAGATATGTTCTCCATAGTAATTTTTGTTTTTGCCATTATTTTTTACCTCCAACATAATTTCTATATCTCTACTATAATTATGTTAGGAAATGTTGGGTTTTACGGCAACTATATGAAAATTTTGTATATTTTTTCACTTAAAAACCAATATATACAAGGCTAATAACTTATCGGTCGATTTTTGGAATACTTGGTTTTTATACACAGCTATTGAATTTTTCTTTCGAATATAGTATAATGAAATTGAAAAGTAAAAAATTCGTCCGGAAAGCGAATTTTTAAAGTGTGTAGCAACATTGAAACGGAGAGTCAAATAAAAAAGTGCACCAACAAAAGTCGATGCACCAAAAAATGCATAACTCCTGTTTGCTACCACACAAATCATTTGGCATATCACAAGGAATGCACAAATGGAGAATGCATTTTTTTGCGAAAACAAAAAAACATTCTCTTGAAATATACCTTATTTGATTTGTGTGGTGGAAACATTATATCATATATTTCTATAAAAGTCAATATTTTTGCAATTCCGATAAAGACAGTCAAATTATAATTGTTTTGCAAATCGCACCAGAGGTATTAAAATGGCAGAAAAGGAAAATAAAACAAACGCAATACGGCGTTTTGACAGCGCAAAAATTAAATATACTATACACAGATACGAGCACGGTGATGTGGCACCGGACGGTGCAACAATTGCCGAAAGCCTTGGAATTGATCCGGCGAAAGTTTATAAAACTCTTGTGACTCGTGGAAGCGACAAAAACTATTATGTTTTTGATATTCCCGTTTTGTGTGAGCTTGACCTTAAAAAGGCGGCAAAGGCGGCAGGGGTTAAGTCTGTCGAGATGATTCACGTAGCTGAAATCAATCCGCTTACGGGATATGTGAGGGGCGGCTGCTCTCCCGTGGGAATGAAAAAACAGTTCAGGACTTTCTTTGATATAAGTGCAGAAAGTCTTGAAACGATGCTTGTAAGTGCTGGCAGAATAGGCTGGCAGATAGAGGCAAGACCGTCTGATATCGCTTCTCTTTGTTCGGCTTTCTTTGCAGACATTGTTCACGACTGAAAATTAAAATAATGTTATTTTCATATGTATTTTTTAATGCCGTCACGAAATCGTCACAAACGGCAGTTATAATGTAGACATATAATTAGGCAGGAGGTATTTACAATGGACGAAAATAAAGTATTTGATAATGAAAACGAAGAAACAGTAGAAATAACTGAAAATAATACTGTTGATGCAAAAGCTCCTATTACAGAGAATGAAGAATCAGCAGAGACCTGTGAAGTTTCGGCGGAAATTTCAGAAGAGACAACGGGTGAAGAAAGCGATAAAACATATCATTTAACTGCAGATGAAATCACTGAAAAAGAAACTGTTATTACCGAGACTGCTCCCAGAACAGAGGTGTATATAAACAGGGCAAATCAAACGGGTACACCTGTATCAGATGCTCCAAAAAAGGAGAAGAAAAAGCATCCTTACGCAGCTGTTGCAATTGTAGCAGCATTATGCGTGATTTTGTCGGGACTCGCGGCATTTGGCGGCACATATCTTGCAGGCAGAATCAATGATGCGCATCAGAGAAACAGTGCATCGGTTATTTACAAGAGTGTATATAATGAAGCCGGTTCAATAAAGAATACTGATTCAACATTTGGTACACCCGGAACATATGCTGAGGTTGCAGCGAAGGTTTCAGGATCAGTTGTGGAAATCAGAACCGAAAAGGTATCTACAAGCAGTATTTTCAGTCAGTATATTACAACAGGTGCAGGTAGCGGTGTTGTTATCACGGCAGATGGTTATGTTATAACCAACAATCACGTAATTGAGGGTGCTTCTACCGTCACAGTCACAACAACCGATGGCACAAAATATCCTGCAGAGGTAATCGGATTTGATGCGGAAAGTGACCTTGCTGTTTTAAAGGTGGAAGCTGAAAACCTTACTCCTGCAGTTGTAGGAGACAGTACAAAGCTTGTTGTAGGCGAAGAGGTTATTGCTATCGGTAATCCTCTCGGAAGCCTTGGCGGTACGGTGACAAACGGTATTATCAGTGCACTTGCCCGTCAGGTGACAATTGACGGTACACAAATGACTCTTTTGCAGACAAATGCGGCTGTAAATCCCGGTAACTCGGGAGGCGGTCTTTTCAATCTTGCAGGAGAGCTTGTAGGTATAGTAAACGCAAAATCTTCGGGCTCGGGCATCGAGGGACTCGGATTTGCTATTCCCAGCAATATGGCGTCTCAGGTAGTTGAACAGCTCATAAACTACGGTTATGTAAGAGGCAGAGTATCTCTTGGTATCACATATATGGATATCAGTGATTCCTATACTGCTATGATGTACAGGGTAAATACTCTCGGCGTATATATTCTTGAAAGCGAGCATAATGAAAACTTAAAGATTGGTGACCGTGTAACAGCTGTTGACGGTGTTGAAGTGACCTACGGAAAGGATATCAAGGCGGCACTCAAAGACCATAAGGTTGGCGACAAGATAATACTTACCGTTGTCCGTGACGGCAAGTATGTTGATGTTGAAATGGAGTGTCACGAATATATTCCCGGTGAAAGCAAAGAAGATACAGATAAAACCGAGGAAAAGAGTGTAGAGGGATTCTTTAATTCTCCCTTTTCAAGCTGGTTTGGATTTTAATCCGGAAACAGGGGGAAACCCCTGTTTCTTTTGAATTTTATTTAAGGAGATGTTTGTTTGTATAAGCTTCTTGTTGTTGACGATGAAGAAATGATACGAAAGCTTGTTTCCAAGTATGCAATCTTTGAGGGACATACTGTAGAGGAAGCGGAGAACGGTATGGAGGCGCTTGAAAAGTGCAGGCAAAACAAGTATGACATTGTAATAATGGATATAATGATGCCTGAGCTTGATGGGTTTTCTGCCTGCAGGGAGATACGCAAATTTTCCGATGTACCTATAATAATGCTTTCTGCAAGGGCAGAGGAGTATGACAGAATAAACAGCTTTGAGATAGGTGTTGACGATTATGTTGTCAAGCCGTTTTCTCCGCGGGAGCTTATGCTCAGAATAAATGCTATAATGAACAGAAGCAAGAAGTCGAAGAGCCGAGAGCCCGTGACTCAGAACGAGATAATAGAAATTGAGGGGCTTCGTGTGGATGTAACTGCGCGCATTGTATATGTTGACGGCAAACGTGCGGAAATGTCGCCAAAGGAATATGAACTCTTTTTCTATCTGCTTCGCAACAGGAATATTGCGCTTTCAAGGGAAAAGCTTATCAGCGATGTATGGGGATATGATTTTTACGGAGATGACCGTACCCTCGGTACACATATCAAGCTTTTAAGAAAAAGTCTCGGACCGTACAGCAAATTTATAATAACTCTCAGAGGGGTAGGATATCGCTTTGAAACACCGCAGTAATGAAGAAAAAACACCGGGACTCAGGTGGCGCATTATCGGCTTTATGTCGCTGTTCTGTATTTTGATGATACTGATACTCTGGCTTTTTCAGGTGGTTTTTCTTGAAGAGGTTTATCAGTCTGTAAAAAGGGCTGAGCTGACAAGAGGAGCGACAAGTCTCTGCAACAACATAGACAGTGATGAGATTGAAACGCTTATGACCAGAATATCACAGGAAAATGATATTTGCATAAGTATATATACAGGTGACGGAGTAAAGGTGGCGGAGTCGCATATAAACAGAGCATGTATGCTTCATAATATGCCCTCAGACGTGCTGTTTAAGCACTATACGGATGCTCTTTCAAACGGGGGTAAGGATTTCTTTGTTTTGCCCAGAGGAGGTTTCCAGAACGGGAAATACAATCCGCAGAACTTCAGAGGCGATGTGCCGAAGAGTGATGAGGGTATGGGAGAAAGCCTTATGCTGACATATGTAGAATACAGTGAAGCACGAGGAGAAAATATGGTTGTATTTCTTAATACAATAACCTCTCCTGTAAGTGCCACAAAGAAAACTCTGCAAACTGAGCTGGTGTTTATTGTGGCAATTTTACTTGTTTTTGCTGTTGTCTTTTCATATTTTATGGCGAGACAAATCTCAGCACCGATAACAAGAATGTCGCAAAATGCGAGAAAACTTGCTCAGGGTAACTACAGTGTTGACTTTAAGGGCGGCCTTTACAGGGAAAGTAACGAGCTTGCAAATTCACTCAATTATGCGGCAGAAGAGCTTTCAAAGACAGACAAGTTCCAAAGGGAACTTATTGCAAACATATCGCACGATCTTCGTACTCCGCTTACAATGATTTCGGGATACGCTGAAATGATGCAGGATATTCCCGGTGAAATGACCTCCGATAACCTGAAGATTATCGTTGATGAGTCAAAAAGGCTGACATCGCTTGTAAGTGATGTTATGGATTTGTCAAAGCTTGATTCAAATGTTGAAAGCCTTAAGATGAGTGAATTCAAGCTAACACAAAGCATTGAATCTGTGATTGAGCGAGTTGGCAGAATGAGTGCGGCAGACGGTTACAATATCGAGTTTATCTGTGACCACGATGCTATAGTCTATGCAGACGAAACACGAATGCTTCAGGTGGTTTACAACCTTATTATCAATGCTATCAACCACACGGGCGAAGATAAAAAAGTCGTTGTCCGCCAGATTGTAAGTGATGACAACAATTCCGTAAGAATTGAGGTAAGTGACACAGGAGAGGGGATAGCAGAAGAAGATCTGCCGTATATCTGGGACAGATATTACAAGGTTGACAAGGTGCATAAGCGGGCAAATATAGGTGCGGGGCTTGGACTTTCAATTGTAAAGAATATTCTAAAGCTTCACGGAGCAAAATACGGCGTTATAAGCGAAAAGGGCAAGGGAAGTACATTCTACTTTGAACTTTCTTGAAGTAAACGGTGGGTACTCTATGTATTCACCGTTTTTGTTTTTCATATGATTTTACCTTTCTGTAAAGAAAGGTTTTGGTGCGTTGGCTTGTGCATTTTGCATAGATTTAAAAAATATTTTTTGATAAAATAACAGTTGTAAATATCTGTAATACATGGTACAATATATGATATAATATATGGTATATCAAATAAACAGAAACGGAGGAAATCATGAAAAAACTGCTTGCTATTGTACTTGCTCTTGTTTGTATGTTCTCATTTGCAACAGCAACAAGCGCAACTGCCGCAATATATGAAAAGGCATCTGATGAACTGCTTGCCAGCTACAATGCACAAATTGATGCTCTTATTGAAGAAATTGAGTCTGCTGAGTCAACAGTAGAACCTGCTGACGGCGGCACTGCTTATTATGTATCCTTTAGCGAGGGTGATGACTCAAATGACGGGCTTTCTCCCCAAACTCCCTGGAAGACAACCGCTAAAGTAACTGCCACCACTTTTGCCGAAGGTGATGTTGTGTATTTCAAGCGCGGTGACGAATGGAGAAACACTGCCAGCCTGAAGGTTCAGAACGGTGTTTCGTATTCGGCATACGGAGAGGGTGCGAAACCTTTGTTTAATTTATCCCTTGATGCATCAGATTCATCTGACTGGGAAGAAACCGAATGGGATAATATTTATAAGTATACCGGTACAATTGGCGGATTTGAAAGCAATGTAGGTGCAATAGTGTTTAACAAGGGACGTGCTTGGGGAATTCATGTGTCCGGAATTGTAGATATATTTGATGATGCAAATGCAAAGTATGCAGGTCAGAGAGTTGATAATGGTGCGGTATTTAACGGACTTGAATTCTATGCAGTTCCTGCCCACACAGAATTTGCCGGTGCTGTTGACTTAAAGGGAAATCTTGAATTCTATCACGATATGAAGAATGATGAGCTTTATCTTTACTCCCAGGACGGTAATCCTGCAGAGGTATTTAACTCTGTAGAACTTGTTTGCAGAAGAAGCGGTATTATCCAGAAGAGCGGCCCTGCAACAAATATTGTAATTGATAACATAGCAATATATGGTGCAGGCATTCACGGTATAAGCTTTGGTTCAGTTAACAATGTTACAGTGCAGTATTGTACATTTAAATGGATTGGCGGTTCTTGTCAGTTTGGAGCAGGTGCGAATTCGGATTTCAAAAGAAACTTTGCCATAAGATACGGAAATGCTATTGAATCATACGGTAGCAATGTCGACTTTACAATGCATCACAACTATGCAAGTCAGGTTTATGACTGTTGTTGGACGGCGCAGAATCTTTCGCCTGTAACAATGGAGAATCTTCATATTTACAGTAATGTAGCAGAATACGCAAATACAGGCTCCGAGGTATGGCTTGGAGACTCAAAAACTGTGGACGGTGTTTTAAAGGAAAGCAAAGTAATCAATATGCAGGTACACGATAACTACGACCGTTATATCGGTTACGGATACTCTCATCAGAGACCTTCCACAAATTATCCTGCTTGCAAGGCAGACGGAAACTGGATAGGTGCAGGCGGATTCTTCTACGGAGCTTACAACAAGAACTTTACCTGTGCAGATAATGATGTTTATAATAATGTTTATATGTTTGCAGGCTCAAGCGCACACTCTCTGGAGGCTTCAGATGCTGATCACTTTAATTTCCACGATAACACGTATATTATGGAAGAGGGCAAGAAGTTTGCAGGAACATTAAGCTCAAACAGAGGATATTACACAGCAGAGCATATTGCAACGGTCGTGGCTAAGGGAATTGAACCCGGCACAGACTTTTATTACACAAAGCCAAATCCGCTCGGTAATATGTATGAGCTTTGTCTTAACGGAGAAACTGCTGAAGTTCAGTACGGGGACATTACGGGCGACAATGAAATAACCTCGCTTGACCTCATAAATATTGCGCGTCACAACGCCGGTTGGGAAGGTTATGATAATATTGATACTTTAATAGCAGATGTTAACTGCGATGGAGAGGTATCATTGACTGATGTTATTATCCTGAACCGCCACTGGGCAGGCTGGGCTTCATACCAGATTTTGCCTCGTCTTTTCATAACAGTAGGATAATAAATGATAAAAGCATCCGTGATACAATGTGTCGCGGATGCTTTTAAATAAAATAAAGAAAAGCAGACGCTAAGTCTGCTTTTCTTTATTTTACTTAACTATTTTAATGAATAGCAGTTCCCTCAGGAACAGAGTCGTCTACAAATATTATCTTACAACCGCAAGCATTGTTTGTTGCAGCTAAAAGCATACCTTGTGAGTTGATATTGCATATACGGTTGGGCTTTAAATTGGCGATTACAATAATCTTTCTGCCAATAAGCTCTTCGGGCTTGTATTCTTCCTTGATGGAGGACATAATCACACGTTCGCCTATTCCGTCAGACAATGTAAGCTTCAGGCAGGAATGTGATTTGCGCACACCCTCGGCCTTGAGTATCTTGCATACTCTGAAATCGAGCTTTTCAAAGTCGTCAATTTCAATCTGCTCCTTAACGGGGAGAACGGGGTCGGGCTCACGGTTTATTTCAACCTGTTCACATTCAACGCATTCCTCTTCGGGCTTGTCTGCTTCAATTTCAGCCTCGGTCTGCGGATATGAGAAGTCAAGAAGTCCTACATACTTTTCAGATTCAATAGCATAGAGGAAGAGATAAAGTCTCGGACCCTTTTCCTTATCTATAAGAAGCTTATATACATTCTTGAAGAAAGCTCCCTGCACGGTCTTGAGTTCCTTGTCGGACATATCTGTACCGTACACTTCCTTGGGTATTGCGTAAAGCTCGCTGTTTAATTCGTCGAGGTTGTACCCACCCTTTGAGATGTATGCGTGAAGAAGTTCGATAGTCTTCTTTTCATTGTCATCGAGTGCATTGTAAACCTCAAAATTACGGGTGTTACGCAGGCGGTTAACCTGGTCGGGAGCACACTGTTCAAGCCAGAATTTCGCTCTCATAAGTCTGTCTGCAAAATCCTTTTCCTTGTAGGGCATATTGATTTTTTCAAATACGGTTTCAAGCATAGGAACATTAAAGTTTACAACAGAGCCAAGCTGTACAAGAAGTGACATAGGAACTGTTGAAACATCTCTGCCGGGTACCATACAATTGTACATAATATCCTGTGTTATCTCATTTGCCGTGCCTTCGCGGACATCTGTGAGCATCTTGTCAAATTCAAAATACTGACGCAGAATTCCGTCGTCAAAGCAAATATCAAAAGCCTTGGTGGGGTCGGTTTTTGAATAAAGCCACAAGAGTACCTCGGGCTGATAAAGCTTAAGAAGTGTTTCTGGTGTAAGATTGAGTCCTGAAGAACTTGACATCTTACCTGTCATACCCTTAATACCGATAAATTCGTATCCTTGGAACAGGGGAGCTTTAAAACCGAATACCTTTTCGGAAATAATCTTTGAGTTGTTGTATGAGCCGGTAGGAGCTGCGTGGTCCTTTCCGCCGGGCTCAAAGTCAACGCCCTCGTATCTCCAGCGCATAGGCCAGTCTATCTTCCAGCCGAGCTTACAGTTGAAGTTTTCAAGGAATTTGAAGTGTCCCTTATATCCGCAACGGCACTCGAAGTCTGCTTCTAAGCAGTCATCAGAGAGAGCAGTAATTTTTGTGAAGTCTGTGTGACACTCGGGGCAGAAAATGCTCACAGGATAATATGCAGCCTTTTCTGCATCGTGTTCTGCTTTGAGTTCTTCTTCACTCTTGCTTGTATCCTTTGTCTTGAAGCTGTCAAGAATTTCGAATATCTCGTCTTTTTTCTGAAGAGACTCGATAATATCCTTTGTGTACTTTCCGCTTCTGTACATTTCTGCCTGATAACGGCAGTCAAGTTCAATTCCAAAGGGTTTTATACCCTTTAAAAATTCTTCTTCAAAGTGCTTTGCATAATTCTCGTGGCATCCCCATGGGTCGGGAATGTCAACGTAAGGGCAACCTATATACTTGTCGTAGTCGCTTCCCACAACTTCCTGTACATTTGCGGGGATTTTACGGCAACGGTCATATTCGTCCCAGGATATAAGGAGCTTTGCTTTCTTGCCCTTTTTCTTGAGAGCCTTTACTACAAATAAAGGTGTTGCCAGATCTCTGAAGTTACCGATGTGTACAGAACCCGAGGGGCTGACACCTGCGGCACATACATATTCTTCTTTTTCGGGATTGCGCTCAATTATCTTCTGAGCAATTTCTTCTGACCAATGCATTTTCAAGTTCAAGTCCCGTGCGGGACACTCCTTTCAATACTGCTAATCTATTTTAAAGTGGTTATTCCTGAGCTTTCTTAAGACGGCTCTGAGCCTTTAATCTGTTTGCTGTGTCAAGTATGCGTTTTCTTACTCTGATGCTCTTGGGCGTGATTTCAATAAGCTCGTCATCTGCTATAAATTCTATTGCTTCTTCAAGACTCATTATCTTAGGTGTTACAAGTCTGAGTGCTTCATCTGCACCTGCAGAACGAATGGCTGTCAAATGTTTTTTCTTGCATACATTTACTGAAATATCTCCGATTTTGGGAGACTCACCTACTACCATTCCCTCATAAACGAGTGTCTGGACACCGATGAACATCTGTCCACGGTCCTGAGTGTTGTAAAGACCGTATGAGGTTGCTTCGCCGTTTTCACTTGCAACGAGTGAGCCTGTATAACGGAGCGTTATATCACCTTTGCAGGGCTGATATCCGTCAAATACCGAATTGAGGATTCCCTCGCCCTTTGTGTCAGTCAGAAATTCGCTTCTGTAGCCGAACAGACAACGGGCGGGAATGGTGTATTCTATTCTCCAGCGGTCGCCGTGCATAGTCATTTCAATAAGGTCGCCCTTGCGGGAACCGAGTTTTTCAATAACCGCACCCTGTGAACCATCTGGCACATCAATTGTAACCCTTTCCATAGGCTCGCATTTTACGCCGTCAATTTCCTTGTAAAGCACGCGGGGATTGCTGCATGCAAGCTCATATCCCTCACGACGCATATTTTCAAGCAGAATAGACAAGTGCATTTCGCCTCTGCCTGCTACCATAAATGAGTCTGTTGTTTCTCCGTCTGTGACTCTTAAGGATACATCCTTTAAAAGCTCCTTGTAAAGACGCTCTCTTAATTGACGGGAGGTTACGAATTTGCCCTCCTGTCCTGCAAAGGGGCTGTCGTGAACCATAAAGGTCATTTCCATCGTAGGTTCGCTTACCTTTACAAATTCAAGTGGCTCAACGCAGGCGGGAGATGTGATTGTGTCACCGATGTTTATGTCCTCGGCACCCGAGAAGCAGACGATATCGCCAACCCGGGCTTCTGTTACGGGAACACGTTTAAGACCGTCAATCTGATAAAGAGCAACGATTTTTGCTTTTTTTACCTCTCCGGGTTTATGGAAGTTTGAAACAGCAACTTCGCTTCCTGTTTTCACAACACCGCGCTCAACACGGCCGATACCGATTCGTCCAACATAGTCATTGTAGTCGATGGCGGAAACCAGAAGCTGCAAAGCTCCGTTTTCATCGCCCTCGGGTGCGGGAATATAATCGAGGATTAGGTCAAACAGGCATTTGAGGTCATCGTCCTGCTTGTCCGGAGTCATTGATGCAGTACCTGCCCTGCCTGAGCAGAATACCATAGGGCTGTCAAGCTGATCGTCGTTTGCATCAAGGCTTATGAGAAGCTCGAGAACTTCGTCCTGCACTTCGTCAAGTCTTGCATCAGGCTTGTCCACCTTGTTTATTACAACGATAACTCTGTGGTTGAGTTCGAGTGCTTTCTGAAGAACGAAGCGAGTCTGGGGCATAGGACCCTCTGCTGCATCAACCAGAAGCAGGACTCCGTTTACCATTTTGAGAATACGCTCAACCTCTCCCCCAAAATCGGCGTGACCGGGAGTGTCTATAATATTTATCTTTTTATCCTTGTAGTGAACTGCCGTATTTTTTGCAAGTATTGTGATACCGCGCTCACGCTCAAGGTCGTTTGAGTCCATTACTCTGTCTTCGGTTGCCTGGTTTTCACGGTAGATACCGCCCTGCTTGAGCATTTCATCAACGAGAGTGGTTTTGCCGTGGTCAACATGGGCAATTATTGCGATATTTCTTAAATCTTCTCTAATCAAAATTTTTCTCCTTGACACAGACTTATCTAAATCTAACAATATATTTTAACATATTTTTTGCCGTTTGTATATAGTTATAAGCACATATTTTTACAAATATATCCTTTTTTTAATGTTGATTTTTACTATTTTGTGCTTTTTCTATTGATATAACGGCTATTTTATCATAGTCATAAACAAATTTTATCTCGTATCCCGAAAACACAAGGCCGTACTCTTTGCCGTCTTTCTGATATGAGGGCCTTACATCGTGAGCAAGAATGGATTTTATCTGTAATAAAAGGTCTTTGTCGAAGTTTTCTTCAATATCATCAGGTACAGTTACATCGACACTGTGAGAATATGTGTCACAAACAAAGCCTGACTTTGAAGCTTCTATGCTGTCAAATTCTTTTATATACGGCTTTATATCGTAAATGGGCGTGCCGTTTTTCATATCTGCACCTTTTACAACAAGTACAGGCCCGCGTACATCATCGTATACGATTTTTTCAAGTTCCAATGCAGAAAGCCCGATGGGGTTCGGTCTGTAAGGGGAGCGGGTTGCAAAAACTCCTATACGCTTGTTACCGCCAAGCCTTGGAGGTCTCACTGTAGGCGAAAATTTGTCGCATTTTGAGTCTGAAAACTCCCAAAGCACCCAGATATGGGAAAAATCCTCAAGTCCGCGAAAGGCCTCGCGCACCCTGAACTCTTTTTCAAATACAATTTCCGACAAAATTCCGTTTGCAATGCCGCCCTGCCGGGGTACACCGAAGCTTGTTTCAAACCCATTGTAGATATGCGCAATTACTTTCATAATTCCACCGTTGTTATGCTGTGATTTGTCGCAGGAATTATTTTCTCAATCAAATCACGCGTTTTAATACTGAGACTTGATGTGTTTGTGCAAGGGTGACACCCGATATATTCGCTTTCAAGGATCTCCTTGTCTATAAGCAAACGAACTCTGTTTTCCTTGTCATTCATAAGCCCGAGTACGCTCAGTGAACCGGGAGTGATGTCAAGAAATTTTTCCATATATTCGCCACTTGCAAAGGAGAGCCTTGCACTGTTTATCTGCGCAGACAAATCCTTTGTTTTAAATGGCTTTTCTCCGGGCATCATCAATAAATAGAAGTCTGTTTCCTGTCTGTTGCAAAGAAATAGATTTTTGCACATTTTACTGCCAAGAGCCGTATCAATTTCTATGCACGCTTCCATTGTCATTGCCGCCTCGTGGTCGACTCTTGTATATTCAATGCTGAGTGAGTCTAGAAAGTCATATACTCTGACTTCTTTCGGCAGTCTTTCCGAAGTGTTTTCGGGTCTGTTGGTTTCTACTGTCATAAAATCTCTCCTGTTAAAATAACTACTGAATAATTATACTCCAAAAACGAGTATTTTGCAATAGGTGCAATATGCTTTTCGGAGATTTATGCAAAAGAGAGCAATATAATACCAAAACTCAGCAATATTTTCCCAATTCTTGCTTTACTTTTTTTGGAGAATATGATATAATCGATTTGTAAATACAACTATACAAGAGGGGGTAATTTTATGTATAACTTTCCAATAGGCGTTATTGTTGATTCGTTCAATCTGCCATTTGAACAAGCGCTCAAGGAAGCAGTCAAGTGCGGTGCAAAGGGCATTCAGATGTATGCTACAACCGGTGAGCATGCACCCGAAAATATGAATACTGCAAAAAGACGCGAAATTCTTGATATGGTAAAATCTTCAGGACTTTGCTTTTCTGCAATCTGCGGCGACCTTGGTTGTGGCTTCGGTAATGCAGAAAAGAACCCTGAACTTATAGAAAAGTCAAAGAGAATAGTTGACCTTGCTCTTGAACTTGAAACAAATGTTGTAACAACTCACATCGGCGTTGTTCCGTCTGACAAGAATCACGAGCGCTATAAGGTAATGCAGGAGGCGTGCAAAAAGCTTGCTGAATATGCAGATAGCGTAAAAGCTCATTTCGCTATCGAAACAGGTCCTGAAAAATCAGCAACACTCAAGAGCTTCCTCGATTCACTCGGTTCACGCGGAGTAGCGGTAAACCTTGACCCTGCAAACCTTGTTATGGTAACAGGCGATGATCCTGTTCGGGCAGTACACAATCTCAAGGACTATATAGTACATACCCACGCAAAAGACGGACTCAAGCTCAAGGAATCAAATCCCGAGTACATATATCAGATAGTGCATCCCGTACCGCCTGAAATAGCTGCTATGAAGTTCTTTGAAGAGGTGCCTCTCGGAACGGGCGGAGTTGATTTTAAGGCATACCTCAAGGCACTTGAAGAAATCGGCTACAAGGGATTTTTGACCATTGAGCGCGAGGTTGGGGATAATCCTACAAGGGACATAAATACAGCCGCTGATTATCTCAGAGACATCATTGCAAATAATTGAAATATTATCCTTGATTTGCGCTTTGGCACAAATCAAGGATGTTTTTTTTGTAATATCATACAAAAAATGATTTTTAATTTTGTTGATATTTACAGTCAAAAATGTCTTGAAATTAATTCAAATTATGGTATAATATAAACGGTACACCTTATTCGAAGTTAAAGGAGGATTATAAAATGAAAAAGGTTACATCAATACTTCTCGTTATAACGATGATGGTTTCATTATTCGCTGCATTTTCGCAGGTTGGCGCTATAAGCCAGACCCCCGAATTTGACGGAAACGCAGGCCTTGTTGTAGTACAGTCCGGTGCATCTGTAACGGCAAGTCACAATGTGGCAAAACTTGCAAAAGATAACGGAGTTGATACTCTTGCAGTTGTTGCTACAAATAATAATATGGCATCATTTAAAATATCGGCAACTGCACTTGCCGATATGGCAAAAGCAGGTATGAAGATCAAGGTTATTACGCCAAAGGCAACACTGATTTTCGCTAAAGCATCAATAAAGGAGCTTGCCGGAAAAATCAAACAAGAATTTGCTTTTTCGCTTGACTCAAGTGACGGTATTAAGATAACATATCTTGGTGACAACGCACCCATTACACTCGAAAACGGCGCCTCAGCATTTGGTGTTCCGGATTCTTCCGACTACAATTCCGTATCTGCCGGCGGTAGTCCTCTTGCGTTATCATATGTTGACGGTGCAAATTGGGGCTTTACTGTAAAGGGAGACATTGATGCAAAGTTTGAAACAACTACGGCTCCAGAATTCACAGACGTTGCAGATAATTTCTGGGGAAAAGCGGCAGTAGACTATGTAACAAGCAAGGGATTTTTTAATGGCACAGGTGCAGGAATATTCTCGCCCGATGCAAAGATGACTCGTGCAATGGTTGTAACCGTCCTTTCCCGAATTGATGGCTACAATTCTGATAACATCACGTATACATATACAGACACGGACAAAACGGCCTGGTTTGCAAAGGGCGTTAACTGGGCTTTTGAAAACAACATTGTTGACGGCGGTGACAGCTTCAGACCTAACGATAATGTTAAAAGAATAGAGCTTATGGATATGCTTTACAGATTCGCTCTTAAGCTCGGTATTACAGAAGAGATTACAGAAACAAATCTCGCAGGATTTGTTGATGCCGGTCGTGTAACAGATGAAAAGCTTGTTAAAGCAGCATTCTACTGCACGGACAACGGTATAGTAACAGGTAAAGCTGCGGGCAGTAAAGTAGCTCTTGCTCCCATGATGGAAGCAACAAGAGCTGAAGTTGCCACAATGATACAGAGATTTATGCGTAATGCAATAATAGGAGCCGGAACAATGGGTACGAGTGGAGAATACAAAGATTTCATAAAGGTCAGGGGAAACCTTAACAACCTCTACAATAAATTAAATTCAGGTGAAAGAACTGTAATTTCTTATTTTGGCGGTTCTGTTACCGACGGACACGGTGCATCAAATCGTAACAACTCATGGCGTGGACTTACTTTTAACTGGCTGAAGGAAAACTTCCCTAAGGCAGCTCTCATTCAGAACAACAGAGCGCCTGGTGGAACAGGTTCTCATTACGGCGCATTCAGAGCGCAGATTGATCTTATAGACCCTAAGTCCGACCTTGTATTTGTTGAGTTTGTTGTAAATGACTACTACTGCCAGACTCAAGCTCATGGAGACACCACACTCTACTACGAGCAGGTAATCCGTCAGATAAGAGAAAAGCTCCCTGAGTGCGATATTATTTCAATATTTACAACTGACAATGAAAGTGCACGAAAAGTTGCGGCAAATGAGCTTTGTACAGCAGCCGCAGCACAGGATATTGTTTGCGAAAAGTATGGTGTAACTTCCATAAATGTAGGTGGCGCACTTACAAGAACACTTCAGGAACTTGAGGGCGGTATTGTGGATAACTGGTCAAAGTATGTTTCGGATAGTGTTCACCCTGCTGATGCAGGATATAAGGTATATGCCGATACAATTACCGAGTACTTACGGGAATATCTCCTTGGCGCTCCCACATATACATACGGGGAAACCAAAGCACATTCTCTCCCTGAAACTTATGCGGATGAAAGAAATGCTGCTATAAAGCCTGAGCTCGTTCAGATTAAAAGCCTTGACATTTTAGACAGCTATGAAAATATCAAAGTAGATCCTACATCAACTTCACAGAATAGCGCAATTAGGGGATCACTTTATGCAACTGCTCCTGACAATGAGTTCTCATTCTCATTCACGGGTACAGGTATTGATATTACCGTTTCAAAGGGAATATATATCTTCTACTCCATTGATGACGGAGAAATGAAAAAGGTTCTTACCTTTGATCAGATACCATTCAGGCTTGTTCACGGACTTACTCCCGGCAAGCATACAATAACCATTTCAATCAAGGGCCCGACGGAGACAGGGGCTAACCTGAATGAAACTCACAGAATAAGCGGATTCTTTGTAGAAGGAATCAAGTAATGGTATGACCTAAAAGCTCCCGACATTACGCCGGGAGCTTTTTGATAATAATATTAAAATATTAAAATTTTGTTTTCTATTAATTATCAGCTCAAAGTCTTGAGTTCCCCTTGTTTTATGATAATCTCGAGGATGTTTTGACATTATGTAAAACTTGCGTATGACAATTTTCTTGCATTTTCGGACAAATTAATTATAGTAATATTTTACACATGGTGATACAATTAATATGTAGGAGGCTTATAAAGCCTGTTTTTTCATCTTGATTTAAGGAGAATTGTCATGCAAAAAAATTTTTACAGAGAAGCAGACATTTCATTGATTGAAAAATACAACAAGGAAATAGATGCACGAATTGACGAAATCGAAAATTATCCCAAAGGACTTGAGGTTGAGGGCGCAAGGTACTATGTCTCCTCGTCAATGGGTGATGATAAAAATGACGGATTATCTCCCGAAACCCCCTGGAAGAGTATGGATAAGGTTAATGCCTTCAATTTCAATTCTGGTGACGGAGTATATCTCAAAAGAGGAGATGAGTGGAGAATTGTTGTACCTGTTAAAGCAAGAAGCGGAATGAGGATTTCAGCATACGGTGAGGGCAAAAAACCAAAACTTATCTGCTCTGTTGATGCGTCGGGCGCTGAGTCTTGGGCCGAAACAGATGTAAAGGATGTATACAGATACACCGGCATTATTGGAGGATTTGCTCACAATGTAGGCACAATAATTTTTGACGGTGGCAGAGCCTGGGGTATCCATGTTTCGAAACTTTCAATTGATGAAAATCGCGAAAAATACAAAGCAGGTGAAGAATACAGACTTGACAATGGAACTGTATTCAACGGACTGGAAACATATACTACTCCCTATGGACCTTTTTCGGGATATAAAGACCTAAAGGGTAATCTTGAATTTTATCACGATATGGCGAGCGAGGAACTGTTCCTTATGTGCAAAGGTGGTAATCCCGGCGAGGTATTTAAGTCAATTGAGCTTGTTGACTATGGTCACGGCATACAGCTTGTATCTGACACTAAGACGCCGAGAGATATGATTTACCATTGTGCAAAAAACATTATTATTGATAATATCGAAATATTTGGCACAGGATCACACGGCATCGGTGGCGGTAATTTTGAAGATATTACTGTCCAGTACTGTACTTTCAGATGGATTGGCGGCTCTGTTCAGGGCAAAAATACGGGTGCTAATGGAGCTTACATACGTTTCGGTAATGCAATAGAGTCATACGGATATAGTCAGAACTTCATTATGCATCACAACTATGCCTGGGGCGTTTATGACTGTTGTTGGACTGCTCAGTGCGGCGGTGCAGTAAGGTTTGACAATGTACAAAGTCATCATAATGTAGCTGAGTTTTCAAATACAGGTACAGAAATCTGGGTCAAAGACGGAGGCTATGTCACGGGGCTCAAGGTTTATGATAACTTCGACCGTTATATCGGATATGGCTGGTCTCATCAGAGACCGAGCGGAGATTCAGTAAGAAATAAAAATGGTGCAGGCTGGATTGGCGCCGGTGGTTTTTTCTACGCTGCGACAAACAATGAAATGAACTGCGAAAACAATGATGTTATGAATAATGTATATATGTTTGCTGGAAGCATATCAAATAATGTTCCCGCAGCAATACCTGATAAGTTTAATTTTCATGATAATGTTTACATAATGGAGGACGGCAAACGTGCCGGCAGTTATCCTCTTTCTCCGTTCAGAGGAGAATATAATGAAGAAAACATCGCCAAGGGACTTGAGTCCGGCGCTGAAAACGGAACAGTATTTTATCATATTAAACCAAACCCCTTAGGGGATATGTACAAATTATGTCTTCCCAAAAACAAATAATAAGAAAAGAGAGGAAAAGAAAATGAAAAAATTTATTGCAATACTGCTCGTGGCAGTAACAATTTTACCGCTTTCACTTTTTGCTCCTGTGAGCGTATGTGCCGAAAGCGGGGATGCTGACGAATATTTCTTCGAAGAAGCGAGTATTAAGCTTATTAACAAGTACAATGCAGAAATTGATGCTCTTATCGAAGAAATCAAAAACTCGCCGACAGAAGTAGAAGTAACAGGCACAAAGTACTATGTTTCTTCGTCAACAGGTGACGATAAAAATGACGGTCTTACTCCCGAAACTGCCTGGAAGACAATAAACAAAATAAACGAAAATTATGAAAAATTCAAAGAAGCTGAAAATGTCGGTGTGTTTTTGAAGCGTGGCGACAGCTGGAGAATCAGTTCTCCCTTAAGGGTTTCTGGATTTACACTTTCAGCTTACGGAAGTGGGGCAAAGCCTAAGCTTATTTGTTCAGTAGATGCCTCCGGTGCTGAAAAATGGGAAGCGACCGAATGGGAAAACATCTACAAATGTAAGCGGAATGTTGGCGGACTTTCCACAAATATCGGTGCTATCATTTTTGATGGCGGCAGAGCATGGGGTATACACGTTTCTCCTCTTCCCAAGGGGAACAAAAGTGTAACTACCCGTATAGATAATGGTACTGTATTCAACGGACTTGAAGAATACACGATTCCTTACGGACCCTTTGAGGGCGGAAAGGATTTAAAGGGTAACCTTGAATTTTACCACGATCTTGAAACAGGCGAATTGTTCCTTTACTCAAAAGACGGCAACCCGGGAGAAGTATTCACATCCATTGAGCTTGCCGATGCAGGTCATGGTATTGCAGCAGGAAGCAATGCGGTTATAGATAATATCGAGGTGTTCGGTACAGGTTCACACGGTATCGGTGCAGGCACAATAAAGAATCTTACTGTACAGAACTGCGTATTAACATGGATTGGAGGATCTATCCAGGGTGTTCATGAAACAAATGGCGCTACCCGCTACGGAAACGCGATTGAATCCTATGGTTCCTCCGAAAACTTTACAATCCGACACAATTATGCAAGTCAGGTTTACGACTGCTGCTGGACAGCTCAGTCAGGTGGAAAGTCGACATTTAATAATTTGCAGATATACAATAATGTTGCAGAGTTTGCAAACACAGGCACAGAGGTATGGGTTGCAGACGGCGGTTATATAACCGATATGAAGGTTTATGATAACTATGACCGTTATATTGGCTATGGCTGGTCGCATCAGAGACCCAGCAACAATTCGAGAACTAACAAAAACGGCTCAGGTTGGATAGGTGCAGGTGGCTTCTTCTATGGCGCAGCCAATGTTAATATGATTTGCAAAAATAATGATATAATGAACAATGTCTATATGTTTTCAGGATCCTCTTCCCACTCCTTTGCGGCAACTTCACCGCAAAAATTCAACCCTCATGACAATGTTTATATTATGGAAGAGGGTAAACAGCTTGGCGACACATACAGACCTACACCGGTTGCGGGCGAATATAATGAAGAGAACATTAAAAGGGTGGCAAAAGCAGGTCATGAAAAGAACACCAAGTTCTACATAACAAAGCCTATGCCGCTTGGTAATATGTATGAATTATGTATCCCCACTAACGGAGTTAATATTTTTGAGGATATTGATGATAACTTCTGGGGTAGGGATGCAATAGATTTTGCAGTGCTAAAGGGACTCTTTAACGGCACAACACCCACTGAATTTTCACCAAACGGCAAAATGACCCGTGCTATGCTTGTAACGGTACTTTCGCGTCTTGCGGGAGATGCAGGAAAAGATAGTTGCACATTTACTGACGTTAGTGAAAATGCCTGGTATGCAAATGGTGTTGCCTGGGCAGAAAAGAACGGTATTGTAAAAGCAGGCGGCAAGTTCAGACCTGATGATAATGCAACAAGAGAAGAACTTGCGGATATGCTTTACAGATACGCCGTAATGCTTTATAAGGGCGGCTCTCTTGAGGGCGCTACTGATTTTGCAGACTCAAAAGATATAAGTCCGGATTACCTTGATGGCGTCAAGTTCTGTACAATAAACGGTATTATCGGTGGATATTCGGACAATACAATCAAGCCGAAAAACAGTGCGACAAGAACAGAGGTTGCTACAATGATAAAGCGATTTGTAACATACCTTGGCAGGGCAAAGGGCGATTTTACCAAGTATGAGGCGTTGTCCGTAAACGGCGAAGCACTTAAGAAAATGCTTGATTCCTCTCTGATCAGGGCAACAGTTGAATCAGACAATGCCGTAAAGCTCGTTCCGTTTATGATTCCCGGTTCAACTGCAAAGCGCACACTTGGTGTTATGCATGCATATAATACTGAGCTTGACTGGATTGAAAACCCATACATTGTAATTAAATTTGATACAAATATCGCTAAAGACAGTATAGACTTCTTCCTTACAGCAAAAAGTGCCGCAGGTTGGGAAGAGAACAAGGGAATTAATTCTGTTGCAATGGTTTCCGAGGGATATGTTCTTGTGGATCTTTCGCCCTATGCAGGTGCAATAGATAAGAATTCCTACAAAAACGATATGTGTATACGAATTGGCGCTTGGGACGAAAAGAATGCCGAGGCATTTACTCAGGATGATTACTTTACGATAAAGGAATTTGCGCTTTTCCCAAGTCTTGAAGCGGCTGATAGTTTTATAGGATAAAAATTGGCGGTGAAATTTATTTCACCGCCTTTTTATTATAAATCTTCGATTATATCTTTAAGGTGACAGGGCTCAAGGGCACCTTTACACATATCTTGCATAAGTACTTCAAGGTCAGCAAGACTTTCAAATGAGGCAACTGTGTTTGATGTGTGGGCGAGAAAATCGTTTCTGTATTCATCAATTGATAACTCAAAGCTGTTGTCTTCAATATGTATTGCTTTGTAGATGAGTACAGTGTCCCGCGCAGTATTTTTAATGGCGCGGATGCTTGAGTAGTTTTTAGTCTGGTTCATAGGATTATCCTCCAAAATTTAATTGTGGTGCTATTTATATTTTACTGTAGCTTACAGGTGTAAAATGTCGATTTTTATGAGATAAAATTGTCGCATTTGTTCCGTTAAACTTTCTCTTTAGCACAACTATATTTTAGCACAAAAATCGCATATATGTAAGCCCCTATCATTCGACGGTATTCGACTCTGGCCTAATATAGAGGCCGATTATGGATCGGATTTTCAGGAAAACAAAAAAGCCTTGTACGACAAGGCTTTTTCGGGGTATTTTATAACAAAAAATATAATGTTTACACTTTGGTAACAAACATTTTGTGGCCAAAGTGTGAACAATTGCAACAAAGCTTGCAAAACAACAAAAAAGTACCAACCAACATGTTGGAAACTCTCGGAATTTCTATCGGTAGTTTCGGTAACATATCAAAAAATATGGTGCGGAAATTGTTTTCCGCACCGTGTTTTTTATAACTTAAAGAGTCTTTAAATAGTCAATGCTTGTTTTAGCACATTCTAATGGGGAAAGTCCCATACTGGGGTTATCCTGTTCGACAACTACCCATTCAACGCCGGCATCTTCTGCAGCCTTTAAAATTTCAGGGAAGTCCTGAACTCCCTTACCAACGGGTCTGAATTCAAACTGTCCTTTTGTATCCTTCTTTTCGTTTTCGTCAATACCGATAAGAGCATACATATTTTCGCTCTTTGTACCAACAAAATCTTTGAGATGAAGAATCTGCTGTCTGCCTGTGTACTTGCGGATATAGTCTGCAGGGTCAACGCCTCCAACGTTTACCCAGCAAGTATCAAGCTCGGGCTGTAAAAGATTGGCGGGTACTTCCTTGTAGAGAACATCGAGTGCATACTCACCGTCTATTTTTTCAAATTCAAAATCGTGGTTGTGGTATGCAAGCTTCATACCGAATGAGTTTGCCTTTTCGCCAAGTATCTTTGAATACTTTATAACATCGTCAAACTTTTCGTTTCCGGGACGATATTCGGGATTAAGATAGGGAATAACAACAAATTTACAACCAATTTCCTGATAAGTTTTAAGCATATCGGGGTTAGCTATCATATCAACAAAAGTTACGTGCGCAGAAATGGGGGTTAATCCGATTTCATCACACAGTGTCTTGACCTCTGCGGCAGATTTGCCAAAAAGTCCTGCAAATTCAACACCGTCATAGCCCATAGCCTTAACCTTTTTAAGTGTACCCTCAAAGTCTGCTGCCATATCATCTCTGACAGAGTAGAGCTGAAGTGCTATTGGAAACTTAATCATAATATGTATCTCCTGAATTAAATTTCGGGGATTTCTATTGTTACTTCTTTTCCGAGCTCGCTTGAACGGAAGATACCGTCGATAATAGCCTGATTGTAAATAATTTCATCTGTGGGAACGGGAGCCTTACCGCCGTTCATTGCAGCATCAAGGAAGGAACGGATCTTTTTATCCCAGATGTCTGTGGTTGCGGGAAGAAGCGGGATTGTTGTGTCAACAGCCTCACCTGCAACATCGTGATAAAGTGTCATAGGCTTATTAAAGGAGCCGTTCCAGGAATCTGTTGAAGGAATGCGGAGTGAACCCTTTGTACCCATAATGATTGTATCACCGGGAGTGTCAAGGTGCATATACCAGGAAATACGGAAGTCGAGTATGATACCACCTTCAAGACGAATGTAAGCAGATGCGAAATCGTCAACAGAGAATTTATTTGCACACTCAGCAGCCTTTTCGGGGCTGAATGATGAATAAGCCTCGGGTGTCTTTCCGAAGAAGCCTGAAGTAGTACCTGATACTGTAAGGGGCTTCGGGTTGCCGAGTGCATTCATAACGAGGTCGATTGAATAACAACCGATATCACCTACTGCACCGAGACCTGCCTTATCATTTTCGATAAATGTTTCAGACCAGCTTACCGGAATACCGTGACGGCGTCCGCCACCTGTCTGTACATAGTAAACTCTGCCGAGTTCGCCTGACTGTACAATTTTCTTTATCATCTGCATATTAGCATCCATTCTGGGCTGGAAGCCGACAGATACAATTTTGCCTGACTTCTTTTCTGCCTTGCAGATTGCAATAGCTTCATCAAGTGTTACAGTCATAGGCTTTTCGAGAAGTACGGGGAGACCATGCTCGAGAGCGTATATAGTACATTCGGCGTGTGTGCGGTTGTATGTACAAACACTTACAACGTCAAGGTTCATAGTGTCGATCATTTCCTTGTAGTCGATGAAAGCTTTTGCATTAGGTACTTCATTCGTTTCAAGGAACTTCTGAGCCTTGCCGGGGATAATATCAGCAGCTGCAACAATATCAACATCGGGCTGTCTCATATAAGCTGTGATGTGTCCGCCTGCGATACCGCCTGTACCGATAATACCTACGCGGATTTTTTTGCCGCTGTTTACAGCGACTGTGGATTCGGCTTGATTTGATGAAAAATCATTCATGTCAATTGCCATTTTGATTTACCTCCAAATAAATATATTTTAAATTAAATTACAAACTGATTCAAATAACGGCAGCTGAGTTTTACAGAATCGAGTATTCTTTCCTTTGATGACTCAAATGCCTTGTCTTCGACTTCAACACATACAAAGCTGTTGTAGCCGATGTCTGTGAGAGCTGAAATGTATTTGCCCCAGTCAACATCACCGAGTCCGGGAAGTTTCGGGGACATATATTCAAGAGGATATGCCATAATACCGACATCATTGAGTCTGTCGGGATATACTTTTATATCCTTGCAGTGAACGTGAAAGATTTTGTCTTTAAACTCATAAACGGGCTTGATATAATCTATCTGCTGCCATACAAAGTGGCTGGGGTCATAGTTTATACCGAAATAGTCGCTCTTTATAATGTCGAACATTTGTCTCCAGAGCTTTGGTGTTGTAAAGAGATTCTGTCCGCCCGGCCACTGGTCAGCACCGAAGAGCATAGGACAGTTTTCAATTGCAACCTTTACACCCTTTTCTTCTGCGAACTTGATAATGGGAGGCCATACTTCGCGGAAAATTTCAAGATTGTCTTCAACGGTTTTGGTTTGGTCACGGCCTATAAAGGTTGTAACCATATTAACGCCAAGAAGTGCACTCATATTGATAACCTTCTTAAGGTGGTCAATGCTCGCCTGTCTCTTTTCGAGGTTTCCGTCCATTGTGTTTGGGTAGAACGCAAGAGATGAGATCTCAACCGAATGCTTCTTGCAGTAGTCCTTTACATATTCGATGTACTCTTTTGATGTGTTTTCAACATCAATGTGGCTGACACCAGCATATCTGCGTTCAGCCTTACCCTGAGGCCAGCATGCAACTTCAACACAGGTGCATCCGTTAGCTGAAATATCATCAATCATTTCCTCAAATGTAAATCCGTCATAAATTGCACTTACAACTCCAAGTTTCATAAAGTAAACCTCCTATGTATTCTGTCGACAACCAAGCTTAACAGAATGGTAATATCTGGTCAAGCTACAAATTGAAATTACGGATGATACATATTTCTAAATAAATTATACAACTTAGGACGGCAATGTTCAAGTCAAATATAGGTATTTTATAGACAAATATTGCGGTTTTTATTGACATTTACTTGAATTTATGGTAAAATGCATATTATAAACGCGAGAGGGGGAGGAGATTATGGAAAACATAGTATTTGAACACAAGACAAGTCCCGTAACACTCAGTATTCAACACATACTTTCAAATATTCCTCATTATCACAGGGAAATTGAAATCATATATGTTTGTGAGGGTAAATGTATGGTTTACGCCGACAATGAAAGTGCCCTCGTAAAAAAGGGAGATGTTTTCATTTGCTTCCCACGCCAGATCCACTATTATAATTGCCCCGAAAAGGGGAGATTCAATGTTATCATATTAAACCCGAACCTTCTTTACGGACTCAAGGACATAATGGAAACTAATATTCCTATTTCAAATGTAATAAGTAGTGAAAAAACCAAAGAAATAGGCGAACTTTTCAATAGGGCATTAGAGTTTAAGGGGGAATATAAAAGTACGGTTGTTGCAGGACTTTTAAACCAGGCTATCGGTCTTTGTATGTCAAATATTGAGACTAAGCCTAAAAGCAATAAAGGAAAATCTGTTTTCCAGGCACTACTTGAATACTGTTCGGATAATTTTGACGATGATATAACTCTTGAAAGTATCTCCCAAAGCCTGCATATAAGCAAATTCCATATTTCACACCTTATGAACGAAAAACTTGGTATAAGCTTCAGCACTTATATAAATATGCTCAGGGTTGACAAGGCGCGCACACTACTTGTTGAAAGTGACAAGAGAATATCCGATATCTCCGAAGAGGTGGGCTTTGGCTCAATCCGTTCTTTTAATAGGGCTTTCCTTGAAATTACCGGGAAGACACCCAAGGATTACAGGGATAAACATATAAAGAGATAATAAAAAGCCGTAGTATTTACAATATGCGGCTTTTTTTACAGGCAGGCTTTGTGTTTTTTTAACATTGCACATGATTTCGGAATGTGATATAATACTATGGATATGCATTTGCATATTATATCATTTGGAGAGGAGGTGTAATGATGACGAACGTTCCAAAAACAAGTGAGCTTTTTGATACTTCAAAAACCATAGCGGCAGAGTTGTTTGCAAATTCTGTTTACCCATATGACTTGCTTGATAATATCAAAGCCTTTATTATAAAACTCGGAAATACCCTGGATGAAAAGGAATTTGACAAAATCGGTGAGAACATTTGGATAGCAAAGGATGCAAAGGTAGCAAAAAGTGCAGAAATCAATGGTCCCTGTATTATTGACAGCGGTGCTGAAATCCGCCACTGTGCGTATATAAGGGGAAGCGCGATAATCGGCAAGGGAAGTGTTGTCGGCAATTCGTGCGAAGTCAAAAACTCTGTTTTGTTTGACTCTGTGCAGGTTCCGCATTTTAATTATGTGGGAGATTCGGTGCTTGGCTATAAATCGCATATGGGGGCGGGAAGTGTTACTTCAAATGTGAAGAGCGACAAAACTCCTGTCAGCATCAAGAGTGAAGCTGAGACTATCGACACGGGTAGAAAAAAGCTCGGAGCAATGCTTGGCGACTATGTTGAAATCGGTTGCAACAGCGTGCTCTGTCCGGGTAGTGTTATCGGAAGAAATTCAAACGTTTATCCTTTGTCAAGAGTAAGGGGAGTTGTCCCTGAAAATTCGATTTACAAAGATGAACACAAAATCGTTACCAAAAACTAATTTAAAAGGAGAAACAAATGGGAAGACTTTTTGGTACAGACGGCGTAAGAGGTATTGCAAATGAGGCGCTTACTGTTGAGAAAGCGCTGCAGATTGGCCGTGCCGCAGCGATGGTGCTTTCGGGTAACAGACGAAGCATACCGAAAATCATTATCGGTATGGACACAAGACTTTCGTCTGATATGCTTGCAAATGCTCTTTGCGCAGGACTTTGCTCTGTTGGCGCAGATGTAATTTTGCTTGGTGTTGTTCCGACTCCTGCAGTAGCGTATCTTGTCGGAAAATACAAGGCAACTGCCGGTATTATGATTTCGGCATCGCATAACCCTTTTGAGTTTAATGGAATTAAAATTTTTAACGAGGACGGCTTTAAGCTCCCGGACGAAATTGAGGAGAGAATTGAATCAATCGTTATTGACGGAAAGCCTGAAGTCAGCCTTGCTCAACCTGAGAACATCGGAAGAGTGACATATGCGACAAATGCGATTGACGATTATATTGAGCATATAGTAAGCTCATCGATTTGTTCTCTTGAGGGAATGGAAATTGCAGTTGACTGTGCAAACGGCTCGTCAAGTGTAAGTGCAAGAAAGTTATTCGAAGAGCTTGGCGCAAAGGTTCATATTTTATCAGATGAACCTAATGGCATTAACATCAATGACGGCTGCGGTTCAACACATATGGAAAGACTTCGCGAATATGTGCTTGAAAATAAGCTTTGTGCAGGAGTTGCTTTTGACGGAGACGCAGACAGATGTCTTTGTGTTGACGAAAACGGTGAAGAAGTTGACGGCGACTTTATTATGGCTATTTGCGCTCTTGATATGAAGGAACGTGGAAAACTCAGAAGAAATACTGTCGTAGGTACAATTATGACAAACTTTGGTTTTACAAAGTTCTGTGAAAAAAATGATATCAATTTTATTCCTACCAAGGTAGGTGACAGGTATGTTCTTGAAGAAATGTTACTTGAGGGCTACAGTCTTGGCGGTGAGCAGTCAGGTCACGTTATTTTCAGAGATTTTGCAACAACGGGTGACGGACAGCTTACAGCAGTACAGCTTCTTACACATCTGAAACGCAGTAAAATGAAGCTTTCAGAGCTTGCATCTGTTATGACAAGATATCCTCAGTATATTGTCAACATCAGGACAACAGACGAGGGTAAACTTGCATTCTACACTGATTCAAATGTAAAGAGTATACTCAAAAAAGCAGAAGAGGAACTTATGCAGACGGGAAGAATTGTAGTCAGACCTTCGGGTACAGAGCCTCTTATCAGAGTTATGACTGAGGGCGAGGACAATGAACTTACCGAAAGAGTTGCAAAGGAAACAGCCGAAGCAATAAAAGCAAGTCTTGCAACCTACTGATTTGGTAAACAAAAGCGCCGGGACCGCAAAATTGCGGTTGACGAGGAGAGAGCAGCATCGAATTATCGGCGGATGGTTCTCCGGGGTGCGTGAAGTTAAAAAACGCTACTCGTAAGCCGTATAACAAAAATCCGGGTAACCGGACAACAGAAATTACGGTAAATAAAAATAGCATCAGCGGGATAATCTTTGTATTATCCCCCTGCTGACAGCAGTACATTGTAAAATGTTACTGCAAAAGGACTTATTTAAGAAAAGAGGATGTAAAAATGGATTTAAGGATAATGATTGATTCACTTGCACAAATGGCAGTGCCTTTTGCTCTGAAGCTTGTTTCGGCGATTTTGGTGCTTGCTATAGGACTGAAGCTTTCATCATTTTTTGTGAAAAGGCTTGGCAAAAGCCGGGGCTTTCAGAAAATTGATAAAAGCGTCTACACCTTTTTGCTCAGTGCAATAAAAATTGTACTTTACATATTGGTAATTATTTGCACTGCATCAATTCTCGGTATTCCGGCAACATCGTTTATTACAATACTTGCATCTGCCGGTGTTGCAATTGGTCTTGCACTCCAGGGTTCGCTTTCAAATATCGCAGGAAGTATAATGATTCTTATCTTCAGACCATTTACTGTTGGCGACTTTGTGGAAGTTAACGGAATCTCGGGTACTGTTGAATCAATCAGTTTATTCTATACTGTTGTGTTAACTCCCGATAATAAGGTGATAACCTGCCCCAACGGTGCAGTATCCAACGGAGTAATAACAAATTACAGTACAAAGGATACAAGAAGAGTGGATATTACCTTTTCGGCTTCCTATGAAAATGATATCGACAAGGTAAAGTCGGTAATAAAGTCTTGTGTTGACGCGCAAAGAGCAGTTTTATCTGTGCCTGAACCCTTTATCGGTGTTGTAAGCCATAATCAGAATTCAGTAGATTATGTTTGCAGAGTATGGGTAAACAGCGCAGACTATTGGGACGTATACTTCTCTCTTATGGAAAGTGTAAAGGCAGAGTTTGATAAGAACGGTATTGAAATTCCATATCCTCAAGTGGATGTCCACGTCAAAAACAAGTAAGAGGACATACAAAAAACGGTGCAACATTGTTGCACCGTTTTGCTTATCATTCGGTTCTTATTATTCCCATCGGAGTCTGTTCGTTTGTTTGTCCGAGTGGGTTATCCTTAAGTATCCGGCAAAGGATATCGTCCGACAAAGCATTCTTTGATGAGCCGAGTATTACGCAGCCAAGGTCATTGGCATCAATTATCGCCACATTTATTCCGATTTTTGCGGAAATTGCTTCTGCGACCTTTTCGGGCTTTTCGGGACCGAGAACCACATATTTATTATAGGGGGGAAGTGTATAGTGGCAGGGGCCGTCTATACTGCGTGCCCTGTCTCCTGCAACGATATAAAACCAACCGCTTTTTCCAAAGAGTTTACCGATAACAGAGACAAATGCAGCAAAAAGTATGCGCGGAGTGCCGCATTCTCTCAGTGCCATTTCCATAGTTTCGGGCATTCCAAGACCTATTCCTACGGGGGTTTTGGTTACGTGCTTAGACAAGAAGACTGCAAGCTTTCTCGGCTTTATATCAGTTAAAGGGATGGCTCTGCCCTGTGTGCAGGCTACCGCTTTTTCACTTATTACAAGGGTATCTCCCGCCTGTGCAAGTGGCTTTGCGTACTTTTCGCACACATCAACTATATTATCATCGTTTGTGATAACGTGCGTTTTTATACATAATCTTCTGTAGCTTATGCCGTCCACCTCAACACTTGGATTTTTTCCGGGGTTTACAAATTTTTCGTCCATTATCTGAATTATCCTTTCAAATACTACAAATAATTGTAACATTTGAAAGCCTGTATGTCAAGTAGTGAAAGGAATTTTTATTACTTTTCGCACGAGTAGAGCATTTTACTGAATATTCTTGAAAGAACGCCGAAATAGCCGATTTTGTCTATATCCTCAAGGACGCAGATAGCAGACTTTCCGATTGTTTCGCCGTCTACGCTGTATGTGATTTCGCCGACCACATCACCTTTTTTGACGGGTGCTGTGAGGTTATCGGGAAGATTTGTCTGACTTTCTACCGAATCTGTTTTCCCTTTTTCTATAACTGCCTCAAATTCCTGACTTGAAATCCGGCAGTCTGTTTTTATGCCTCCGAGAAGCTTCAGAGGTTCAAGTTCACAAGCCTCTTTTGTGTAGACGGTATATGTAGCAAAGCCGTAATCAAGGAGTTTCTTTGCAATTTCGTTTCGTGTATCTCTGTTGGGAGCACCCATTACAACGGCAATAAGCTGCATATTGTCTCGAAGAGCCGTTGCACTTATACAGAACCCTGCCTTTGAGGTAGAGCCTGTCTTGAGACCGTTTGCTCCGTTATAAAATCTTATCAGTCTGTTGGTGTTTGTAAGGGTAAATGCGCCGCCTCTGATTGTATCCATGCAGATTGAACTGTATTCGAGTATCTTTTCGTGACGGATGAGTTCTCTTGACATAATTGCTATGTCGCGCGCACTTGTTTTGTGATTAGTGACCGAATCATCAAGACCGTTGGTGTTTTCAAAATTTGTGTTTTCCATACCAAGCTCTTTTGCACGCGCATTCATCTGTCCGACGAACACCTCTTCACTGCCGGCAACGTGTTCAGCAAGTGCGACTGCGGCATCATTGGCTGAGGACACGACCACGCACTTTATCATCTCATCAACGCTCATTTGCTCGCCGACCTCGAGATATACCTGCGAACCGCCCATAGATGCGGCATTGTTTGATACACTGACCATATCATCAAGAGATATTTTCCCTGCATCAATCGCCTCCATAACAATAAGCAAAGTCATTATTTTGGTAACAGAAGCAGGCGGCAGAGCCTCATCTGCGTTGTTTTCATACAGCACCTTGCCCGTTGATGCTTCAATTAAAATGGTACTCTTTGCATCAAACTGCATATCGGCAGACATTGCCGGAATAATTGAAAGTATTGTTATAATAATTGCAAGTAAAATTGTTGTAAGCCTTTTTATAAACACAAAAATCACCTCAACGCATTATATGCGTTGAGGTGACAGTTTTATGCGTATTTATATTACTTCGCACCGCGGTTGAGAACATCGATCAAATCTTCAAATTCATCCTTGGAGATTGTCGTTGATGCATCAGCCTTTGCGTTTGCAGCAGGAGTGCTGTCAAACTTTGTAGCGATAACTGTAATTTTCATTTCATCTTCAAGAGCAGGATCGAATGCATAACCCCAGATAAGGTCAACATCGGGATTAGCTTCGTCTGAAATAAGTGTTGAAGCAATATCAATTTCATCAAGGCTGATGTCTGCAGAAGCCATAATGCTTACGATAAGTCCCTTTGCACCTGCGATTGATGATTCGAGAAGCGGGCTGGAGATAGCAGCCTTTGCCGCAAGCTCTGCCTTGTCCTTACCCTTAGCTGTACCCATACCCATATGAGCAACGCCTGCATCCTTCATTACAGATGTAACGTCAGCAAAGTCAAGGTTGATTGCACCGTTAACATCAATAAGCTCTGTGATGCTCTGTACGCCCTGACGGAGAACGTCGTCTGCGATTTCAAATGCGTTCATAAGTGTAATCTTTGTTTCGGAAACGTGCTTCAGACGCTCGTTGGGGATTGTGATAAGAGAGTCAACATACTGAGAGAAGTTTTCGATACCTGATTCAGCCTGAACCATTCTTCTCCTGCCTTCAAATGCGAAAGGCTTTGTTACGATACCAACTGTAAGTATATCCATTTCCTTGGAAAGCTTTGCAACTACGGGAGCAGCACCTGTACCTGTGCCTCCGCCCATACCTGCGGTTATGAATACCATATCTGCGCCCTGGATTGCAGATTTGATTTCTTCAAGGCTTTCTTCTGCTGCTGCTTCACCAACTGAGGGGTTAGCGCCTGCACCGAAGCCCTTTGTTGTTCTCTGACCGATTGCAATTTTTGTTGCAGCAAGGTTTTTGTCAAGGTTCTGAACATCGGTATTTATAGCGATGAATTCAACGCCCTTTACGCCTGCGGTAATCATACGGTTAACAGCGTTACAACCGCCGCCGCCTACACCGATTACTTTTATACAAACTCTGTTGTTGAGGTCTGCAAATTCTACTGCCATTGTTATATTTCCTCCTATGTTTTCAACACATATATTTTTTTGACAATCATCCTATTGCCATAGTGTAATATCCGTCACCCTATATGATAATATAAAAAAGTCAAGAATGCAATATGTTTTGCAAAAATTTATGATATTTTTACAATTTAACTTAATTTTCTTTTGAAAAACGGGGGTGGGTTTTGTTGAATTTATGCAAAAAGATGATTTTAAAGCGAAATGTCGGCACTGTCTCCGAGTATGGCAGAGCATTCTGCAGGGTTACTTACATCAATTTCGGCTTTTGTGGATGCGGGTATTTGTCCGCTTGAGAGTATTTTTTCGGTCATTGTAAGCTTGAGTGCCAGGTCATCGGTGTCGCCGCATTTGATTTTATAAGTATTTCCCATTAAAAAATCAAGTGAAAACTTATTTCTCAGGTCTATACAAGTTATCCTGTCTGCAATATTACTTGACATAATTGCCGACAGAGCTTTTTCGATATAGTCTGCATTTTTGGAAAATACGGGCTTGTTACCGACAAGAGCACGGTCAATATCGGGAAGTATAAGTTTCAAAAGCTCAAGAGACTCGATATTTGCAGCAGGATTTTCAAGTATTCTGAGAGACTTTGAAAGAATAAGTGTTTCGCCGTATATTTCGGTGGCATAAAATGCCTTTTCTTCCTCTATTTCAAGGATTATCCTGTCAGGCCAGCGCCTTTTTAAATTCACACTGCTGATATAGGGATATCTGAGCATAAGTGTCTCTTCAATTTCGTTTTCGCTGTAGGCATACAGGTTTTCACCTGCGGTAATACCGCTTTTAATAATAAGGAGGTCTGCGCTGTATTTGGATGCACCTGTAACTTCTACGGTTTTAACCTTGAAGAAAAACACAAAGCATACAATGAAAAATACAATTATTGTTATAATCCCTACAGGTATAAGAATGAGTTTTTTGAACTTTTTCTTTTTTTCGTTTTTTTTCGCAAAGTTTTCAAGCTTTGCGTCATTCGTGTTTGTTATTTCTTCTTTCTTTTTCAACACCGCACCTCACCTTACTTTTTATTTTTAACGAGGTTTATAATTTCTTCAAAAATTACTCTTTCTGCATCGGGAAGAGCAAAGGAGTATATATTCTTTGAAAGCTCCTGTCCCCGGCTTCCAAAGAGCAGAGCATTTACTTCTTTTTCGAGTTTTTCTGCACAAAGATCCTTTTCTTCGATAAGAGAAGCTGCTCCTGCAAGTTCAAGCTCACGGGCATTTTTATACTGGTGATTATCTGTAACATTAGGGGATGGGATCAGAATTGCACTTTTTCTTAAAACTGCAAGTTCAGACAGTGTCATTGCTCCGGCCCTGTTTATAACAAGGTCAGCCGCTGCCATTTGCAGAGGCATATCATAAATGTACTCTACTATTTTAATATTGTCAAATTTATCAAGAAAATAATTTCTGTACATTTGCATAGAAGCGTCATATTCAATGGCTCCCGTTGCGTGAAGATGCAATATTTCTGGATGCTTTGAGGTATAATTCTTCATAAGCTCAAGAACTGATTCATTTATTTTTTCAGCACCCATACTTCCGCCGCAGGAGAGAATGAATTTTTCATATTTTCCCGTGATACCGAGTCTGTTTCTTGCCTCATTATAATCAAGGCTTAAAAACTCTCCTCTGAGAGGATTTCCCACTCTCATAACTTTGTGCCTGTATTCTTCTGAGAATTTGTTTGTTGTGGCTTCAAAGTTAACAAATATCCGGTCAACATATTTTGCAAGCATTTTTATTGCAACGCCCGGAATGGAGTTTGATTCGTGAAGGACGGTGGGGATTTTCATATCCGCCGCTGCTTTCATAACAGGCCAGCAGACATATCCGCCTGTGCCTATAACCACATCGGGTTTGAATTCACGGATAAGCTTTTTTGCTTTTATGGGAGAAACTGCGGCAAGGTAAAGGCTTTTTAAATTGGAAAGCGAAAGCGAGCGCCTTATGCCTTGTACTTCAACGTGGCAGAGCTTATAACCCTCATTCGGGACAAGCTTGTTTTCTATTCCGCGTTTTGTGCCTACAAAAATGATTTCGGAACCAGGGATATTCTTTTTTATTGTGTTGGCAATAGATAAAGCGGGATTTACGTGTCCGCTTGTTCCTCCGCCGGTGACGATTACTCTCATGTTGACCTCTTAAATATAAATTTTGCTATCTGTCATGCCGTGAAAATCTTGAAATTGACAGCACTACTCCCATTTCCGCAAGCAGTACTATAGTAGAAGAACCGCCATAGCTGAAGAAAGGAAGAGATATACCGGTATTGGGAAGAGTGTTTGTTACAACACCTATGTTAAGTGCCGCCTGCAGGCCCACTTTGCCGACAATTCCCATAACTACGAGGGAGGAATATGTGTCAGGGGCTTTCATTGCAATTTTAAATCCTCTTACTATAAGCAGTATAAACAGTATTATAACCGCTACTGCTCCCACAAATCCGAGCTCCTCGCAAAGAATACTGAAAATAAAGTCGTTTTGTGGCTGAGATACATACATATGCTTCTGACGGCTGTTTGTGGGACCAAGTCCTAAAAATCCGCCTGAGCCTATGGCTCTGAGACTTTGTATTGTCTGCCAGCCGCTGCCCTGTATATCCTTTGTCGGGTCAAACCATATATCAAGTCTTCGTCTTGTGTATGGAACAAACCAGGCAATAAGTCCAAGAACGGCGCCTCCTATCAAGAGAGGAGCAACAATAATTCTTGGCTTTATGCCTCCCATCCATATAAGCATAAGACCTATGCAAAACAGAATAATTGTACCCGAAAGATGCTTTTCAAGCACAACAAGAAGACAAACCAGACCGGTATAAAAAAGCGGTTTCAGAAGACCGATTCCGGCGTGTTCTTTTAAGGTTTTTGCGTTTTGTATTTTTTCACCGTTCTTATCAAAATAAAGTGCAAGCATCATAACAAGGGTTGCTTTGGCAATCTCCGACGGCTGTAATGAAAACGGGCCGAGAGGGATCCAGCGCTTTGCACCGCCGCCGACTGTACCAATTGCGAAAACAAGCAAAAGAAGTCCTATTGTAATCCAGTACAGGGTAGGTGTAAAGCGTTTGATTATTTCGGGCGGAACCTTAGAAGCAAAAAACATAGCAACAAGGCCCGCAAGTACATACATTATCTGTCTGCTTATGTAGAGGTATCCGTTACCCGGATCCTGCGACATTGAGTAGGCATAGCTTGCGCTGAATACCATAACCGAACCAAAGCAGATAAGTATAAGCACAAGTGTCAGAAATGTGCGGTCACAGGGGCCCTTGTAACGAACAATATTTTCGGGTACCTTTGCAACACTTGTATTATTTCTCTGTGCTGTTTCTATGCGTCTGATCTTTACACTGCGTGATTTTGAATCAGGCGGCATCTGACGCTTCGGCGCATCGGTTTTGTTGTTTTTTGGGGTGTTGTTCATTGAAAACTCCAGATTTTTTATTTTAAATAATTGTGAGAATAACAGCAATTGTTGATACAATCAGTGTTACAATAGAGAAGACAGATACAATTCTGATTTCACTCCATCCACATTTTTCAAAATGGTGGTGAATAGGACTCATTTTAAAGATTCTTTTGTGAGTAAGTTTAAATGAGCCTACCTGAAGTATAACTGAAAATGATTCTATAACATATATGATGCCGATTATAAGAGATATTAAAGGATCATTCATTATAAAGGCACACCCCACAACAAGCGCACCTAAAAACAGTGAGCCTGTGTCTCCCATAAATATACGGGCGGGGTAAAAATTATATGTAAGAAAGCCGAGACACGCGCCTATGACAAGTGCGGACAAAACTGTAAGGTCTGTATTTGCAATCAAGAATGAAATTACTGCAAATGCAGCACCTGCCACCATTGTAACGCTTGAAGCAAGTCCGTCTATTCCGTCTGTAAGATTTACGCTGTTTATTATTCCTGTTATTATTATGAGGGCTACAGGATAATATACAAAGCCAAGGTCGATACCGATGCTTGTAAACGGAATGTGCATAACTGTTGTAATTGCACCGAGTCTTACAAGGACAAAAAGGTATATGCCTGCCGATAAAAGCTGAAGTAAAAACTTTTGTGATGCACTGAGACCTTCGTTTCTGTGATTTTTGAATTTTGTCATATCGTCAATTACGCCGATAGCACCGTTTACAGCGGCAAAAATCAAAGTAACGATAAGAGTTGCCGGCAGGGTGTAATCAAGCAGTGTTACCATTATGGCGATTACAACTGCAGCTACAAGAAGCGAGGCCGATATAAAGGCAACACCGCCCATAGTCGGAGTACCCTCTTTGCTCTTGTGCCAGCGAGGACCGATTTCAAGAATTGTCTGACCAAGCTTCATACTTTTAAGCTTCGGGATTATAAGCCTTGTAAAAAGCACTGTAAGGAGAAAAACGCTTATAAGTGATACTGTAAATATGATGTGTATAGTGTTCATTTGGTCCGTTCCTTCCTTTTGACTGTACTTTTTAGTTGTTTAGTGGAGTTTCATCAAGATATTTTTTGAGAAGCCCAATTACCCTTTCAAGTTCAACGGCACGGCTTGCCTTGAAAAGAACAATATCTCCGTGCTGCAGAGTGTTTTTAATGGCAAGAGCCATTTTTTCGGGGGCATCTATATCTGTGCTTGTTCCGAAACTTTCGGAGGGATATCCGTGATTTATTGCTCCAAGCACGATGTTTTCCGCTTCATGACCAAAGGTGAACAGCTTATCAATTCCCTTTGATGCAACAATTTTACCTATTTCCATATGAAGCTGCTTGCTGTATTCACCAAGCTCACGCATTTCGCCGAGTACTGCTATTGAACGCTGAGAGTTCTGCCTGCTTAGTCTTGAAAGCACATCAAGCGATGCTTTCATAGATTCGGGGCCGGCATTATAGCAGTCTTCAATTATTGTAATGCCACCGTACTTATATACATTTTGTCTCATTCCTGTATTTCTGAACTTCATTAGTCCGCGCTTGATTTCGTCGTCAGTCATACCGAAAAGCATACCGATAACAAAGGCGTAGGCAGAATCAAAGACATTGTGAACGCCAATTGTGGGGATCTGAATGTTTGTGACAACTCTGTTTGGAAGAACAAGATCATAGATCGAATAGTCGTCGTATGTTCTTATATTCAGCGCTCTGAAATCGGCACTCGGATTTTGCATTGAGATAAAGAATGTTTTATGCGAAAGCTTTCCCTTTTGCGCAAACAAAAGCGGTTCGTCTGCATTTAATAGTATTATTCCGTCAGGGTCAAGTCCGTCGATTATTTCAAGCTTTGCAGCGCATATGTTTTCTCTGCTTCCAAGGTTTTCTATATGTGAGTTGCCTATATTTGTGATAGCGGCAATTTTGGGGCAGGCGATTTTTGAAAGATATGATATTTCGCCTTTAAAGCTCATACCAAGCTCGAATACTGCCGCTTCGGTATTCTTTTTCATTGATAAAATAGAGAGGGGCAGACCAAGCTCGTTGTTGAAGTTGCCCTCTGTTTTATGAGCATTGAACTTTTCTGAAAGTACCGCATATATGAATTCTTTTGTGGTGGTTTTTCCGACACTTCCTGTAACCGCAACAATTTCGGGAGCTGTTTTCTTTGCATATTCATAAGCGATTTTTCCAAGGGCTATTGTTGTATCCTTTACAACTACAAGTGAGCCTTTGAGTGAAGCTGCATCTGCAGGTATTTTTTCGCACAGAGCACACACTGCGCCTTTGTCCATTGTTGCTTTTATAAAATCGTGACCGTCAAAATGTTCACCCTTGATTGCCACGAATAAAGTGCCGGGCACGCAGTCTCTGGAATCACTTGAAACCGATGTTATTAAACCGTCATTGTTTCTGACGATATTTCCGTCTGTTATTCTGGCAATTTCTTCAATTTTAAAGCTGTAGTTTTCAAGTTCAATTCTTTTCATTACAAAATCCTTTTTGAGTTAAATCTATGATTTATTTGCTTTGCTCTTATAGTAATCGTTTATAATTGCTTTTTCGGAAAAGGGGTGTTTGCCGGAGTTTGTTATTTCATAGTCTTCGTGACCTTTTCCGGCAAGCAGCAGTACATCACTGTCACCTATAAGCCCGAGAGCGCGCCATATTGCTTCTTTTCGGTTTTCTACTATTTCATATTTGCTGTTTGGCTTTACACCTAACAGAATGTCTGCTATAATTTTTTTCGGATCTTCGCTTCGGGGATTATCGCTTGTAATAATCGTATAATCGGAGAGGCTTGTGGCTATTCTTCCCATCACAGGCCTTTTTTCGCGTTCTCTGTCACCGCCGCAGCCGAATACTGTTAAAAGACGGCTATGGCATATTTCCCTGAGCGTTTTTATGGTTTTTTCGAGGGCGTCAGGGGAATGTGCATAATCAATGTATATGCGCGCATTTGTCACAGAGTCTACTTTTTCAAGTCTGCCCGGGATATTCTTAAGATTGAATATGGCATCTTCTATAATGCTGTCATCTACGCCGAAAAGTTTTGCGCACGAGGCGGCAGATACTATATTATATGGCGTAAAGCTGCCGAGAATCGGTGAAATGATATGGGAGATATTTTTGTTATATTCAAGTTCAAGATTATTGTACTTGCCGTCAAAGTATGCGTTTTTCAGTCTGAATTCCGACGAGGTTTTCCCAAATGTGTGAGCTTTACAGGGAATGCTTTTTAAAAAGGCTTCACATTCTGCCGAGTCGGAATTTATAAGGGCTTGCTTGCACAAATCAAAGAGGTGCATTTTCGCTTTTCTGTATTCGAGGGGGCTTTTATGATAATCAAGGTGGTCTTCGCTTAGATTTGTGAATATACCGGTGTCAAAGTTTAATGCATCGAGCCTCTTTTGGGAAAGTGCGTGTGACGAGGCTTCCAGAATTACAATTTCAACGCCGTGCTTTTCCATTTCCGAAAGGTAGGCGTATAGCTTACTGGGAGAGGGCGTTGTCATATCACTGTAATTACTGCCTGCGTTCTTTTTTGTGATGTCACACTCTCCGGCAATTGTCTTTACAGTGCCGATAATACCCGTTTTGTACCCTGCAAAATCAAATATTTGCTTAAGCATATATGCACTTGAGGTTTTTCCGTTTGTGCCGGTAATTCCCACAAGACGCATACTTTTCGTCGGGTGCCCATAGAAGCAGTCGAGCATTTTTGCTTCGGCAACAGAGGCATCGTTCACTCGTATATATCGTATATCCGGATTGCTTTTTAAAAATGGGGCGTTTTTTTCAATAACAAAGGTTCTCGCACCGTTTTTATATGCCGTTTCTATAAAATCGTGGCCGTCTGCTTTGCTGCCTTTCCGGCACACAAATACATCTCCAAGATTTACCTCGTTTGACTTGCTGCAGATTTTGCCAAAGCAGAAGTCAAAGCAGTTAATGTTCGTTTCAAGAATTTTTGTGCCGTCAAGCACTTCAAAAAATCGCATATAGTCTCCCTCTCCGCCATAACTGTCCGCTTTGGCGGAAAGGTTTTTCGGAC
>JAZSET010000037.1:0-2736 GCA_045531795.1 Eubacteriales bacterium | reverse complement strand
GAAAGAGAAGGTCTTATTCCGCTCTTCTATGTTATCAATTTTTGACGAAAGCATAGGCACAATCAGCATTGTGGCAAGAAGTGATGCCGCCTGTGAGAATACAATAGAAAATGCAAGCTGTTTAAACATTACAGCCATCATATTATCAAGGAACAAAATGGGAACGTATACAATACAGGTTGTAAGAACTGAGGCTATTACGGCTCCCATAACCTCGCCTGCACCCTTCATGGCTCCCGATTTTGCATCATCGCCGTATGCTTTCCTACGCCTAAAGATATTTTCCAAAACAACGACGGCATTATCTACCAGCATACCTATACCCAGTGCCAGACCGCCGAGAGAAACTATGTTAAGCGTCATTCCCGACATATACATGGCGATAAAGGTTGTTATAACGGATATGGGCATCGACACACCGATTACGAGTGCATTTCTGCCGTTTCCTAAGAAAAGGAAAAGTATGATCATGGCGAGAAGTCCGCCGATTATGGCACTTTCGGCAACAGAGGCTATAGAATCCTCAATGTAGCTTGCCTGCTCCATCGTGATGTTATAGCTGAATTTCGGATACTGTTTTTTTATTGCCTCAAGTTCTTTTATAACACCGTTTACAACATCAACAGTATTTGCATCAGATTCACTGCTTACGGAGATAGAAATTGAATTTTCGCTGTTAACACGTGAATATGTTTCCTGTTTTTCAAATGTGTCATTTATATCTGCAACGTCTTTTATGTATATTACCTGACCTTGCGAAGTCATTAAAGGCACAAGCCCGATATCTGATATTTTGGCAAACTCACCCATCATTCGCACGGACAAATCTTTGTTGTTTGCCTCGGTGCTTCCCGCAGGCAAGTTATTATTCTGTCCTGCAATAGCAGTAACGATATCGGAAAAGCCTATATTATACCCCTGAAGTTTATCGTTATCAACTTCTATCTCAATAATTCTGTCAGTTGCACCGCTGATATTAACAGATGCAACTCCCCCTGCTGATTTAATTCTGTGTTCCACATTATCTTCAATAAATTTCTTTGTCTGTTCCAAATCGTAGCCTTCATAAGAAACAGACATCATCATTGAAGCCATTGATGTAATATCAAGCTTCAATACGGTAGGTTTATTTGCATCTTCCGGGAGAATCATTGAAATCATATCAATGTTGTTTTCAATGGTATTTACAGCTTCATCTATGTCCGTATTGTTTGTGAATTGCGCCATGACAACGGACATACCTTCCATTGACTGACTTTGCATAGTATCAAGTCCGGAAACCGATGCAATAGAATCTTCCACCGGTCGGGTAATAAGTGTTTCTATTTCTTCCGAGCCGACATTGGGATATTGAGTCATAACAATTGCCATTTTAAGATCCATTTCGGGCATGGCATCTATCGGAAGCATAGACAGAGAATACGCTCCAAGCACAACGCAAATAAGTATCACCATTGTAACTGCTACGGGGCGTTTTACCGATAATTCATGTAATTTCATTGCTTACCCCTCTCTTACTTGACAATTCTTATTTTATTATTGATGTCGGAAAGATAATCCTTACCGGAAACAATAACCTTATCCTTTTCGGAAATTCCGGATATAACCTCCGTATATTCATCATTAATTATTCCGACAACAATATCCGCTCGCTTTGCTTCGTCCTTTGAAGCTATATATACATACTTTGTGCCGTCCTTATCCTCAAGAACCGATTCGGAAGGAATAACCAACGCATCGACAGAATCATTGAGGGTAAGTTCTATATCTGCAAACATGCCGTCTTTGATAATGCCGTCTTCATTTTCAACAGCAACACAAACAAGGTACATTCCCGTCTGCGCATTCTTTACGGGGCTGACGTTTGTAACTGTACCCACTACATTTTCGGCACCTGCCGCTTTTACATTCACAACGGCTTTAGTACCAACACTGACTCCCGTAATAACTGCTTCTGTTACATTTATCTGTGCTTCTACACTCTGCGTAGATTTAATTGAAAAGACTTCAACACCGGCAGCTACCATTTGGCCCTTATTTGCGTTACGTGATGCTATGTATCCTGATATAGGAGCTTTAACAGTTGTATTATTAAGTGCGTTTTGTGCCGCTTCCACCGCGACCTTCGCAGTATTTACCGCTGCCTGAGCATTGGCTTGTGTTTCTCCGAGAACAACATTTATTGTAAGGTCGTAATTATTCTGAGCGGTATCAAGGTTAAGCTTTGCATTATCAAAACGTGTTACCGCCGCATCATATGCCGCTTTACTTACAGCACCGTTTTCATAGAGAATCTTTTGATTGTCATAGTTTGTCTTAGCATTATTATATTCAATTTTTGCCGCACTGAGAGCCGATTCAAGCTGAAGCTTGGTCTGCTGTGTGCTGCCGTTTATAATACTGTTGTATTGAGCTACGGCACCGTTATATGCTGCCTGCGCCTGATTGTATTGTGTCCGGTAATCGGTATCGTCAATTTTTAAAAGCACTTCGCCCTCAGTCACATAGTCGCCTATTTCCTTGTAAACCACGCTTGCAACGCCGCTTGCTTTTGATGAAACGCTTGTAGACTCGGAAGCTTTAATTTCACCTGTATATGTAACTGTATTTTCAATAGTCATTCTTTCGGGATTCTTCACCGTAACATTTACAGCCGTTACCGTTGGCTTTGTCGATACTGCTGGTTCTTTTTTTCCGCACCCCGAAAAGGAAAAAGCAAGGGAAAGAGCAAGCGCT
>JAZSET010000135.1:0-13602 GCA_045531795.1 Eubacteriales bacterium | reverse complement strand
TGCAACAATGATTGTTAGATTTGACAATTATTTGAATAATTTTGTACAAGAAACTCCTGATAGCACCGCAGAGTAATAACACAATAGCAATTAAAACGCCCCCGCATATTCTGTTAACAGAATGGGGGCGTTTATATGTTATCAAGAAAAACAAAGTTTTTTCTTTGCTTTTTTGTTTTTATCACTGTGTTTTCTTTATTTATTTCATATTTATCGGGAATTGTCAAACCAATAATTTACAGTAAATGTGAAAGTGAAATGAAGCTACAGACTGAAAAGCACATAGCCGATGCCCTGCTAAATATTGAAGAAACAAATCTATTGACGGATATAATAGATTTTAAGTATGACAGCAACGGAAGTATCAGCAGTTACTCTACCGACACATACAAAACCACAATGCTCAGAAGCTCTCTGTCAACCCTGCTGATAAATTCATTCAAAGGCGAAAGCGAGATAAATCTCACTATACCTGTTGGTACTCTTTCGGGTATTCCCTTTTTATACGGTATTGGTAAAAATTTCAGATTCAAGTTAACAGAGTTCAGCTTTGTAAATCTTGATGTAGAAAGCGATTTTTCTGACAGCGGTATCAATCAGACACTTTATAAATTATATCTGAAAGTTGAAGCAACAACCTATATAAAAGAGCTGTTTGGCAAGAAGAAGATTTCAATTTCAAGTCGAATCCCAATTAGCGAAACCGTGTTGGTCGGTGCTGTTCCCGATGCTTATACCGTTATTGTCCGAGCCAGCAATGACGATGAAGAGGATATAAACGATTATGGAGCACAAATAACAGAGTAAATTGATTATTTTTGTGTTTATATATTGAATTAAGTGAAAATATGTGATAAAATATAGGAAACAAATGCTTTTGGAGGAGCCACTATGAAGTTACTTGAAGAAAGAATAAAAAAAGACGGTGTTTTAGTTAACAACGAAATACTCAAGGTTGACGGATTTTTAAATCACAATATTGATGTTTCGCTGATCAATGAAATGGGCAAGGAATTTGCCCGTATATTTAACGGTCTCGGCATAAACAAAATTCTCACTATTGAGGCTTCCGGTATCGGTATTGCCTGCATCGTTGCTCAATACTTTGAGGGAGCTGATGTTCTCTTTGCAAAGAAGCACGAAACAAAAAATCTTGACGAAAATACATACGCAGCCACTGTAACTTCATTTACTCACGGCAGAGACTATTTAATCCGCGTATCAAAAAAGCACCTCAAAAGCACAGATAAAGTGCTTATAATTGACGATTTTCTTGCCACAGGACACGCAATATTCGGTCTGCTTGATTTAGCAAATCAAGCAGGAGCAGAAGTTATGGGTGTTGGTATTTGTATCGAGAAAGCGTTCCAGGGCGGCGGCTCGAAGCTCCGACGCGATGGGGTAAACCTTCACTCCCTTGCAATACTTGACCTTGGCGGAGATGGAAACATAGCTTTCATTGATGACTCTGATACAGAAAAACTTTTAAGCTAATAAAAAATGACCTCAGGAAAAATCCTGAGGTCGTTTCTTATTTAAGCAGGTCTTTTTCTTCTTTTATAAGCTTTGCAAACTCATTTTCCCAATTGAGTTCGTTTGACATTTTAATTGCATTTTCCGCAAGAACCTTATATTTCTCCTTATCGGTATAAAGCTCTATTACAGCCTTCGCAAATGCTTCGGGAGTATTCTCGGGTATAACAATTCCAAAATTAAATTTTTCATTCAGGTAAGTATGCTCCGGAATTGCCGACATTATAACAGGTAGTCCGGCTGAAGCATATTCAAACAATTTATTAGACACAGAAAGCTCAAAGTTCAGGCAAATCGATTCCGTGATAGCTACACCTACCATTGAACGAGAAGCACTCTCGATCAGTTTGTCAACAATAACTGGCGGATAGAATATAAAATTATCTGCATTGAGTTCAGCTGCTCTGTCCCGAAGTATATTTTCAATTCTTCCATATCCACGAACCGCAAGTTTAATATCGGGGTAATCCTTTATTAATTGAGTTGCCTCAATCATGAGGTCATATCCCCTACCCTCATAAAACTGACCGTGATTAATTATTTCGAATGAAGCATTCTTCTCTACAGCAGTTACAGCATCTTTTTTTAGTGAACAATTTGTTACGACCATCGGCTTTTCAATATTATAAATTTTAGCAAAATAATCTGCTGCAGCATTGCTGACACAGACCATTCTGTCTATTCTTTTAACAATGTAATGTTCTTTGATTTTTAAATACTTTGCATAAAGCTTATTTGCTGCAATTGTATGATTCTCGACATAGATTTCGTGAGAATCGTATATGAGAACACATTTTAATTTTTTAGCTGCTCTATATGCGGGTATAAGTGCATTCAAGTCATTGGCATGAATCACATCAGGTTTGATTTTTATTATTGCTTTTACTATCTCATTTTCAATAACACGTTCCCTTATAAGTTTTTTTGCAACAGAATTTAACTTTCCTTTGAACTTTCGCGGAATCTCTGCAAGATAAACTTCGCACGGAATCTCAGATACCTTTTCAGCATTATAGCGCTCGCATTTAAGGCCGACACAGGAAACTTCAATATCATTATTCTGATACTCAATTATCTGCTTTCTGACACGCGGATCATACCATATTGAATTTAATACAACATCACATACTTTCATATTAGTCTGCCTCTTTTATTCGATTCATAAATGTTTCAATATCATCAAACAAATACGCGTTATCTCTTATCCATTTTTCGTTTTTATTCCACCATTCAAATTCAAGCAATAATTTGATTTGTTCTTCTGTAAATCGATACTTTATCACTTTTGCCGGAACTCCACCGACAATTGCATATGGCGGGACATCTTTAGTGACAACTGCTCCTGCAGCAATTATTGCTCCGTCACCTATTGTTACCCCGGACATAAGAAGAGCTGAATCGCCTATCCAGACATCATTACCAATAACAACTTGATACTTGCGTTCATCATCGGCAAATTTCGCTTCATCAAATTTTTGTTCAGTCACATATGTAGTTCCATTCTGTTTAGCCGTAGAAAAAAACACCGGCGAAGTAGAAACAAATCGGGTGGTAGGGTGTGTGCCCAAAACAGTTCTTACATTACCGGCTATTGAACAGTAGCGACCGATTTTTCCATTAATAGAACTGTTTACTCCTATATAACTCCCGAAACCCATATGTCCCGAAAAAGAAGATCCCTTATTAATTACATTTTGTCCTTCAAAAAATGAATAAAAGCCAATTCCGTTGTTTCCTCCAAACTTTACTTTTCTTCTGAATTTCAACAGAATAATGATTTTCTTAAGCAATCTTTTCATCAACATTTTGACCTTTCGCCTTATTTATTGAAAATAGTATCCCTAAAAGCAAGAAAAAGTTAGGCTCATTTATATATGATCCGGACATGAAAAGTTTTATAAACGAACATGATATCATAAAAATCAAGATGGTTTTCTCCGATTTTGAAATGTGTGTTGCAACCATATTTTTGACAATAGCAATACAAAGCAAAGCAAAAAGTCCAAAACCGACAATAACGCCAAAGTGCATCATTAAATCATAAATAATACTATGGGAATATGCGAAAACCAGGGGACGTTCTCCTGCTATTCCATAACCTATAAATGGTCTGTCCATAAGGGCTTGGTTTAATGTTTGGCGGATTCTTTCGCGTCCTGAATCATCTAAAAATTCATCTTCAAGAAGCTTTTGTATAATTCTGTTATTTATATTATTCTTCTGAAAGAATTCGTCAACACTTAACAGTATTTCTGAAAAAACGCTGGTATACATAAATGCCACAATTGCCACGAATACAATAGCCCATATAATTTTCCTTTTATCTTTATTTTTATTAAAAAGCACAAAAAATAAAGCGCTCACAGCCAGGCATACGAACGGACCGCGGGTGCCTGTCAACAAATGAGTCGTAAGTGCGATGATTGTTCTTATTATATTAGGAATAGTGATATTCTCAACAAGGGAATATATGCTGATTACAGAAAATGGAAGAAGATAATATGCAAAGCTCATATTGTCATCAACAAAACCAATTTTTGCAATATATTGAATCACGTAATACGCAAAAGCTACAAAGATCATATAATGCGAAGATTTCTGTAAATACGCGAGAACCATCTTGTAGTTTCGTATAGAATATCCTAGAAGAAACAGTGGCAGAATCTTAATTGTAAATTTAATTAGCAGATTTATGAGCATTGTTGAATTTTGGCTAAAAATGACACAATGACTCAAAATAATGCCTATGCAAAGAAAAGGAAATAGAATACTAATTACAGAAAGTCTGCGAGAAACAGGAGCTATTGCAAAAAAGATAATGGCAAAATAAACAGTCATGCAAACAGCTGTATCTATCGGAGTATTAGGAATAATATAATTAACCAATGTGTTAATTAACAAGGTTACAAGACTGTAGCTAAAAAAAGCAACAATCATTATAGCGATTTTTTTATCGTCATTTTCAGTTGGATCGAAGGTTTTATAAAGAGTACTTTTTCTCATAATTCTCCTTAATCGGCAATGAGTCTTGATAGCTCATCTCCAAATATCTTATAATCGAAACATTGTTCAGCCGTTTTTCTTGCATTTTTATATATCCGCCTCTTTTCCTCTGCAGACATAGTCATTGCATAATGCAGAGCTTCAGCAAATGCCTGTGGTGAAGAATCAGTTGAAATTATGCTATTGTATCCGTGCTCAAGATAAAGACCTAAATCAGAGGTTATGTTCGTTACAACCGGGGTCCCAGATGCGAGGCTTTCGACAACTTTAGTCGGGAAACCCGCCTGAGCATATCTAAGTGTTTCCGAACGCAGGAGGACGGTAAAATCTGCATTTGATAGCCTATTTAAAACCTCTTCTCGCGGAACCCGCCCAAGACATAGAAGAGACTCTCCCATATAATCAACAGCATCCTTGTCAACACCGCACAGGGATACAAGTTGTTCTTTCCTGATTCCCAAAATATAAAGCTTTGTATTTAGAAGCGTCTCTTTTGGAAGAAGCGAAAAAGCAGATATGATTTCTGACAGATAATCCTTTTTACCGGGCGAGCCGGCATACAAAAAAACAGTTATATCAGAATCCGTTTTTTTATCGCTGGGAATATTTGAAATATCCATCATAACAGGTATGCGGACAGTATTAATTCCTCTTGATTTGAAGTGTTTATGCAAATAAGAAGATATCGCAATTACAGAAAATTGTTTATTTATCCATTTTCTGTTTAACAAGTCCTTTAAAATATAAGCTCGTGATAATTTTCCGTATTTGAATTGTTCCGGAGAATACCATTCTACGCTGTCATGAAGCAGTGTTATGTGATTTTTCTTTGCATAGCGTTTTAAAAAAAACAGTGCATTTTCGGGAATATTAACAATATGAATATACTGACATTCGCCATATGATTTCAAAAATTTCCTGAGACGTGCTTTAAATCCAAAATAATTATAAAATTTATAAATAATATCATTTTTAGCACTTCTAAAAGAAATATATGAAGTTTCATCAAGTTCCCTTAATTTAAAATCCGTACAACTCCCCAACCCTACAACAGTAACATCATATCCGAGCTCCTTATAAAGTTTTGCGAATGAATGCTGCCTTACTGCACCGGCATCTCCATCAGGGTATTTGTAGCAACAAACAATCAGTACTTTTTTCATTCTTAAGTAAACCTCATTTTAATCACTTTATCATAAACCCAGCTTTTCGCAAGGCGTCATAATTATTTAACATAATGCTCTAAAATAGAAGTCGAAAATTTATAAATACAATATAAACCTATAAATTCTCCCTATACCACTCGATAGCCTCGGCAAGTCCACTTGCAAAATCATAATCCGGGTCATATCCGAGAAGATTTCTGGCTTTTGAAATGTCCGCATTTGAATGCTTGATATCACCCTTGCGATCTGGCCCGAAGTTAGGCTCAATGTCCACTCCAAGTGCTTTAGTAAGGCTATAATAAATATCAATCAGATATTCTCTGCCACCGTATGCTATATTGAACGCCTCCCCTGCCGCCTCGTGCGAAGCAAGACAAGCCTTGAGGTTCGCTTCAATTACATTTTCAATATAAGTAAAATCTCTTGATTGCTTACCGTCACCGTTGATAGTCGGCTGCTCTCCCACTATAAGCTGCTTTATAAACTTCGGAATCACCGCTGCGTAAAAGCCATGAGGATCCTGTCGTCTTCCAAAAACATTGAAATAACGGAGCCCGTAGGTATCAAGTCCATAATGGCGGGTATACTGCTTTGCCCATTCTTCGTCGCACATTTTGGTAAGCGCATAAGGAGAAAGAAGATTACCTTCTCTGCCCTCAGTTTTAGGCAGATTCGGTTCATCTCCGTATACGGAAGAACTTGATGCGTATACAAATTTCTTAACACCGTTCTGTCTTGCCGCTTCCATCATATTCAGGGTTCCCTGAATATTGTTTGCACAATAGAACAGCGGCATCTCAATAGAACGAGGAACACTTCCCCAGGCCGCCTGATTAAGAACATAGTCCACACCACGACAAGCATTTATACAAGTGTCAAGATCCTTGATATCGCCCTTGATAAACTCATAATTGGGATTAGAAAGAAACATATCGACATTTTCCTGCTTTCCTGTCGATAAATCATCTAAACAACGTACTTTATAGCCGAGGTTAAGGATTGCTTCGCAAAGATTAGATCCGATAAAACCGGCTCCCCCTGTTACGAGAAATAATGAATTTTCAGGAAATTTTAAATGTTTATAGCCCATAATCAGAGTCTCCAGTACAGGTAACCTGCATTTTCATATTCTTTTCTGTTAAACAGTCCCTTAAGGTCAAGCAATACCTTCTGACCCTTACCAAAGAAACTGTCAGTTTCTTTCATTGAGATTTTTGCAAATTCGTCGTGCGCTACTGCAAGTACAACAGCATCCATATCGGTAACCTTATTGATATCAGTAAATTCCACTCCATAAAGATGCTTTGCTTCAGCTGCATCCGCAGTCGGGTCGGCGATAACGGGTTCAATTCCGTATTCTCGAAGCTCTTTTACAATATCAAAAATCTTGCTGTTTCTGGTATCAGGGCAGTTTTCTTTAAATGTGAAACCGAGAATTGCAACTTTTGCATTCTTTACTGGTTTCTCTGCCTTAATCAAATTTTTAACAACATTCTCGGCAACATATTTACCCATATCGTCGTTAATTCTACGTCCTGAAAGAATGATCTGGCTGTGATATCCAACCTGTTCCGCCTTATATGTAAGATAATATGGGTCTACACCGATACAGTGACCGCCAACAAGACCAGGATAGAACTTCAAGAAGTTCCACTTTGTTCCTGCTGCTTCAAGAACGGACTTTGTATCAATTCCGAGCTTATTAAAAATGATTGAAAGCTCGTTCATAAAAGCTATATTGATATCACGCTGACTGTTTTCAATTACCTTTGCCGCTTCAGCTACCTTGATGCATGATGCGCGGTGTACGCCTGCTTCTACAACAAGCTCGTACACCTTAGCGATAATATCAAGAGACTCATCATCCATACCTGATACGATCTTTGTAATGGTTTCAAGTCTATGTATCTTATCACCGGGGTTTATACGTTCAGGAGAGTAACCAACTTTAAAGTCGACTCCGCATTTCAGTCCTGATTCTGCTTCAAGAATCGGCACACAAACGTCCTCAGTTACACCGGGATATACAGTTGATTCATAAACTACAACTGAACCCTTAGTGAGATTTCTGCCAAGGATACGGCTTGCATCTTCAACCGGTGTGAGGTCAGGTGTATGGTCGTCATACACAGGAGTCGGTACTGCGACTATGTGGAACTTTGCTTCACGAAGCTTTGTTTCATCAGATGTAAATTCTACTGTAGTATTCTTTATTGCTTCATTACCAACTTCATTTGTTGGATCTATTCCAGATTTATAAAGTTCTATTTTCTTTGCATTTAAGTCATAGCCGACAACATTTACCTTTTTTGCAAAGGCAACGGCTATGGGCATACCCACATAACCAAGGCCTACCAGCGAAATTTTCTCTTTTTTGTTTACTATGTTTTCATACAGACTCATTTGTTTTTTCTCCAATCATCATATTCCAGATTTTTCTATAGCTTTTATAAACAGTATCAATATTATACTCTGAATTTACTTTTGCCAGAGCATTTTTTGATATACGTTCACGCAGATCACTATCAGAAAGTAACTGGCGTAATGCTGAAATGATTTCTTCAGGGCTCTTTGGGTTAATCAGAATACCGGAGTCATTTTCAAGCATTTCCGGTATTGCACCAACCGATGTTGCGATAACTGGTTTCTTTAGTGCCATTGCTTCAACAACGGCATTCGGAAACCCTTCTGTATAACTAGGAAGAACAAATATCTCACTTTCTGCTACAGCCTTCATAGCAGCATCATGAGACATCTCTCCTGCAAAAGTAATATTGTCAACTTTCACAGCAGATTTCAAAACTTCAAGGTATTCAGGTTTTGACTGTCCTATAATAAGCAAGTTGTATTCAGGGTACTCTGCACCAACAGTATTCCAAGCTTCAACAAGCTCGGATACCCCTTTTGTCGGGACTACCCAACCCAAAAATACAATCTGTTTTTTAGTCTGTTCGGGGACATTTGGTAATTTATCAGTATTTATCGGATTAGGTATCAGCACAACATTTGCATCAGGGACATATTTCTCAATATCGTCGTGGGTTTTTTTATCAATGGCTATAACAGTACCGGCAAGAAGCATTGCCTTCCGGTATAATGGCCAAAGCTTTGATGATGCTTCCGCCATTTCACCGGTTTTCCCAAAACGAATATGATAAGCAGTAGGAACACCGTACCTCTTTGCCGTTTTAAGAAGCAAATAGTCGCGGATAATGGCAAGTGAGCCACTTGTTGTGATATGAATAATATCCGGGGTTGTACTTTTTATCTTACACCTTAATTCCCTTCTTTTTTTCAGCATATCAAAACCGCTTACTACAACTCTATCGAAAAGACCACGCCCCTCTGTTGATCTCTTTTTCGGGGCAATATTGATTGTAGATAATTCATCATCAGTGCCTTTAATATACTCAAGAAGCATTGCTGTCCAATTCGCAATTCCACCATAAGGAGGCGGCTGGGGAGAAATTAATAATACTTTCACTATTTATACCTCAACAATTAAATATATTGATAATAAACCCGGTTTAATTAATAATTTCAATGGAATTTCGTTTTTTCGTTTTCCATAATTTGCTCAAGCATACAGACAAGCGTGTCTATCATAAAATGGTCATTAAAATATTTTTTTGCATTTTCGCCCATTTCCTTAAGTAAGCCTGTTGTCAGAACTTCTGACCTTATCATCTCTACCAATGAATTGACCTCTTGATCACAAACGAATCCGCAACCCGACTCTCTTATAACCAGAGAGCTTTCTCCTCCCGCAGCCGCTATTATCGGAGTGCCACAAGCCATATATGATTGTAGTTTTGCGGGTAATGTCATATCAAATAGCTTATTCTTCATAAAGGAAAGGTAAGCGCAATCAGCGTAATGTATATATCTGTTAGCCTCTTCTTCGGATACTTTTCCAACAAAAGTGACATATCCGGAAAGTTCTTTCTCACGCACCTTCATTTCAAGCCGTTCTTTTGCTCGTCCGTCTCCCACCAGAAACCACTTGACGTTAGTGTCTCTTAGTTTGTCTGCAGCATCAACAAGCAAATCAAGTCCTTGTGCTTCACCTATGTTACCGGTAAACACGACATTAAAATTCTCTTCGGAATATATATCGGGTTTGGATAAGTTTTCAATATCAGGTGTTACACAAAACTGAGGCCAAAAAACCAATTTTTCTCTTGAAACACCGCGCTGAGCAATATTCTCAACAAATGAAGCTGAAGAACAAAGTATTTTATCACTTGCTGAGTATATTTTATCAACAATTTTATTGATTACATTAATAATCAAACGATTATGTATCCCCAGTATAATTTCAACATTTTCAGGCCAGAGATCCTGCACATTAAAGAATATAGGTGTTCCGAATTTTTCCTTATAAAATACTGCCGGTAATCCGACTGTTACCGGAGAAACCTCAAAAACATAAACAGCATCATATTTTTTATCGCATTTTTTTACCCATTTCTTCCCTTCCGAGACAAATGTGTAACAGTTTAAAAGCAACCCAAGCGGTGTTTTTCCCCTTGGAAGCATCTTTATTCGCTCGATTTTCACGCCGTTCCATTCTTTATCGTAAGGTTTATTAAATCCATAACCGTCAAATATTTTCCCCTGAGGGTATTGAGGATATCCCGTAAGAACCGTTACATCATGCCCGCGATTTACAAGTTCTCTGCACAAAGTATTTACTCGAAATGTTTCGGGATAAAAATACTGTGTTATAACAAGAATATTCATCTCACTGTTCAGTCCTCTCAACACTTTCTTTCAAATCACTTATCCTGTAATTTTGTCTGTACTCACTAAGAGCCATATCATAACTCATACTTCCAAATGCTTTATTAACAAGACCCGTGAAATGACCCATTATTTTCAATATCCAACCAAAACCTTTAATCAGTCGAACATTCCTGCCATGTGCAAACGCGATCATTTTGACAAGCTCTGAAGTGTTGCTGTACTCAGCATTCTGTGGCCAGAAAATTCCGTGTTCTTCATTTTCAATCATTAAACGCACAAACTCACAAAGATTTTCTACATATAGCATAGAACGCTCGTTTTTAACAAATGGGAAAACGGGTAATCGCAGCGCAAGCTTTACAAGAGTAGGATAGTTACCCTTGCTACCCTTTCCATATATCATTGGCGGTCTGAGAATGACTACTTTAAAATTCTCGTCATCAAGTAATCGTATACCATTTTCTGCCTGAACCTTACTGTCGCCATAGCAATTTGCTGGTGAGACAGGTGTATCTCTGGTAATTATCTTTGTTTTCCCGATAGGAGCACTTTCGCCGTAAACAATGGCTGAACTCATAAAAATAAATTGCTTTACACCATTAGCTTTTGCTTTATTCGCCGTATCTATTGTCAATTCAGTGTTAACTGCGTAATATAGTTTTTCTTTTTCTACACTTATTTTCCCATTATCCGAATGTGCAATTCCAGCTACATGAAAAACACTGTCATATCCTGAAAAATCCTTATCACGCCAGGATTCATCAATCATATCAATCGTATCAACTATATACTCATTATTATAGTGGTCTTTTATGTATTTTTCAAATGATGTACCAATGTAGCTGTTCGCACCAGTAATCAATATTTTTTTCATTTTATTTCCAACTCTTTTGCTTTTGATTCCTGTTTCTTCATCTCACCCGTACCGCCTTCAACTACTCCGTCAGTTTTAAGTACAGCAATAATTGAACCGAAGAAACACTTTACATCCATAGCAAATCCCTTAAAGTTTCCGGCATTCAAAGCCTCGGTATACTCTCCGTCAAGCTTTGCTTTAAGCGCAATTTCAATTTCATCTCGCCCATTTATCTGCGCCCAACCGGTAAGTCCGGGCTTTATGTCGTTTGCTCCGTACTTATCTCGCTCTTCAATCAGGTCGTACTGATTGTACAAGGCAGGTCTCGGACCACAGATGCTACATGAACCCATCCAGATATTGTAAATCTGCGGAAGCTCGTCTATTGAAAACTTACGGATTAATTTCTGGAACTTTGTCATATGTACATTGCTTACATCAAGCTGATGCGTTGCAACGTCTTTTGGTGCAGACACCGGCATTGATCTGAATTTAAGAAGAGTAAATTCGGTTTTATTTATCCCCATTCTACGCTGTTTAAAAAGCGCAGGCCCGGGAGAATCAATCTTGATAATAATTGCAATAATCAGCATTGGAATCGCCAATACGATTATAGCGCAAGTTGATAATACAAAATCAAAGAGACGTTTAACAAAATTCTTATACATAGCTTAATTCTCCACTACTCTTAATTAAATTTCAGCGTATTTTTATGATATTTTATCATAATATCAGGTCTAATCTTGTCAGCTAATGATTATTCTTTCAACCGCGAAATCAAGCGATAATGCGCACAAATATACAGTGTAATTTTATCACATATAATTATTTTTGTCAATAGAAATGAGTTACTTTAATATAATATACACAAAAACAAGCGAAAGATTTTTCATCTCCCGCTTGTCTTTATTATGTTTCAAATATTTCAAGACTTCTCCTTAAAATACCTGTAATATTTGCAATCAGCACTCCGTAATTAACAACAGGTACTTTCTGTTTCTTTGCTTCATCAATTCTTCGATTCATCTCCTTTTCATTGAGCATACATCCGCCACAATGAACTACAAGAGAATATTCAGACAAATCTTCAGGAAATTCTCCGCCTGATGTGAACTCAAAAACAGGATTTTTACCCGTGAATTTTCTTATCATATTTGGAATTTTCACTGAGCCAATATCATTACACTGTCTATGATGTGTACAGCCCTCGCTTATCAGGATTTTATCATTATCAGCAATTTCAGAAAGTGCCTTTGCACCTTCGGTAAGTGCCTCTAAATCCCCTTTATATCTTGCCATAAGAATAGAAAATGATGTGAGTATTATATCTTCAGGGACAATCTCTGATACCGTAGCAAACACCTGTGAATCTGTTATTACCATTTTGGGCTTTTCTTTTAAGGAGTCAAGCGTTGCTTTAAGCTCGGATGGCTGTGTACAGATACAAACCGAATTATTATCCAAAATATCACGAATTGTAAGCTGTTGCGGAAGTATAAGTCTACCTTTAGGTGCAGACTCGTCAATCGGCACGCAAAGTACGACAATATCACCTTTATCAAGCAGGTCTGCTACAATATACTTTTGCTTTTCGGCTGTTTTAGAAAGCGCTCCGACCTTTTCTTTCAGCTCAAATATTCCCTCTCCAGTTTTGGCACTCACAAGTATTTCGTTGTCAGCTAATTCAATTGAATTTTCAAGCAAGTCCGCCTTATTGTATACTACTATATAGGGCACATTTCTTTTTTCAAACGAGGAGATAAGGTCTGCGTCTGCCGGAGTTTTTCCTATTATTGCATCAACAACAAGGATTGCAACATCTGTTTTAGCAAGAATTTCGTAAGCCTTTTTTACACGCATTTCGCCAAGATCCCCCTCGTCGTCGATACCGGGTGTATCGATAACGAGAACCGGACCAATCGGCAATAACTCCATTGCCTTTTTTACGGGGTCTGTGGTTGTACCCTTATATTCAGACACAACAGACAAGTTCTGCCCGGTAAAAGCGTTTACAACACTTGATTTGCCTGCGTTTCTTAGTCCAAAAAATCCTATATGTACTCTTTCTGCGGAAACAGTTTCGTTAAGTCCCATATTTACTCCTTAAAACCTGAAGTCTCTTCTGTTAGATGCTTTTATAGCTTCGATGTTTTCCTTTGCTATATTACGCACCTTTTCAGTAGGAATTTTATCAAGTTCTTTTTCGATAAGTGCAAATCCGACTTTTTTTGTTTCTTCACTTGCGTAGTCAACAAGGAATTCTGTAAGTGTCATAAGTGCGTTGGGGTGACAGCAGTT
>JAZSET010000125.1:0-2768 GCA_045531795.1 Eubacteriales bacterium | reverse complement strand
GTATTGACTGCTTGATGCATAGATGTCTAAATCTATCCAATCTGTACCGTATTTGCCGCCACCCTTGTCACTAACATCAATGAGGGTATCCTTTACATAATTGCCCGATGCCGGATATAACCTGATTCTGCTGTTGTTCATATTAGAAGAGTACATCCTGAATGCTATTGCGCCAAGGTAGCCGTCGTTAGCGTTATACAAAGCAATCTTTCCTGCGTTGGTAGCATCTGTAACATTGGATGCATAGCTTACGCGCACCTTCATAGATACCTTATAGCTGACATCAGTCCAGTCATTACGTCCTACTCTCCACCTTACGGCATTACCGTTAGTTTTTTCAGGTCCTACACTAAGGTAATTATCGGAGTTCTCCGTATTTATGCGCAGGACACTGGGAACACTGTTGCTCGTCACAACGGTAATATCTCTAAAATTAGCCGGAGTGTTTGCCGTTATAGTGTTAAAATCATTTGTCACATCCTCATCACCATAATCATAGGTGGTATTTGTATGGTTCATTTCATCCTTTACATATTCAGTGTATATTCCTGAATAAATTGTATAGTTGTAAGTCACATCACTTACTGTTACAGTGCGTTTAAGCACACCCACCTGCGTAGGAGTAACATTAGTACCATCTGCCAGTGTAACCGGAACATTCGGTTCTGTGTAAATTACCTTTTCTATCGTTGTAGTTTCGGCTGCCATTGAAATTGGCACAAGCATCATCAAAAACGCAAAGCATATAAGCAATGAAATCAGCTTTTTTTGCCTGTTTCTCATTTTCTTCGCCTCCATAAATATATTTTATCTGTAATTGGCACCCATATTTGTTATAACGATAACATCGTATGCTCTTCCGTCAACTCTTTTTATAAGCACCTTTGTATCAGTATTAAAATTCTCGTATCCGTTTGCGGTAAGCTGAGCCGCCGACGGTATATCAGCCGCAGTAATCTCCGTCAGCTCCTGAGTTTCACAGTTAAACTCAAAAACGGAAATTGTGCTTGCCGCAGTCAGAACAGTTGTCCAGTACTGTTCATTTGAGGGAGTATCTTTTCCCGAAAGTGTGGTATATGAGGCATTTGCCTTACTGTAGGTGCCTATTCTGTCAGCACTTACATAGCACGGATAACCTAAAATATACATCGTGCTGTCGTGGTTTATATCGGTCTGCCCGTTCATATCGAAGAAGCAGTAGTCGGGCGATGTATCCCTCAGCGGTGAATAAACAAGCCTTGCATTGATTATTTCATCGTCAATGTCACGGACAATTTCAAAAAGGTCACCCTTCTTAATCTCTCCATTGGAGGAGGGATAACGGGTCTTTACCGCTTTTGAAAGCACACCATCATCCCGCTCAATCAACGACTGGTAATCCTGCGAAAACCATCCGTTAATAAGCCTCTTATATTCTCCGTCTTCATTCATCTGCATAAAGGTCTCTGAAACGATAAACAGCCTTGTGGATAAGTCTCCGGGGTCTGAAAATACGGCTGCCGCCGCTGTCCAGGATTCATCTGCATCATAGAGCTTTGCAAAATAACCGCTGCTAAGGTTTTTCATCTTATTATAATCAATAACCTCTATCTGCTCCTCGTCAGTTGTTTCAAGAACTTTTGACCTGTTATGTATAAGAAAGCCTATCGTTTTTTCGCCTACGGCGTGACCGCCGCGAATGGTTCGCACATTATTGACATTCTGCAGTCCCGTTGATGCTTCTCTTGCATAATCCAGGGTGAACTGAGATAAATCAAAGCCAAATTTGGCAGTAGTATTGTCTGTCGCTATATCAAGCTCCTTAAGTTCCCCTGCAGCATTTATCCGCACCATTACAACCTGCGGTTTAAAATTGCCCGTTATGGTATCATAAAGCGTGGTAGAACCAAGAATATCCTCACCGCTTTTATCCTTCACGCCGTCAAGAGTAAGCTTTTTCGCAACGGGGACAATAGCCGTATCATCGCTTTCAAGATGGAGTTTAACCTCAACCTGGTTTGAATTAATACCTGTTCCTCTGCGCCCTGCCGCCATCATATATGCGTATTGGAGCTTGCCCTGCGTTTCAATAAGCATTGCGATATTGCCTTCATAGTTTAAGAATAACTGATAGGTGGAGCCTGCCTCCGGCTTTTTATAAACGGCAGGCTTACTCTTCATAAGCGTTTTATAAGTCGAGGAAAATTCATAGCTTTCTTCATTATAGTAAACCACTGTATTTCCATCTGAATCTGTTTCAACGCTGTCTGCAACAATATCCGCACGCTCAGCAGATACTACAAAGCGTATCTTTTCTTTATTCTTACTCTTGAATACGGAAATAACGCTCTCTGCTGCAAGCTCCTCGGGCTTTATTGTATTTCCCGATGCATCCTGAAAGACTGCACATTCGTATTCTCCGTACTTTATAGAGGCATATTCAGCAGTAGAATACGCTGCCGTTATACTCTCATTACCTTCGTTACAGTTACCCAAGATAATATCAACATATTCCTCCGCAAGGATGGTTTCATAGTCATTATCTCTGTCAGCATCAATCAGGGTAAGCGTTCCGTCCTTGATTTTAAGTGTGTCCGCTTTAAAAGTTTCGTCCAAGCCGCCGTTATAGATAAGGTTTGCATATAGGTCTATCTTATATTTTCTTTTTTTGCCGTCAATAACGGTGACAAGACAGGTTTTTGAAAATTCCGGGGCATCGGTCATAATATCCTTTGCCTTTACCGTTACTATATCGTTCCTGCCTTTTCTCTCATATACATAAAGCAGTT
>JAZSET010000067.1:0-15160 GCA_045531795.1 Eubacteriales bacterium | reverse complement strand
CTTACCCTTGTCGTTACCGGAAATAACAACAACGGTATCATCTTTTTTAACATGAACCTTTTTAATCATTATTGTTACCTCCAATTAAAGTACTTCGGGTGCGAGTGAAAGTATCTTAAGATAGTCGCCGTCTCTGAGTTCTCTTGCAACAGGACCAAAGATACGTGTTCCTCTGGGTGTCTTATCTTCCTTAATAATAACTGCAGCGTTTTCATCAAACTTGATGTAAGAACCGTCAGCTCTTCTTAAGCCCTTTACGCTTCTTACGATAACAGCCTTGACTACTTCACCCTTCTTTACTACGCCGCCGGGTGTTGCTTTCTTAACAGTAGCAACGACAACATCGCCGATGTTTCCATAGCGTCTGCCTGTGCCGCCGAGAACTCTGATACACATAAGTTCCTTAGCACCTGTGTTGTCAGCTACTTTCATATATGACTGTTGCTGTATCACAGTAGTTCTTCCTCCTTTTTCAACACGCTTTTAACGTATTTACTGAAATAAACTGTGTGTTTCTTCGTATTTTCGACTAATTACTTAGCCTTTTCAATAATTTCAACGAGACGCCATCTCTTTGTTGCGGAAAGCGGTCTTGTTTCCATTACTTCGATCTTATCTCCTATAGCACACTGATTGTTTTCATCGTGAACGTGAATCTTAACTGTGCGCTTCATAACCTTGCCGTACTTGGGGTGCTTTACGTGCTCCTTGATAGCAACGACTACTGTCTTGTCCATCTTGTCGCTTACAACTGTTCCGACTCTGGTCTTACGGAGTGTAGTACGTGTATTAGCTTCCATGACTTTTCTCCTTCCCAATTACGCATTCTTCTGACGAAGAATTGTCATTACTCGAGCTATATCTCTCTTGACTTCTGTGAGTCTGTGAGGATTTTCAAGCTGGTTGATTGTGTGCTGGAAGCGGAGATTGAAAAGCTCAGCCTTGAGCTCGCCCAGCTTTGCTTCAAGCTCAGCGGGAGTCATTTCTCTGATTTCATTAGCTTTCACGGCTTATTCCTCCTCTTCTGCGGGCTGCTCTTTAACTACAAACTTCGTCTTAATGGGAAGCTTGTGGCCTGCAAGACGCATAGCCTCTCTTGCTACATCCTCGGCAACGCCGTCCATCTCGAACATTACGCGTCCGGGCTTTACTACAGCTACCCAATATTCGGGTGAACCTTTACCGGAACCCATTCGGGTTTCAGCAGGCTTTTCTGTAATAGGCTTGTCGGGGAATATTTTGATCCATACCTGACCGCCACGCTTGATGTAACGTGTCATCGCGATACGGGCTGCTTCTATCTGGTTGCTTGTGATCCATGCAGGTTCAAGAGCAACAAGACCATATGAACCGTTGGTAACCTTGTTACCACGGAGTGCTTTACCTGTAAGTCTTCCGCGGTGTACGCGTCTGTACTTAACTCTCTTAGGCATTAACATAGTTTATTGCTCCTTTCTGCGAAAATCATTCTTGCGTTCGCCCTGACCCTGACGTCTGTTGTCATTTCTGCGGTCGCCGTTTCTTCTGTCGTTTCTGCGGTCACCGTTTCTTCTGTCGGGACGGTCGCCAAAGTTTCTCGGTCTTCTCTGGTCCTGAGGTCTGTTACCTTCAGCGAGAACCTCGCCCTTGTATATCCATACCTTTATACCAATCTTACCGTAAGTTGTATCAGCCTCATAGAAGCCGTAGTCCATGTCAGCTCTGATTGTCTGAAGCGGAATAGTACCTTCGTGGTAATGTTCGCTTCTTGCGATTTCTGCACCGCCGAGACGGCCGCTCAGGTTGATCTTGATACCCTTTGCACCGAGTCTCATTGTTCTTCCGATTGACTGCTTCATAGCACGACGGAAAGATACACGACCTTCGAGCTGGCTTGCAATATTTTCAGCAACGAGCTGTGCGTTGAGGTCGGGAACCTTAACTTCAACAACGTTAACAGAAACGGGCTTGCCTTCGAGTGCTTCGAGCTCAAGTCTGAGCTTTTCTATTTCTGTGCCGCCCTTACCGATGATGATACCGGGCTTTGCACAATGAATAAATACTTTTACTTTTTCGTTATCACGTTCAATTTCGATCTTGGGAACGCCGGCTTTCTGAAGCTTTTCTTTCAGATACTTTCTGAGCTTGTAGTCAGCTACAAGTGTGTCGCCAAAAACTTCGTCCTTAGCGAACCATCTTGAGTCCCAATTCTTAATTACGCCTACACGTAAACCGTGAGGATTAACCTTCTGACCCATTCTTACTACCTCCTTCTTCTAGATTAGTCTCTCTCTTTAACTTTGAGAGTTACATGGCTTGTTCTCTTGAGTATTCTGTTAGCCGAACCTCTTGCTCTGGGCATGATTCTCTTCAGAGTCGGGCCGGGGCATACAAAACATTCGGATACATAAAGTTTGGTTACATCCATGCTGTGATTATTTTCAGCGTTTGCTACTGCGCTGTTTAAAAGCTTAATAAGATATTCAGATGCGCTCTTGGGTGTTGTCTTTAAAATACCCATTGCTGTAGCTACATCTTTACCTCTGATAAGATCGAGAACGATGCTCACCTTACGGGGTGATATTCTCGCATATCTAAGGATTGCCTGTGCTTCCATTTAAGCGTTGCCTCCTTTCGCCTGAGCGATGATTATATAATTGGTTATCAATCGGTTATTATTTACCGTTGTTGGAAGTCTTGCTTCCTGCGTGTCCACGGAATGTTCTTGTAGGAGCGAACTCACCGAGCTTGTGTCCTACCATATCTTCTTCTATATATACCGGAACATGCTTTCTGCCGTCGTAAACAGCGATTGTGTGTCCAACGAATTCAGGGAATATTGTTGAAGGACGAGACCAGGTCTTCAAAACCTTCTTTTCACCCTTTTCGTTCATAGCAACAATTCTGTTGTAAAGCTTTTCTTCAACGAACGGTCCTTTTTTAAGGCTTCTGCTCATTTATAATTGCCTCCCTCTCTATTACTTGCCGTGTCTCGACTTAACAATGAACTTGTTAGTGCGAGCTTTCTTATTTCTGGTCTTATAACCAAGTGCCGGCTTACCCCAAGGAGTAACAGGAGAAGGACGACCGATAGGAGCACGACCTTCACCACCACCGTGCGGGTGATCGCAGGGGTTCATTACCGAACCGCGTACTGTAGGACGGATGCCCATGTGACGCTTCTTACCTGCTTTACCAATCTTGATAATTTCGTGTTCTACATTACCAATCTGGCCGATTGTAGCCATACAATCAAGTCTTACAAGGCGAACTTCACCGGAGGGAAGTCTTACCTGAGCCATTCCGTTTTCCTTAGCCATAAGCTGAGCTGCACTACCTGCGCTGCGGGCAAGCTGACCGCCCTTGCCGGGATAAAGCTCAACGTTGTGGATAAATGTACCAACGGGAATGTTTGCTATGGGAAGTGTGTTACCGGGCTTGATATCTGCATCAGCGCCTGAGTAAACAACGTCGCCATCAGTAAGTCCAACAGGAGCAAGAATGTACTTTCTTGTGCCGTCTTCGTATTCAACAAGTGCAATATATGCTGTTCTGTTAGGATCGTACTCAACACCGATTACCTTTGCAGCAGAACCTAATGTATTACGCTTGAAGTCGATAATTCTGTATTTAAGCTTGTTACCGCCGCCCTGGTGACGAACAGTAATCTTACCGTAGCTGTTACGGCCTGAGTGCTTCTTGAGGATAACAGTAAGCTTCTTCTCAGGAGTGCTCTTTGTAATTTCTTCGAAAGAAGGAGAAGTCATTCCTCTTCTCGCAGCTGTCGTAGGCTTATATTTCTTTACTGCCATTTGTTATCACTCCTTCCTTACATCATACCCTCGAAGAACTCAACGGGCTTTGAATCAGCCTTGAGTGTAACGATTGCCTTCTTCCATTCGGAAGTGTAGCCTGCGTGTACACCGAGTCTCTTGGGCTTCTTTTTCATATTGATTGTGTTTACATCAGCAACCTTAACGCCGAAAAGCTCTTCAACTGCATTTGCAATTTCAGGCTTTGTTGCGTTCTTCATTACCTTGAAAGCATATCTCTTTTCAGCAGCCATGCTCATGCTGGCTTCGGTGATGATCGGCTTAATGATTATATCGTGAACTGTTTTCATTATGCGTACACCTCCTGGATTTTTTCTGCAGCTTCTTTTGCTACAATGAACTTATCGCAGTTTAAGATGTCGAATACATTAAGTGTATTAACGTATGCAACCTTTACGCCTGCAATATTTGCAAGGCTCTTAACTGTCATCTCATCGTTTGTGGGAAGAACTACGAGAGCCTTCTTTTCACTTCCGAGAGCCTTAAGCATAGAAGCCATTGTCTTTGTCTTGTACTGGGCGTTCTTAATTTCGCTTACAACAATCATATTGCTGTCAGCTACCTTAGAGGAAAGAGCGCTCTGCATAGCAATTCTCTTAACCTTCTTGTTAAGAGTCATACGATAGCATCTCGGCTTAGGACCAAGAGCTATACCGCCGTGTGTCCACTGAGGCGAACGGGTTGAACCCTGTCTTGCACGGCCTGTACCCTTCTGTCTCCAGGGCTTCTTTCCGCCGCCGGATACCTCTGAGCGTGTAAGAGTGGACTGTGTGCCCTGTCTCTGATTTGCAAGATAAAACTTGACTGCGGTGTGAAGTACTGCTTCGTTTATTTCCGCTGCGAAAACTGCGTCGGAAAGCGTAACTTCGCCAACTTCCTTACCGGTCATGTCTAAAACCTTTAAATTTGGCATAGTGATTTTCCTCCTTCCGATTATGCTTTCACAGAATTACGGAGGAATACGATATCGCCGCGCGAACCGGGTACTGCACCCTTAACAGCGATAAGATTCTTTTCCGCATCGATTTTTACTACTTCAAGATTGAGGACTGTTACTGTTTCGCAACCGTACTGTCCGGGCATCTTCTTGTTCTTAAAGATTCTTGAAGGGCTGGAGTTTGCACCAACTGAACCTATGTTACGATGGATAGGACCGCCACCGTGTGACATATCCTTGATCGCTACACCCCAACGCTTAACAACGCCTGAATATCCGCGTCCCTTTGTTGTACCGGTTACATCGACCTTCTCGCCTGCGGCGAAGGTATCGGCGGCAACAACATCGCCAACGTTCATTTCTGCTGCATTGTCAAGACGGAATTCCTTAAGGTGTTTCTTGAATTCTACTCCTGCCTTGTTGAAATGTCCCTGAAGAGGCTTTCCGATGTGCTTTTCCTTAACAGCCATAAAGCCGAGCTGTACTGCATCGTAGCCATCGTTTTCAGCAGTCTTCTTCTGTGTTACCACACAAGGACCTGCTTCGATAACGGTTACAGGAATTACATTTCCGTTTTCTGTGAAGATCTGTGTCATACCGATCTTCTTTCCGATAATACCTTTTTTCATGAGATTTCCTCCTTTAGGTTATTGGTTGACGCTTTGAATTTCAGCTTTTCAGCCGTAACGCCAACTTGACCTTCGCTATCGCTTATCGTTACAATAGCGGAGTTTTTGCCTTGCCCTGCAAGGCGGGGTTGCTTTGGGTGAATCAGAGCTTAATGTCTATTTCAACACCAGCGGGAAGCTCAAGAGAAGTAAGTGCATCCACTACCTTCTGGTTGGGCTTAAGGATATCGATGAGTCTCTTGTGTGTTCTGAGTTCGAACTGCTCACGGCTATCCTTGTACTTGTGTACCGCACGAAGAATTGTGATTATTTCCTTTTCGGTAGGAAGCGGAACAGGACCTGAAACTTCAGCGCCGTTATTCTTTGCTGCTTCTACGATCTTCTTCGCTGCCTGGTCGATAAGGGAGTGATCATAACTCTTGAGACGTACTCTGATTTTTTCCTTTGCTGCCATTTTTCTTTCCTCCTTTAAAAATTTCAACTGCCGGCTGTGCCATTATAATATAATTGAAAGGTCTCAAAGCCGGCCGACTTTTAAACGAGGGCCTTACACCGTAACACCGTTCCGGGCGTTTCTTTTGGTCCGTTTTAAAAATGGGCAGTTGTGTGGATCGCCCAGAACCAATATCACGCCGGTCAGTGCAGGGATTTCGCCCGGTTAAAATATCGGACATACTCCACGAAAATTTCCCGTCTGCGCATAGAAAAACACGCTTTTCTGACGGCCACCTTTCGCTTCAACGCACATCAAGCCCTATAATTATACTATATACTTACCCAAAATTCAAGGACTTTTGCAAAAAAAGTCAAAAAAATTTTCCAAAAACTTTAACGAAATTTTGTCCTTATTTTTGTGCAATTTGCCATATAATTTATTTTTTTTACTTTTGTAGAGTTTGTTTGCAATTTTTTAATATTTAGGAGTTAGAATAATATGGAAGACAAACTGAACTCGTGTTCTGTGTCTTTATATATAATAAAGGAAGGAAACTATTAAATTATGTCATCGAAGTTCACAAAAATATACGCTGTATTCTGTACTTTGTGCGCCATACTTCTTTCCGCTTTAAGAGTTGCGGTCACACTTTACTGTACAGATTCCATAACGGGAGTTTACAGCAGAGCATCAATCCTGCCGAAAATCCTCGATATTTCAACCGTTGTTTTAATTATAACAGTTTTTCTTATCCCTGTTATTTTCAAAAACAGCTTCCCATTCAAAACTGCGTCAAAGCAAAACAAACCCACAGTATTCTTCACTGCTCTTCTTGCTTTTGCGTTTCTCTTCACTTCCCTTTATAATATATATCAATCGGTAATCAGTTATAAAAACGACATCGCAACTGTAATAACAGCCGCTTCGGGTATATTGTCTGCACTTTTCTTTTTTGCAAGAGTTTTTGCAAAGAAGTCAAACAAAGGGGTACTTGCTATTCTCGCCTTTTTTCCAATAGTATGGTCTCTTGCGACACTTGTAGCTCAGTATTTTGATATGACAATTCTTATAACAAGTCCGAACAGAGCCTATCATCAGATTGCCCTTTTGGCACTCGCAGCCTTTGCTCTTACAGAAATCAGAGAGCTTATAGGCTTTGATAACAACAGATTATACACTTCACTGGCAGGATGCGCGGGAATACTACTTTCCGTATCAGCTCTTCCAAATCTCGTTTGTCCGCAAATACTTGCAGCGGGTAAAACTTATAGTGTGCTTACCTATCTCGTTGAATTCACATTTGCAGTTTACTGCATTGTAAGATTATTTAACACGCAGGAAAACCGGGATTAAAAATACTATAAATAAAATCCGGGTGGGCACTGTAGCCCACCCGGTAGTTTTTTATATTTTAGAGAAGCGAGAGATAAAGTTCCTTGATTTCAGCAACGGAGGTTTCTCTGGGGTTGCCGGGACGGCAAGCATCGTCATAAGCTGACTGTGCAAGGAAATCTACATCCTCAGGCTTTACGATATCCTTGAGGTTAGCAGGAATTCCAACATCACTTGAAAGCTTGCTTACTGCATCAATTGCAGCCTTTCTTGCGTCTTCAAGGCTCATAGCATCAACACCGCAAACGCCCATAGCCTTTGCAATATCTCTGTACTTTTCGCCTGTAGCAGGTGCGTTGTAAGCCATTACTGTAGGAAGAATAATAGCATTGGCAACACCGTGAGGTGTATCATAAAGAGCACCAAGAGGATGAGCCATTGAGTGAACAATACCAAGACCTACATTTGAAAATCCCATACCTGCGATATACTGACCGAGAGCCATTTCCTCTCTGCCCTTGGGATCGTTTTCAACTGCACTTCTGAGGCTTCTTGCAATAATTTCAATAGCCTTGATATGGAACATATCGCTCATTTCCCAGGCACCGCCTGTAATATAGCCCTCAATTGCGTGTGTAAGAGCATCCATACCTGTAGCTGCTGTGAGTCCCTTGGGCATTGTTGACATCATATCGGGGTCAACTACTGCAACAACGGGGATATCGTGAACGTCAACACATACCATCTTGCGGTTCTTTGCGCTGTCTGTGATAACATAGTTGATTGTTACCTCAGCTGCAGTACCTGCTGTTGTGGGAACTGCGATAATCGGAACACACTTGTTCTTTGTGGGAGCAACACCCTCAAGAGAAACAACATCTGCAAATTCAGGGTTTTCGATAATAATACCGATAGCCTTAGCAGTATCCATTGATGAACCGCCGCCGATTGCGATGATGCAGTCTGTGCCGGCTTTCTTAAATGCAGCAACACCGTTCTGTACATTTTCAATTGTGGGGTTAGCTTTAATATCGGAATAGATTTCGTATGCAATTTTTGCATTATCAAGAACATCTGTAACCTTTTTTGTCACACCGAACTTGATAAGGTCAGGGTCAGAGCATACAAAGCACTTCTTGAATCCGCGTGCAATTACCTCATTTGCTATTTCAAGAATTGCGCCCTTGCCGTGATAGCTTGTTTCGTTAAGTACAAATCTGTTTGCCATAATTATATTCTCCTTTTTGTTGAAAATATTTTTACAACCATATTTTATCATAAATACTAAATTGAGTCAATGATTTTTGATAGTTTTTTATCAATTTACAAATGCTTCACAGTATTTAAAAGAAAAAACGGCAAAGAAATCTTTGCCGTTTTTGGTTGATTAAATCTTGTAATAATCAGCAGCCGATTTGAAGAGCCCTATATCATATTCGCCATCTACATTTATATAGGTGCCGTTGCTCATTCTCTCAGAGTGGCCCATCTTACCTATTACTCTGCCGTCAGGTGATGTTATGCCCTCAATTGCAAAATCACTTGTGTTGGGATTAAAGGCAATGTCAAATGTGGGATTTCCCGCAAGGTCAGCATACTGTGTTGCGATCTGACCATTTTCGGCAAGCTTCATTATAAGCTCATCACTTGCGATAAATCTGCCCTCACCGTGAGAAATCGGAACATTGTAAACTTCACCCGGCTTTGTATTCATAAGCCACGGGGACTTGTTTGAAAGTACACGGGTGCGTACAATTCTTGACTGATGTCGACCGATTACATTATATGTAAGAGTCGGACTGTTTTCGTCAGTGTCAGTGATTTCACCGTAAGGCACAAGGCCAAGCTTGATAAGAGCCTGGAAGCCGTTACATATACCGCACATAAGTCCGTCGCGGTTTTTGAGAAGATCGTGTGTGGCATCTGCAACTGCACCGTTTCTGAAGAATGCAGTTATGAACTTACCCGAGCCGTCAGGCTCATCACCGCCCGAGAATCCGCCCGGAATAAAGATAATCTGAGAATCCTTTATTCTCTTTACAGCTTCGATAGCAGACTCCTTGATATCGTTACCCGTAATATTGCGGATAACCATAATATCAGCCTCAAGTCCTGCTCTTTCAACTGCACGGGCACTGTCATATTCACAGTTTGTGCCGGGGAATACAGGAATAAATACACGGGGCTTTGCGATTTTTGTCTTTGCATGAGTAAGAGCTGATGCTCCTCTGTTGTAATCGGGAAGCACAGGGCTCTTTTCTTCTGTCTTGATATTGCAGGAGAATACTCCCTCAAGCTTATTTTCGTAAATTTCAAGAAGCTCGTGAGAGCATACCGACTTGTCGCCGTAAACAAACGGACACTTCGTTGTGGTTTCGCCAAGCAGTATCTCACCGTCTACAGGTGTGCTGTCTGCCATTTCAAGAACAAATGCACCGTAGCGGTAGCCAAAGAGTGTGTCGAGGTCTAAGTCATCATTGAACTTAAATCCGTATCCGTTACCAAAGCACATCTTCATAACCGCCTCGGCAACACCGCCAAAAGTAGGAGTATATGCCGCAAGTACTCTGCCCGATTTCATAAGAGATGATACCTTATCGTAAAGCTTGAGTTCGCTTTCACTTACAGGAAGTCCGTCTTTGTCATATTCGGGAACAAGAAGAATTACACGGCTGTCTGCTTTCTTGAACTCAGGAGAAATAACATCCTTGATTTCACCTGTTGTTACCGCAAAGGAAACAAGTGTGGGAGGTACATCAATATCCTCAAAGCTTCCGCTCATTGAGTCTTTTCCACCGATTGATGCGGCAGAATAATCAAGCTGTGCCGCAAGAGCACCAAGAAGTGCGCTCATAGGCTTGCCCCAACGCCTGGGATCGCGCATAGGCTTTTCAAAATACTCCTGGAATGTGAGGAATACTTCGTTTCTGTCTGCACCTGTTGCAATAAGCTTTGAAATAGATTCAACTACTGCAAGGTAAGCACCGTGATACGGGCTCTTTTCGCTGATATATGCATTATATCCCCATGACATAAAGGAAACAGTATCCGTTTCACCGTGTTCAAGCGGGATTTTGTGTACCATTGCCTGAATAGGTGTCAGCTGTTGCTTACCTCCAAATGGCATAAGCACACTTCCTGAGCCGATTGTAGAGTCAAAGCGTTCTGAAAGTCCTCTCTTGGAGCAAACATTCAAATCACCTGCAAGCTCACGCATACCCTTTTCAAAGTCACAAACCTTTTCTTTTTCAAAGCATTCGGTAGCACTAAGTGTTATATCAATGTGCTTTTCAGCACCGTTTGAATTAAGAAATTCTCTTGAGATATCGACAATTTTCTTGCCGTTCCAGTTCATTACAAGACGGGGATTTGCCGTTACCTTTGCAACAACTGTTGCCTCAAGGTTTTCGCTTCTTGCAATTTCCGTAAAGCGCTTGACAGATGACTTTTCAACAACAACAGCCATTCTTTCCTGGCTCTCTGATATTGCAAGCTCTGTGCCGTCAAGTCCATCATACTTCTTGGGTACTGCGTTAAGGTCGATTTCAAGTCCGTCTGCAAGTTCACCAACAGCAACGGAAACACCGCCCGCACCAAAGTCATTACAACGCTTAATAAGTCTTGAAGCCTCTTCATTTCTGAAAAGTCTCTGTAATTTTCTTTCTTCGGGAGCATTACCCTTCTGAACCTCAGCACCACAGCTTTCAAGAGAAGTCTTTGTGTGAGATTTTGACGAGCCTGTTGCACCGCCACAGCCGTCTCGACCGGTTTTACCGCCAAGAAGAATTACAACATCTCCGTCTTCGGGGACTTCACGGCGAACATTTTTAGCGGGAGCCGCACCGAGTACCGCACCGATTTCCATACGCTTAGCCATATATCCCTTGTGATAGATTCCGTCTACCATACCTGTAGCAAGACCGATCTGGTTACCGTAGGAAGAATATCCTGCCGCCGCAGTTGTAACAATTTTACGCTGAGGAAGCTTTCCGGGGATTGTTTCGCTGACATCCACCGTGGGGTCAGCAGCACCCGTAACTCTCATTGCCGCATAAACATATGAACGGCCAGAAAGCGGGTCGCGGATTGCGCCGCCGATACAGGTAGCCGCACCGCCGAAAGGCTCAATTTCTGTAGGATGATTGTGTGTCTCGTTCTTGAAGAGCAGGAGATAATCCTCATCCTTGCCGTTGATATTTGCCTTGATCTTTATTGTGCAGGCATTTATCTCCTCGGACTCGTCAAGCGCAAGGAGCTTACCCTCACTCTTTAAGTAGCGGGCGCCTATTGTTGCGATGTCCATAAGATTCACAGGCTTTGTTCTGTTAAGCTTTTTGCGTGTATCAATATATCTGTTATAAGCCTTTTCAAGCTTTTCGTCTTCAAACTTTACACTGTCAACAGTAGTTAAAAATGTTGTGTGACGGCAGTGATCCGACCAGTATGTATCAATCATACGGATTTCTGTTATTGTCGGATTTCTCTTTTCGCTCTTAAAGTAGTCCTGACAGAATTTAAGGTCATCTGCATCCATTGCAAGTCCCATATCCGACGCCATTTTTGCAAGAGACTTGTCGTCAAGGTCAATAAAGCCGTCAAGAGTTTTGACCACTGTGGGAATTTCCGTATCCATTCTGAGAGTTTCGGGAAGCTCAAAGGATGCAAACCGGCTTTCAACAGGGTTGATTACATATTTTTCAATCTCGCGAAGTTCATTTTCAGTTATATCACCGTAAAGCGCATAAATCTTTGCACATCTGACTGTAGGCTTTTCACCCATAGATATAATCTGTATGCACTCTTCAGCCGATGCAGCTCTCATATCAAACTGACCGGGGAGACTTTCAACGGCAAATACCGCTCTTGCTCCCTTGAAATCAGCCTCATCAAAGATATCATCAATCTGGGGCTCGGAAAACACCTTTGACTTTGCATCTTCAAAAAGCGCGGGAGTGATGTTTTCAGCATCATATCTGTTTACAATACGCAGATCTTCAAGTCCCTTTATCCCGAGGACTGTGTTTATGTCAGATTTGAGAGAGCGTGCTTCGTTTGCAAATTCGCGCTTCTTTTCAACAAATATTCTATATACCATAATCTGTTCCTTTCTTATGCCTTGAGAGCACGTGCACCGATGTCGTGACGGAAATACTTGTTTTCAAAGTTAATTTTTTCGCTTTCTCTGTACGCGGCATCAACAGCCTCCTTGAGAGTATCACCGACACAGGAAACTGCAAGAACTCTGCCGCCTGCAGTATAAAGCTTGCCGCCGTCAATTTTCGCACCTGCTATATATACAGATGCATTTGTATCACATTCACCGCTTATTTCAAAGCCTGTCTCATACTTTGCAGGATAGCCGTCTGATGCAAGTACAAGAGTGCAGGAATGCTTCTTTGCAAATTTAACTTCGACTTCGGAAAGTCTGCCTGAACTTACCGCGCGCATTATTGTAAACAGGTCGCTTTCAAGAAGCGGGAGAACTGCCTGCGTTTCGGGGTCACCGAAACGGCAGTTATATTCGATTACACGGGGGCCGTTCTTTGTAAGCATAAGTCCGAAATAAAGACATCCCTTAAAGGTTCTGCCCTCGTTTTTCATAGCTTCAACAGTCGGCATAAATATCGTTTTCATACACTCGTCTGCAATACTGTCCGTGTAATATGGGTTGGGAGCAATCGCACCCATTCCGCCTGTATTAAGGCCGGTATCATTGTCACCGGCTCTCTTGTGGTCCATAGAAGAAATCATAGGAACAAGAGTCTCACCGTCGGTAAAGGCAAGAACAGATACCTCGGGACCCTCTAAAAATTCTTCAATTACAACACGGCTTCCGCTTTCGCCGAAAACCTTGTCTGCCATCATACTCTTAACCGCTTCTGTTGCAGCTTCTGTCGTTTCGGCAATTATTACTCCCTTGCCGAGAGCAAGTCCGTCAGCCTTGATAACAACAGGAGCAGGAATTGTGCCGAGATACTTAATAGCCTTTTCCATATCGTCAAAAGTCTCGTACATTGCAGTAGGAATGCCGTATTTCTTCATAAGGTTCTTTGAGAAAACCTTGCTTCCCTCGATTATAGCAGCCGCCTTTGTAGGGCCGAAGCACTCAACGCCTATTTCATTCAGTGCATCAACTGCACCTAAAACAAGCGGGTCATCTGGAGCAACAACAGCATAGTCAATTTTGTTGTCACGGGCAAACTTAACAATGCCCTCTATATCCTTTGCTCCGATGTTTACGCACTCGGCATCTCTTGAGATACCACCGTTACCCGGCAGTGCGTAAAGCTTGTCAATTTCGGGGGACTTTTTTAATTCCTTTATTATTGCGTGTTCACGGCCACCGCCGCCCACAACCATTACTTTCATTTCTTTTCTCCGTTTATGTATTAGTGATGGAAAAGTCTCATTCCTGTAAACGCCATTGCAATACCGTACTTGTTGCAGGTGTCAATTACAATGTCGTCACGGATAGAACCGCCCGGCTCCGCGATATATGAAACACCGCTTCTGCGTGCACGTTCAATGTTATCATCAAACGGGAAGAATGCGTCAGAGCCTACAGAAACACCTGTTATTGTCGCAAGGTATGCTTTCTGCTCTTCTCTTGTAAAGGGCTCGGGACGTGTTGTAAAGTAGTTCTGCCATCTGCCCTCATCGAGAACATCACCACAGTCTTCTGAAATATAAACATCAATTACATTGTCTCTGTCAGGTCTGCCAAGCTCGGGCTTAAACGGAAGTGAAAGCACCTTGTCGTGCTGTCTGAGATGCCAGATATCAGCCTTTGTACCTGCAAGTCTTGTGCAGTAGATTCTTGACTGCTGACCTGCACCAACACCGATCGCCTGTCCGCCAACTGCGTAGCATACTGAATTTGACTGAGTATATTTAAGTGTGATAAGTGCAATTATAAGGTCGATCTGTGCAAGCTCGGGAATTTCCTTGTTTTCGGTTACGATATTCTTAAGAAGCTCTTTGTCTATCTTGAAGTTATTTCTTCCCTGCTCAAAGGTGATACCGAACACCTGCTTTGTTTCCTTTTCTTCGGGAATATAATCAGGGTCAATCTTTACAATGTTGTAGTTACCCTTTCTCTTGGACTTGAGTATCTCAAGAGCCTCGGGAGTATATCCGGGAGCAATAATTCCGTCTGATACCTCACGCTTGATAATCTGGGCACAGGTAACATCACAAACATCGGAAAGTGCAATCCAGTCACCAAACGAGGACTGACGGTCAGTACCTCTTGCTCTTGCATAGGCACAAGCGAGAGGAGATTCATCAAGGCCCTCAATATCATCAACAAAGCAAGCCTTTTTGAGCTTTTCGCTAAGAGGAAGTCCGACAGCCGCAGAAGTAGGGCTTACGTGCTTAAAGGAGGTTGCACAGGGCATACCTGTTGCCGCCTTTAATTCCTTGACAAGCTGCCAGGAGTTGAAAGCATCGAGGAAGTTAATATAACCGGGACGGCCCGAAAGGATTTCGATAGGAAGCTCCTTGCCGTTTTCCATATAAATCTTCGAGGGCTTCTGATTGGGGTTACAACCGTATTTCAGTTCAAATTCTTTCATTTTCTTTCCTCTTTTCTTTTTATTTTACAAATTTATTTATAAGTCTTGCTGTGTATGTGCCGTCTTTGATATCTATATATCTTACATAAAGTGAAATCTTATTGTCAGCATTGAGGTTTTCCCAGATATCATTTGTAAAAGCATCAATATCAGCAGGAATGGCAACTCTTTCAGGTTCTCCCTCGAAGGTAGGAAGGGGATTTCCGTCTTTCATATATGTGTGAATGAATGTGCCGATACCTGCAAGAGAGGGGTATGAATATGTGTATCTCATACAGTCGCTTCCCTCTTTGTCTGCTGACTTGAGTATGCTCATTTTGTATGTGTACTTGCCGCCACAAATCTTGAGTGCAGCACTGATTCGGGGAGTAAAGTTGGGTGCATCAGGCTCAAAGCATCTTGTATCAAGAGCCTCTTCAAAGGTTTTACCGTCCTTGATA
>JAZSET010000168.1:0-16792 GCA_045531795.1 Eubacteriales bacterium | reverse complement strand
GAAAAAGCCTCCCTTGCCTAAAGGGAGGGGGACCGCTTGCGGTGGAGGGATTCTTTATAAAGAATCAATCTTCCCAAGAGAATCCCCCAGTCTCTCTTCGTTCGACAGCCCCCTTTAGGCAAGGGGGCCTTTTTAATAACTTTTATGTTTATATGCTCTGTAAAAAAGTAAAGTCTCCACTTGTCTCTGACAACAGAGTACGAGTGGAGACTTTGAATTTATCACCGTAGGGGAGGGGTAACCCCTCCCGTATATAATCTGTTCAAAGATAAAAAACGGGAGGCGAGACGCCTCCCCTACAACCGACTTGATTGTATCACCGGTAGGGCGGGGGCTTGCTCCCGCCGTGCAAATATCAACAGATGTTGGAGTACGAGTGGAGACTTCATTATCCCACAGATTTCACACGCGCATCGGGTCAAGGGGCGTGCCCCTTGTTACCAGTTGTCGCTGTCGTCGTCAGGGATTACACGCTTTATGGCTTCAATGGCGCATTCAATCATTGAGTCGTCAGGCTCAAGTACAGAGATGTGCTGCAGCCATACACCGGGAAGCGAGATTATTCTTGTAAAAGCATTGTCGTATCTTCCTGCAAGCTTGATAAGCTCATAGCCGAATCCGACAGACAGAGGGAGTAGTGCAAGCTTTATAACAGTACGGAGAATGGGATTTGTTACCGTAATGAACATAGAGATAACAATACCCACAATAAGCATAAGTATCATAAAGGAAGTACCGCAACGGGGGTGGAAACGCTTCATTTTGCGTACATTTTCAACAGTAAGCTCAAGACCTGCCTCATAGCAGAAAATACTCTTGTGCTCAGCACCGTGATACATAAATGTACGCCTGATATCTTTCATCAGCGAAACGAGATACATATACAAAACGAATATAACTATTCTGAGAACGCCCTCAAATAAGCTTCTTATAAAGCGGCTGCCCTCAAGAGAGGGAATGGCATTTGTAATCCAGGAAAAAATCTGCACAGGCAGATACATAAATAAGAAGAGCGCAAGAGCCACACCCAGAACTGAGGCAATAACCATAAGTACATTCATAAGAATATCATTTTTCTTGGCCTTTGCTTCCTTTTCTTCGGGTGTAGTTGCTTCCAAGTCTTCTGTGATTTCATCTTCAAGTCCACTCATTTCGGCAGACTCCATAAGGCACTTGTAACCGATTTTCATTGATGTAATGAAGCCGTAAACGCCACGAATTATGGGAAGCTTTAAAATTGCAGGAGTCTTACTGCCTGCAGATTCCCACTCCTTTGTGACAATATTACCGCTGGTGTGCCTTACTGCCATAGCGGTTTTATGGGGTCCGCGCATCATAATTCCCTCAATCAGAGCCTGACCGCCGATAGAGGTTTTTTTGCGTGCGCAGGAAATACTGTTGTCTTTCAATGTATATAATTCCTTTCGGCAGAATATTATCTTTAATAATTTTATCACAAAGATAAAGCAAGTTCAAGAGCTTTTTGCATTTTTGAAATTTGTTTACATTTTTAAAATAAAAAATCCCGTCACAAGACGGGATTTTCACTATTAACTTAATCAGATTACAGCAGAAAAAATGCCGTTGGTCATAAGACCTGAGATGAGAAGACATATTGCAATTGCAAAAGACATTATGCAAAGTCCGTACTTTTTCATAAATCCATATCCTTTCATTTTTTACACAAACCTTGATGATTATACCAAAATAAATACAATATGTCAAGCCCTTTTTGCAAAAAAATTTCAATCCCGGTATTTTTGATATATCTATTGACAAAAGCAGGGTATATGTGTATAATAAAAGTATGAATATTTGTTCATATGTTCATATGTTTTGGTAAAGGAGGAACGCATATGATCAAAAGTTACAGTATTGCGGATGCGCTGAGACTTTCAGAGCTGTATAAGGCGTTTGCAGACGAAACGAGAGTGAAAATACTCATATCACTTCTCACGGGCGAAAAATGTGTCGGCGATATAGCAAATGAGACCGAAACAAGCCAGTCGGCGGTGTCGCATCAACTGAAAATGCTGAAGCTTTCAAGTCTTGTAAGCGGTAAAAAAGAGGGCAGACTTGTCACATACGCACTTGCAGACGATCACGTAAGAACAATAATAAATATGGGGCTTGACCATATACATCATACGGCAAAGGAGTAAACTATGAAATACACGTACAGAATTGAAGAACTTGACTGCCCGCATTGTGCGGCAAAGGTGGAGGAGGCTATAAATAAGCTTGACGGAGTTGAAAAAGCAAATGTAAATTATCTGAGCGAAAAAATTGTTGTTGTCAGCGAAATGGACGAAGACGACCTTTTTGAAAATATTGTAAAAATAGCAAAAAGGGTTGAACCTGATGCTGTTGTTACAAGATAGGAGGACAATATGGCGGAAAAAATCAAAAATGCATACTATAATTTTCTGGAATATGTGTCAAATATAAGCCTCAGTGCAAGGCAGAAAAAAGACCTGTATAAAATAGGGGCATCGCTTTTACTGCTTATTGTTGCACTCTTCTTTTCAAAACTATGGATTGTACAGCTTATAATATGTCTTATAGCATATGCGATATGCGCTTATGACATAATCAGAAAAGCGATAAGCCGTATTGCTAAAGGAAATGTATTTGATGAAAATACACTTATGACAGTTGCGTCAATAGGAGCTTTTGTGCTGGGCGAATTTTCAGAGGGCGTAGCCGTAATGCTGTTGTATCAGATAGGGGAATTCTTCCAGGATATGGCGGTAACACGCTCAAGAAACAGCATAAAGGCTATGATGGAACTCAGAGCCGATACAGTACATAAGGTAGTAGTCGGCGAGGTTATTGATGTAGACACAGACACAATAGGCGTTGGCGACATTATTCTTGTAAGACCGGGTGAAAGAGTCCCTGTTGACGGAATAGTAATCGACGGTGTGCTTGAAGCAGACACTTCTGCGATAACGGGAGAAAGCCTGCCCGTGACTTTAAAAGAGGGAGACACGGCGGTAAGCGGATACATAAATCTTTCGGGCGTTGTACGCATACGCACAACGGCATGCGATGAGGATTCCACCGTTTCAAGAATACTCAGAATAGTAGAGGAGCAGAGCGAAAACAAGTCGGAAAACGAAAGATTTATCACCCGCTTTGCAAAATACTATACCCCCGCAGTTTTTGCTCTTACTCTGATAGTTGCAATAGTTGTACCGCTTATATTCGGTAATTTCAGAATGTGGATTTACAGAGCACTTTCGCTTCTTGCAATATCCTGTCCCTGCGCACTTGTTTTGTCAATACCGCTTACATATTTCAGCGCGGTAGGCAAAGCGTCATCATACGGTATCCTTATGAAAGGCGGCTCTGTAGTAGACGCACTCGAAAAGTGCGATACACTTGTCCTTGACAAGACAGGAACTCTCACAACAGGAAAACTTCATATAACAGAGGCAGTGCCGTCGGAAATCGCCAATGAGCAGATACTTCTGACAGTTGCCGCAATAAGTGAGGGGCAGTCAAATCACCCGATAGCAAAGGCGATAAGCGCGTATGTAAAAGAACACGGCTTTGAAAGACGCCAGTGCGACAGATTTGTCGAAAAGGCAGGCAGGGGAACACTTGCACTTGTAGATTCTCATACCTTTGTTGCAGGAGAAGCAGATTTTCTTGAAGAAATCGGCGTAGAGGGAGAACTTCCGAGAGACGATTCGAAGAAGTGCATATACTTTGCACTTGATAAAAAATATGTCGGATATATCGCAGTCGGTGATAAAATCAAGCCAGGTGCTGAAGACGCAATCCTTGACGCCAGAGAAGCCGGAATAAATACAGTCGGTATGTTCAGCGGCGACAGGAAAGCGATAGCAGAGGCAGTGGCAAGTAAGCTCAGACTTGATATGTGTGAGGGCGAGCTCTCACCAACAGATAAGCTTGACAAGATAAAAGAACTTAAAGATTACGGAAATAGCATAATGTTTGCAGGCGACGGTATCAACGATGCACCAACTCTTGTAGAAGCTGATGTAGGCGTGGCAATGGGAGATATCGGCTCAGATGCGGCGCTTGAAGCGGCAGATGTTGTAATAATGAACGGTGAGCTTTCAAAGCTTGCACAGGCAATAAACCTTGCAAAACACGCAATAGTAAAAGTTAAGCAGAATATAGGAATTACACTTGGTATAAAGCTGTTGGTTCTTATTCTGACACTATGCGGAGTGGCAAATATGACAGCGGCAATCTTTGCAGACGTGGGAGTTGCAGTAATAGCAATACTTAATGCTATGCGACAGGACCGTATATGATAAAATGATGTTGATGATTACAAAAGGCTCTCCCGAAAGGGAGAGGCTTTTTGTTAAGACAAGTTATAATAACAAGTGCAACTGCCGTAATATAATAAAATTGTGTTAACTTTTATAATAGTACTTGCAAAAAGTGAAAAAAGATGTTATACTATAACTGCTGTTTTGAAAAACAGAAACTTTCGCATTAAAGCTGTGAAAGAAGGCCATACCAGCCGGGGACTTAGCGGAGCCTTGTACCTGCAATCCGCTCCAGCAGGGGTGGTATCCTTTTTGGAGGGCCGACTCTATGTAGTCTGCACCATATTGAGAGGTGTTGACGGATGGGTCTTACGCAATAGGAAGCCGTGAACCATGTCAGGTGGGGAACCAAGCAGCATTAAGCGGTATCTTCTATGTGCCGTGAGGTCGCCTGTCCTGAGCTAATCGTATGGCGGCGTATGTAGGCTCGTTTCGAATTTAAGGTGTATGGTCTTCTTTTGCAGCTTTTTTAAATAATCCAATATCACAGAAAGGGAGAAAAACTATGCATCAGGCACTGTATAGAAAGTGGCGGCCGAGAGACTTTGATGATGTATGCGGACAGGAGCATATAACATCAATACTTAAAAATGAAATAGAAACAGGTCACATAAACCACGCATACCTTTTCTGCGGAAGCCGGGGTACAGGTAAAACGACCTGTGCAAAAATCCTTGCAAAGGCGATAAACTGCACAGACTATAAAAACGGTAAAGTCTGCGGAAAATGCGCAGCCTGCCTGAATGCAGACTCGGGTAGTACCACAGATATTGTCGAAATGGACGCGGCAAGTAACAACGGCGTTTCCAATATCCGTGATATAAGAGACGAAGTCAATTATCTGCCGGGAGAGCTTAAATATAAGGTTTATATCGTAGACGAAGTGCATATGCTTTCAATCAGCGCGTTCAATGCACTGCTGAAAACCCTCGAAGAGCCTCCGTCACATGTGGTATTTATCCTTGCAACCACAGAGCTTCATAAACTCCCGTCAACAATCGTATCAAGATGTCAGCGCTTTGATTTTAGACGCATAAGCTCGTCAGTTATCGCAGACAGACTTGAATATATCGCAAAAAACGAGGGAATCTCCCTTGAAAGAGAAGCGGCATTTGCGCTGGCGTCAATCGCACAAGGCGGTATGAGAGATGCAATCAGTCTGTTTGAACTTTGTGCGAATGCTGCAAACGGTGAAACCGTAACTGAAGATATTGTAGAAAAGCTCGTCGGTACAGGTGACCGTGAAGCGGTAGAAAAAGCAGTAGGTGCAATTGCGGATAAGGACTATTCTGCTATATTTGAGATAACCTCAAATATATATTTGTCCTCCCGTGATATTTCCGTATTCTGGCAGGCACTTACATCAATATATCGCGATATGCTCATAATAAAAGCAACCCAGAGAGCAAACGAGTACCTAGACCTTTCACAGAATAAGTTTGAAAAACTCAAATCCCTTGCTGACAGATTCAGCACGGAAAATATCATATACCACATCCGCTTGCTTGAAGAAACATATGTAACAATGCAAAAGGGAAGTGCAAATAAAAAACTGCTTGCAGAGTGTGCGCTTGTAAAAATGTGTGATGAAAAATTATCTCCCACATACGAGGCACTTGTTTCGAGAGTAGCAAGTCTTGAGGCAAAACTAAGCAGCGGATATAATGAAATAAAGGCAGAAAACAAAGAAATTCCCATTGATGCTAAAATCGAAGATAAAAAAGAAACAGTAGCAGCAAAACCGAAAAAAATTCAGTATGAAAAAATGCCCGAGCCTCCTGTAATTGAGATGTCACCCAAAAAAGAACAGCCACAGACGGTAAAAAGCGAGCCTCAGGTAAAAAACGAAAACAGAGATGTACGCAGACTCAAAAAACTGCCGTATTTTTCCGAAGCGGTAAGAGCCTTTGGAGATATGTATCCAATGGAGAGCGCATTTCTTGACAGCGCAATAGCTTATGCTGAGGATAACGGAAGCATCAGAATCCGTGTTGACTCGGAGTTCGCCGCAACAATGCTCAGGGCAGGCGAAGTATTTGATGCACTTCTTCGCTCGTTTAACTCATATGAAAACGGCAGACTTGATAAAAGCACATTGCTTATAGAAACCATAGAGGCTGCAAAGAAAAGCAGCTTTATTGACGAAATAATTGAGGAATAAAGAAAGGGAAAAGACAATGAAAGCAAGATTACCACAGGGAATGGGCGGCGGCCCCTCAAATATGCAGGCGATGCTAAAGCAGGCACAGAAGATGCAGGAGGATATGGCAGCACTGCAGACAGAACTTGAAGAAAAGGAATATGAAGTAAAAGCGGGAGGCGGAGCGGTAGCTCTTAAGATGAATGGCAAGAAAGAGGTAGTATCTCTTGAAATTTCTCCCGACATCGTTGATCCTGATGATATAGAAACACTCTCAGACGTAATTGTAGCCGCATTCAACGAGGCGATAAAGCAGGTTGAGAGCGAAGCCACAGAAAAAATGGGAGCAATAACAGGCAGTATGGGCAACTTTAATCTGCCGGGACTTTTCTGATATGGCACAGGAATTTATCCCCGCACTTGATGAGCTTATAAACAACTTCAGACGGTTGCCGGGAATAGGACACAAAACAGCAATAAGAATGGCTTTTTCTGTCCTTGATTTTACTGATGATGAAGCAAGAGAATTTGCAACATCAATCGTAAACGCCAAGGAAAAGGTAGTTCCGTGCGCAGTGTGCGGAAATATCTCAGAAAACGGGGAGTGCGAAATATGCGCGGATATGAGCCGTAACAGGAAAGTAATCTGCGTGGTAGAGGACTCGCGTGCAGTTTTAGCACTTGAAAAGGTAAGAGAATACAAGGGGCTTTACCACGTGCTTGGCGGTACAATTTCGCCAATGGACGGAATAGGACCTGATGAGCTTAACATAAAAAGCCTGCTTACACGGCTTGACGGAGTCGATGAGGTAATTATAGCAACAAACCCGACAATAAACGGTGAAACTACATCAATGTACCTGTCAAAGCTGTTAAAGCCGCTTGGAATAAAAACAACAAGACTTGCCTACGGCGTACCTGTGGGCGGAGAGCTTGAATACTCAGACGAGGTAACACTGTTCAGAGCACTTGAGGGAAGACGTGATATATAAACAATGAAGAAAGGCGTAAAAGCCTTTCTTTTTTTTGTAGCAGAAAATTGGTAATATATTGCTATATTTTGGTAGTATATTGCTTTTTCGAAGAAAACTATTGACTTGATATATTATGTATGTTAAAGTTAAACCAGCAAGGCGAAATATGCCTCAAATATCTATAAATTATGCCGGAGGGTGATACTTATGGAAAACAAAATTTTTATCAAATCTGATAACTCCATAATCGATAAGTATAATAAAGAAATTGAAGCACTTATTGAGGAAATAAAGACAACACCCAATACAGAGTTTGATATCAAGGGTACAAAGTACTTCGTTTCATCAAGCGAGGGTGACGATAATAACGATGGGCTTTCGGAAAAAACACCCTTTAAGACTATTGAAAAGGTACTTGAAACAGGACTTAAGCCGGGAGACGGTGCATTCTTCAAAAGAGGGGACACTTTCCGCCACGAAAGATTTTTTGATGTGAAATCGGGTGTAACCATTTCCGCATACGGAGAGGGAAATAAGCCTGTAATCAACTTTTCACGTGACGCATCAAGTGTAAGCGACTGGGAAAAGACAGAATTTGAAAATGTATATAAGTATACAGGAAAGCTTGACGGCTTTGAAAAGAATGTCGGTGCAATCATATTTGACGGTGGCAGAGCGTGGGGCGTTCACGTATCGGCAATGTCAGATAAGGTTGACAATGAAGACAAAAAATACGCAGGTCAGAGAGTAGACAACGGATATACCTTCAACGGAATAGAGTCCTATACTATACCCGCACATACACTTTTCAGAGGACCTGAGGACCTTTTTGGTAATCTTGAATTCTATCATAAGATTGACTCTGAGGATAACTCGGTTGATGAGCTTTATCTGCGCTGTAATGAGGGCAATCCCGGACAAGTATTTGAGTCAGTTGAGCTTTCGAGAAGAAACTGCTGTATCCATTTAGTTGGTGAAGACGAAATGACATTCCCATATCTTGAAAAGGTTTATAAGGGAACAAAGGATGTTATAATTGATAACATTGAAGTTTACGCAGGTTACTTCGGAGTCGCAGTCGGACACGTACAGAATACGGTAATTCAGAACTGCGTATTCCGCTGGATAGGCGGTCAGATTCAGGGAATGCCACCATGGTTCCAGAGAAATTTCCCTGTTCGTTACGGAAATGCCGTTGAGTCATTCGGCCACAGTGACGGCTTTACTATGTACCACAACTACGCCTCCCAGGTATATGACTGCTGCTGGACAGTGCAGTGTACAGGTGCGGCCACAATGAATAATGTCAGAATAGAGCGCAATGTAGCAGAGTATGCAAATACAGGCTCTGAAGTATGGGTAGCAGACGGAGGACACCTCACAAATCTTATTGTAAGAGGCAACTACGACAGATATATCGGCTACGGCTTCTCACATCAGAGACCCTCAATAGGTTCACCGTCAGATAAGCTTGCAGGCGGCTGGAGAGGCGCAGGAGGCTTCTTCTACGGTGCACATAACAGGGGTATGATCTGCGAGGGCAACGATATATCAAACAACGTATATATGCTTGCAGGAGGCAGTGCTCACTCACTTGCAGCGGTGCACCCCGATAAATATAACCTCCACGATAATGTTTACATTATGGAAGAGGGCAAGAGAATGTGCGGCATTCCGAACCACGAATTCCGCGGAGACTATACCGAAGAGGTGATACTTGCGGGAATTGAAAAGTCGGGAGCAGAAAAGGGATCAAAGTTCTACTGTGTAAAGGATAACCCGCTTGGCGATATGTATAAGCTTTGCCTTTTGAAAAAATAAACAATATCAGAAAGTCATCACCGACGTGCAGTGATGACTTTGCATATCCTGGCAAAATATTGCTCAATTGTGGCAATATCTTGTCACTTTACGTAAAGCTATTGATGCAGCATTATATATGTGTTAAAGTAAAACCAGCAGGATGGGAAATGCTGAAAATACCCATAAATTATGACGGAGGGTGACTTATGGAAAACAAAATTTTTATAAAATCTGACAACTCAATAATTGATAAGTACAATAGGGAAATTGAAGCACTTATAGATGAAATCAAAGCAACGCCAAATACAAAGTTTGATATTAAGGGTACAAGATATTATGTTTCATCAAGCGACGGTGACGATAACAACAACGGTCTCTCACCCGACTCGCCTTTTAAGACAATTACGAAAGTAATGGAAACCGCACCCGGCAACGGTGACGGCATATTCTTCAAAAGAGGAGATGTTTTCCATCAAGAGGGCTCATTCCGTACAACCTCAGGTGTGACTGTTTCCGCTTATGGTGAGGGCGCAAAGCCGGTTATCAACTTTGCCCGTGATGCGTCAAAAAAGAGTGACTGGGAAGAAACAGAATACGAACATATATATAAATACACGGGTAAACTCGGCGGATTTGAAAACAATGTGGGTACAATCATATTTGATGAGGGCAGAGCATGGGGTATCCTTGTAATGAAGATAGAGGGGATAGTAGATAACCAGGATAAGCAGTATGCCGGACTCAGAGTAGACAACGGACCGGTATTCAACGGACTTGAGCACTATAAGATTGCTCCGAAAACACCCTTTAAGGACTATTGGGATTTGCACGGAAACCTTGAATTCTACCACAAAATTGATTCAAATGATAACACAGTTGACGAGCTTTATCTGCGCTGTAACGAGGGAAATCCCGCAGAAGTGTTTAATAAGATAGAGTTTGGAACAAGACTCGGCAAAATTTCTCTCTGGGGTGAGACAGAACTGACCTTTGAACACATGGATGGCAAAGTGTACAAGGGAATTCGCGATATAACAATTGATAATATAGATATTTATGCAGCCTGCTTCGGAATTGGAATGGGTCACGCAAAGAATATAACAGTTCAGCATTGTATATTCCGCTGGATAGGCGGTCAGATTCAGGGAATGCCTCCGTTCTTTAACGCAAATTCACCAGTACGCTACGGAAATGCTATTGAATCATTCGGACACAGTGAAAACTTCACAATGTACCATAACTATGCCACACAGGTATATGACTGCTGTTGGACAGTACAGTTTACGGGGAAATCCTCAATGAAGAATATCGTAATTGAGAGAAATGTTGCAGAGTATGCAAATACAGGCTCTGAATTATGGCTTGCAGACGGCGGTTTTCTGAGCGGTCTTAGTGTAAAAGGCAACTATGACAGATACATAGGCTATGGCTTCTCGCATCAGAGACCGGGCAAGGGCAAAACCGATAAGGTTGCAGCCGGCTGGCGAGGCGCAGGCGGATTCTTCTACGGCGCAAATAATAGAGGTATGAACTGCGAAAATAACGACGTATCAAATAACGTGTATATGCTTGCAGGCGGCAGTGCTATTTCGCTTGTGGCAAACCACCCCGACAAATACAATTTCCACGATAATGTTTATATTATGGAGGAAAGCAAGAGAACCTGCAGCTACGAAAACAGCGAATTTTGCGGAGACTATACCGAAGAAGTAATACTTAATGGTACTCAAAAGACGGGAGCCGAAAAGGGAACAAAGTTCTACTGTGTAAAAGATAACCCGCTCGGTGATATGTATAAGCTCTGCTTACCCAAATAACAAATAACACAAAAAGCCTTTCCCGGAATCGGGAAAGGCTTTTAACATATCTTCTCCTGTCGGAATACACTGCTATTAACAACTAAAATAGCGAGGTCGTATTTATGGGACTAAGTAGCGAAAACGGTGAAAAGATAATAGCGCTTGCAGGCAACCCGAATGTCGGGAAAAGCACGATTTTCAACGGTCTTACGGGACTGAATCAGCATACAGGCAACTGGACAGGAAAGACGGTAGACCTGGCGCGCGGCTATGTCAGAGGCCGCGAAAAAGATTACATAATTGTAGACCTGCCGGGAGCATATTCTCTTATGGCGCACTCGTTTGAGGAGGAAATAGCAAGAGATTTTATCTGCTTTGACTCGTATGACACAGTGCTTATTGTCTGCGATGCAACCTGCCTTGAACGGAATATGAATCTCCTTTTGCAAACACTTGAAATCACAAAAAAGGCAATAGTTTGCGTAAATTTGCTTGATGAGGCAAAAGGCAAGGGAATAAAGGTAGATACGAAAAGACTTTCAAAAATACTCGGTGTCCCTGTAGTGGGTACGGTAGGCAGAAAAAAGAAAAGTATCAGCGCAATACTTGAAGTTCTTGATAAAAGCGCAGACTTGAGTGAAAACACAGGATACAGTGTTGACTACGGCGCTGAAATAGAAAAGGCTTTGTCGGAAATATGTGAAAATATCAGTGGAGAACACTATTTAAAAAGATTTGTGGCACTCAGGCTTCTTGAGGGAAATTATGATTTTGCCAAAAGAGTTGCAGACAGCTGTTTGCTTGACATAAAAGCAGTAAATATCCCCGAGACTTTGCCCGACAAGGAAAGAATCAGCGAAATAATTGTTGAAAAATTAGTAGAGTCGGCAGAAAAAATATGCAGTGAGTGCGTAAGTGTTGAAAAAAGCAGAAATGCCGACATAGACCGCCGTCTTGACAGGATATTTACGGGCAAATACACCGCATTTCCAATAATGATATTGTTTTTTGCCTTTATTTTCTGGCTCACAATAACGGGAGCGAACTATCCGAGCGCACTTTTATCGGAATGGCTCTTTGCGCTTGAAGATAAGCTCATGACACTTTGCAGACTTATACATATGCCCGATTTTCTAACGGGAGTGCTTGTCAGCGGTGCATACAGAGTCTCTGCCTGGGTAGTATCGGTAATGCTTCCGCCAATGGCGATATTCTTTCCTCTGTTTACACTGCTTGAGGACGCCGGGTATCTTCCGAGAATAGCATATAACCTTGACAGACCTTTTAAAAAATGTAATGCCTGCGGAAAGCAGGCACTCACAATATGTATGGGCTTTGGCTGTAACGCCGCGGGAGTTGTCGGCTGCAGAATAATCGACTCACCCAGAGAAAGACTTCTTGCAATAATCACAAACAGCCTTGTCCCCTGTAACGGACGGTTCCCGACTCTGATTGCACTGATAACAATGTTTTTTGCCATAGGTACAAACTCGCTTGTGTCATCACTTATGCTCACATCACTCGTGATTTTCGGAGTACTTATGACATTTGTCCTGACAAAACTACTGTCGGAGACACTCCTTAAAGGAGAACCGTCATTTTTCACCTTTGAGCTTCCCTCGTACAGAAGACCACAGATAGGAAAGGTAATTGTCCGTTCAATACTTGACAGAACAATATATGTGCTTGGCAGATCGGTAGCGGTAGCCGCACCCGCAGGTGCGCTGATATGGATTTTTGCCAATATAAATATCGGTGGTGTGGGAGTTCTTTCGCATATATCCTCATTTTTAGAGCCTTTCGGCAGACTTATGGGACTTGACGGCGTAATACTGCTCGGCTTTATTTTAGGACTTCCCGCCAATGAAATAGTGCTTCCGATAATATTTATGATTTACACAAAAAGCACAAGCCTTACGGAAATTTCAAGCCTTACGGCATTCAGGGAAGTACTTCTAACAAACGGCTGGAACAGTGTGACTGCAATAAATGTAATGTTGTTTTCACTCTTTCATTTTCCCTGTTCAACAACACTGCTCACAATAAAAAAAGAAAGCGGAAGTGTAAAATGGATGATAGTGTCAGCGCTTCTGCCGACACTTGTGGGCATAATAGTCTGCACAGCTGTAAATCTGATATTCGGATAGCAGGGCTCGCCCTGCAACTGAGGCGCGTGTTGGGATTGTGCAAAAATGAAACCTCTGCTCGTCTCAGGTATCGGTGTACGAGCAGAGGTTTTGTTTTTGTAGATAAAAAACGCTGTTTGGTGTAGTCACCGGCAAAAAACTTTTGTAGATTTACCCTACCATATTGTTTTTGCTCATATAATCGTAGAGCATTTTGCCGTGAGTCTGTTCTTCTTTCTGAATGTGATTTAAAACATTTCGCACATTTTCGTCAGTAAACTCAAAAATACAGGTGTCGTAAAGCCCTGAGGCGTGTTTTTCGGTGTTGAGTAAGTCAGTGCAAAGATAACAGTCAGCAGACTTGTCATCACTTTCACCGCCCTTGTAGGTTTCGCTGAATGTGGGAGTCCCCTCACCGCTGCCTGCCGACATTGTCGGCACATTACCGCACTCAATTTCCTTTAAGGTGTTAAGATGACCTGTTTCAATAGAGCTTATCTGCGAAAACAGATTCTTGAGCTGAGGATCCTTGGCGCAAGACGAATATTTTGCATACTTCTTTGCACAGATATCCTCCTCAGTCTTTAAATCCTTGAGTAAATCCTTTTCTTTTTGTGTGAGTTGCATATTTTCCTCCATACTGCATTTGATAGTTACAGTATGTGCAGAATTTAGACTCTTATACTGATGTCACCGGAACTCAGAACGGCCTTTTCACCACTCTCAAGAGTCACGGAAAGAGAGTAGTCATCAAGTATTTCGCAAGCCCGCGCGGGGATTTTTTCATCCCCCTTGAGCACAAAAATTTTCTTGCCTGTTATATATGAATTTTCTCTGTATTCATCAACATATCTGTTTTTGCCGATGTCATTGTAAAGGAGAGAAATTTCATCTAAAAGAAGAGTCGTAAACTCTTCTTTTTTTGCTTTGTTGAAAGTACACTCAAAAACAGAGTCAGCAATATTTTTTATCTCATCGGGGAAACCGCCCTGTGGCGCAAACAGATTAACGCCAATCCCAAGCACCGCATATTCAAGGCCTGATGCGGTGATTGACGACTCCGTAAGGATTCCGCATACCTTTTTGCCGTTTTTGTATATGTCGTTGACCCACTTGATTTTAAAGTCTCCGTCAGACAGCTTTTTTACTGTACGAAGCAGAGCAACTGCTGCAAGAGAAGTGATTTCAACAGCCTTTTCGGGCGGCAGAGAGGGCCTTAAAATAATGCTCATATAAAGCCCCGTTTCAGAGGGCGAAAAAAAGCTTTTTCCGAGCCGGCCGCGGCCCATAGTCTGCTTATTTGCAATTATAACCGTGCCCTCGCATGCGCCCTCTTTTGCCAGAGCCTTTGCAAGAGTGTTTGTCGACTCAACACAGTCGTAGCGTAAAATTTTGTAGTTCATAATATCCTCAGAAGAAAAAATTCCTGCTTTAATTGTAGCATAGGGACCGCATCTTTGTCAATAATGTAGAAATATGTCATAGTTATAAATATATTGTAGAAAATTGTTGACGAAGTTGTTACAGTATGATATAATTTATACATGTGTATAATTTTACATAAAACTAAAGAAAGGCACATATATAAAAATGGCAGAAAAGAGAAAGTACGGTGACCGTTCTGACGGATACCGTGTAAGAAAACTTGACCCAATGCATATATTTATGCCCTATCTTCTTCCAAAGAGAACTGATAACGAAGCAGTAATGAATGAGCTTGTGAATATGGAAAAGGTGCTCGCATTTGTTGAAAAGAAAAATGCAGATTCACCCGACTTCAAATATACAATGTTCCACGTAATCTGTGCGGCAGTAGCAAAGACAATAGCTATGCGCCCGAAGCTCAATTACTATATAATCAATAAAAGGTATTATGAAAGAAACAATATTTCACTTGCCTTTACCGTAAAGAAGCAGAAAAAGGATAATTCAAGCGAAGCCCTTGCAATAGTGAAGCTTGATAAGGACAGTGACAAAGCTCCGCTTGATGAGGTTTATTCACAGATAAAAAAGATAGTCTGTGAGGTAAGACTTGAAAACAAGGATGACGGAGCAACAGACATAATGGGAATACTTACAAAAATCCCGCCGTTTGTTCTTAAAGGTGTAGTTGGCCTCCTCTTTTTCCTTGATGCTCACGGCTGGCTTCCGCGTGCACTTGTGGGCGTTGACCCATACCATTGCAGCGCATTTTTGTCAAACCTCGGCAGTATAAAAATGTCTGCAAGCTACCACCACCTGGCAGAGTGGGGAACAAACTCATTTTTTGCCATAGTAGGCGAACTTAAAAAGAGACCAAGATATAACGATGATGGCAGCTTTGAACTTATACGCGCTCTCGAGTTAGGCCTGACAATAGATGAGCGTATAGCAGACGGTGTTTATTTTATAAACAGTATGAAGCTTTTGAAGCACCTGCTTGATAATCCTGAGCTTTTAGAGCTTCCGATGAACGAGAAAATCGAATACGACAGGAGTTAAAACAATGGCAGAACTTACACAGATAAAAGCACCGTGGCTTAAAAACTACGGTGAAGTCAAAAAGGAACTTGATTATCCAAAGTACAGTATGTGCGATGCACTCATAAATTCAGCAAAGGAAAGCCCGGATTTTCCCGCACTTGCATTTATGGGACGGGAAATTACATATAAGAAACTTGAAGAAAATATAAGACTCTGTGCAAAAGCCCTCAAGGCAATGGGAATTAAAGAGGGAGACAGAGTCACACTTTGTATGCCCAATGTTCCGCAGACGGTATACTGCTTCTATGCGCTCAATATGATAGGTGCAGTAGCGGTAATGGTTCACCCCCTTTCTGCGGTAGGCGAAATACTCTATTATCTCAGGGATGCAGAAAGCAGATATGTAATAACTCTTGACGGCTTTTATCCGAAGCTTGAAGAGGTTATGCGTGAGTATCCTCTTGAAAAGCTTATAATCACAAGCATAAAGGACGAGTTAAACCTCGTTATGAGTGTTGGCTACAGTCTCACACAGGGCAGAACAATAAAGCCCGTACCCTATTCCGATACAGTAGTTGAGTGGAAAAGCTTTTTAAAGGGCGGCAAGGCTTATGCAGACGAATATGATGTAAAAAAGGGCGCAGATGATACTGCCGTAATACTGTTTTCGGGCGGCACAACGGGAACAACAAAGGGAATTGAGCTTACAAATCTCAATTTCAACGCACTTGCACTTCAGACAATTGCGATGTGCAATAAAGAAGTAAAGCATAAGAAAATGCTTGCGGCGATGCCAATGTTCCACGGCTTCGGACTTGGTGTTTGCGTGCATACAATGATGGTTGCAGGCGGTCAGTCTGTACTTGTACCGAGATTCAATGTCAAGGACTATGCGGGACTTATAAAGAAGCAGAAACCCAACTATATCGCAGGCGTTCCCACACTTTTTGAGGCACTTGTAAGAACAAATTACCTCGAGGGCGTAAACCTTGACTTCCTTATGGGAGTATTTTCGGGCGGAGACTCACTTTCGATTGAGCTCAAGAAAAAGGTTGACAAATTCCTTGAAGACCACGGAGCAACTATCCGCATCCGTGAGGGCTACGGTACAACAGAGTGCGTAACAGCAAGCTGCCTTACTCCCTACAATATTGAAAAAGAGGGAAGTATAGGACTT
>JAZSET010000058.1:0-1937 GCA_045531795.1 Eubacteriales bacterium | reverse complement strand
GGTCAGGGGTTCGAGTCCCCTTCAGGTCGCCATTTTGCTGATATGGCTCAGTTGGTAGAGCACATCCTTGGTAAGGATGAGGTCCCCAGTTCGAATCTGGGTATCAGCTCCAAAAATGCGCACACAACATGTGCGGATTTTTACTTGTCTCCTCTTACCCGATATTCTGAAATTCAAAAAGGCTCACAAAAGGTATTGTCCTCTTGTGAGCCTTTATTTATGTTTGTAAAAATTTAATTATTCTTCAAACATATTATTGATGTGTGTGAGTGTTTCACGAACAAGCTGTTCGCCGCCGATGTGACCTACCTCACCGCTTGAAATGAATGCGCTGTAGTGACCGCCTTTTTCAGCCTTTTCAGTAGGAAGATATCCCTCTGTACCATTTGCAAGCTGAATAAGAATTGTCTGTTCTGCATAGCTTCTCGCTCTGATCTGGTTACCATAATCAAGGAACAGTTCAAAAGGATTGGTTGCAATTGCAAGTGTACCGAGTCTCATAATGTGAATTTCCGTGTTAAGAATATCCACCTTATCCTGAAGCTCCATCCTGCGGAGAATACCAAGGTGTACCTGAAGTGCCGCTGCATCATTGAAGTCAACGGTGTTACCGGGCTTGTTGTTAAGATATTCTCTTATTGCTGCTCTTGCCGCCTTTTCCTCTGCAAGTGTTGCACGGCGTATAGGAAGCTGCATATTTACAACTTCGTGCTTGAACACTACATCTTCCTGAGGTGCGTCAAGACCTTCATTATATACTTCGATTATTTCGTTTGCTATTCTCTTACCTGCTTTTCTCATACCTGCGAGGTCAAACATCGAGGGGTCTGCCTTACGCTTGAGGGGATTTGTTCTCTTGCAGTTCGGGTCATTGATGTCAGACTCGGGCTCTACCCAACGGACAAGGTCAACAGGACACTGGTCGCCTGCTGCAGAGCAAAGAGCAAGAAGATATATGTCTTCGCCGAAATGCTTACGCAAAAGCATCTTTGCTTCGCCCCAGAAGTCAGGAGAAATAAAGAGTCTGTGCTGTACGCACTGTGCAGGACAAGCAATATTTGCAACAATACCCTTGAGCTTCTTGTTTTCATCAAATGTGTACATAAGTTCGATACCGGAGTCATTTCCACCCTCAAGCTCTGTAAATACTGCGCGGTTTGTGTCACCCCACATCTGAGCTGAGCCGTCGCTGTATGCAGCACGGCGGCACATACCTACTGCTGCTCTGCCAAATGCACTTGAGAATGAACCTTCGCTGCGGCTGTTCCACGCATCAAGTATAGCCTTTGCTATTTTAGATGAGATTTCAACAAGAAGGTCATCGTTGTTCATAATAGCATCGTTGTCAGATATATTTGCGCTCTCAACATAATGTTTGTCAGCAGGAAGCTCGGTTTCGAGAAGCTGACGGAAGCTTCTGCTCGTGATTTTATCTTCCATTATACTTTTTGTACGGCCTTTATAACCGGGACCCGTATGAGTATGTATAGCACTGATTACAATCTTTTCGGGATCAAGACCTACCTTATTATCAGCAAGAAGCTTTCTTACTGCAACAACAAGCGGATACGAAACGCCGACAAGGTCAACGCTGCAGAGTATCATCTGCTCGTCGTCAGATTCAACTACAAATGCTGTAGCTGTAAGAGGCTTTTCTTCATATTCGGAAATACGCTCAGCAAACTGACCCACGAGAGAAACAGGCTTGTTGAATACGAATTTTTCTTCGCCCCATCCGATTTTGATCTTAGACATGATAATTTCTCCTTTAAGTATATGTAAATTGTATTTTTTCAAGACAACTGTATCACAGTTTTTAAGCTTTGTCAAGGACTTTTGAAAATTTAAAACAAAATTTAATCGGATGTTGCCCTATGTAAATAAACAAATACTTTAAACACAGCTTTTCAGTAGTATTCCATCTTCGATGGAGTGAT
>JAZSET010000009.1:0-10696 GCA_045531795.1 Eubacteriales bacterium | reverse complement strand
AAATGAAAAGTACAAGAAAACTCAGGTCTGACAGAGATAGATTATAGTCTTCTTTAAAAATCACAAAGAAGAGTGGTGCTATATTTACGGCAATTGACTGCACTATGTATGAAATATTGCAGGCAAACCTTGTCTTGTTATAATTATTTTCCATAATTCACCTTAAATATTTAAACTGAAAATAATCATACTACAGTTTTTGTAAAAAGTCAAGGATAATAAAAAAACTATTGACTAAGATACCTTAATTTGGTATAATTACAACAGAAAACAAATGAGAGGTGTTAATTATGATTTTAATTGAAATGGAAAACGGCAATAAAATTAAACTTGAACTTTGTCCCGACAAAGCTCCCGAAACTTGCAAAAATTTTGAAAAGCTTGTATCTGAGGGATTTTATGATGGCTTGATTTTCCACCGTGTAATCAAGGATTTTATGATTCAGGGCGGCGATCCTACGGGAACAGGCTGTGGCGGAAGCGGCAAAAACATCAAGGGCGAGTTCAGAGCGAATGGCTTTGAAAACGACCTGTCTCACAAGAGAGGCGTTATTTCAATGGCAAGAAGTCAGATGTTTGACAGCGCAAGTTCCCAGTTCTTTATTTGTCATAAGGATTCAACCTTCCTTGACGGTCAGTATGCGGCATTCGGATATGTTGTAGAAGGTATTGAGACTGTCGACGAGATCGCAGAAACTGGTACTGACAGAATGGATAGACCGAGATTTGACCAGGTAATTAAGAAAATAACAATAGTTGACTGAAACTAAAGCCGATTTTCACCCCGAAAGTCGGCTTTTTTCGTATTTTATTCAAAAAAATATTGCATATGCATTCAAGTTGTGATATAATTATATGAATATATTCGCAAAGGAGCCTATTATTATGGCAAATAAACCTTTAAGCTTGCTCTACCCGGAGCCAGAAAAGATATCAAATGAAAAAATTGATATTTCGTCTGAAACTATCGAAGCAATAGAGCTTGATTATTTAATAAGCTTAAAAAACAGTTCTTTAAGTGAATTTTTCACAACAGATGTTGATACAATCAAATACAGACAGGCAACTATCAGGGATATGCTCGAATGTGAAAACCTTTCAAAGCTGCTTCTAGATATTATGCCGATGCTTTCGGATATTTCTGAACTCAGACGCATACAGGGCGAAATGGGCATTTCCGAAAATTACCTGTACAGCATAACGGAAATTGAATTATATATTGAGTGTATTGAAAAATTAAAGCGCGATTTTCTCCCGCTTAAAGAAAAACTTAATAGTCCTGCATTTATACGAATGGCAGAAATTGTTGCCGAACTTGCTGAAAGTGATTATTACAAAGATTTGAATAAAAAGCTTCTTGAACTCACGAGTAAGGTACACGAAGTTAAAAGTATTGCTATTGGTGTCAACCTTGATAATGAGCTGCGTCCGACTGAAGCGGGTGTGATAAGCCTTAATCCCGAAAAATTCAAATCAGGCACAGTTATTGACAAGATTCTGAGGCTCGACTTCAGGGATGATGATTACACTTGTATCGCCCCGCTTGTTCCTTATAATAAAAGACAAAACGATAATCAGCAAATCGCACTTACAAATGCACTTAACAATGCGCTTTCCGACATTTTTAAATCATCGGTAAAATCCTGGAGAAACATTGTTCGTACATATGTTCTTGAAAACACCGACTTTCTGATAAGAATAATTCCGGAGATAGAATTTCTTGTAAAGAGTACAAAGCTTTTAAAGGCACTTGCTGAAAAAGGACTTTCTCTGGTATTCCCCGATATCGCTTCCAAGGAAGATAAGATTTGCGCGCTTTATGGGCTTTACAATCCGTGTGTTGCGCTGAAAACAAGTGCAGATATGGTAAAAAATGACCTTGTGTTTGATGAAAAGGGAATGATTTATATACTTACAGGTCCAAATCGCGGAGGCAAATCGGTAATTACCTGTGCTCTCGGAATTGTTCAGTGTATGGCTCAGCTCGGTCTGCCTGTGCCGTGTACTAATGCCCGGATCAGTCCTGTTACATCAATATACACGCATTTTCCCACCGAAGCCGAGGACACCATTGATAAAGGAAGACTTGGTGAAGAATGCGAAAGACTTAATGCGATTTTTGACAGGATAGATGAGTATTCGCTTGTTTTGCTTGATGAATCATTGTCATCAACAGGCTCATATGAGGCATCATATATTGCATCAGAGGTTCTTACGGGATTTTCGCTTGCTAAGTGCAGATGTCTGTTTTCTACTCATTTGCACGAGCTTTCGGCAAAGGTTGATGAAATTAACGAAGCCTGCAAAGCCGAGGGCGGTGTGATGATCGACACCCTTGTTGCGGGAATAAACGGAAGTGAGCGTAGTTTCGAAATAACAAGAGCAGTTCCCGACGGTAAATCTTACGCCCGTGATATTGCGGAAAAATACGGCCTTTCGTCTGAAAAAATCAGAAATAAAGTTAAAAGCAAATAAAGGAGAATTATTATGGATAAACTTCTTACAATACTTGAAAATGACAGCACACTTACAAATGAACAGCTTGCCACAATGCTTGACAAGGAAGTCGGCGATATAAAAAAGGCAATAACTGCATATGAAAAAGATGGGGTTATCCTTGGTTATAAAACAATTATTGACTGGGATAAAACCGACAGGGAATATGTAAGTGCACTTATTGAATTAAAGGTTACTCCTCAGTGTGACGGCGGCTTTGACAGGATAGCTGAAAAAATCAACAGCTATGAGGAAGTACAGTCACTTTATCTTATGTCAGGCGGATTTGACCTTGCACTCATTATTGAGGGCAAAACTCTCAAGGAGGTTGCTACTTTTGTTGCAAGAAAGCTTGCACCTCTTGCAAATATAACTGCTACTGCGACTCATTTTGTACTTAAGAAGTATAAAGACAAGGGTGTCATATACGACAAGCCTCAGAAAGACGAAAGAGGTATGTTTTCAATATGATAAACTCAGAAAAAATAATTCCAAAGAGGATTAGCGATATAAAACCGTCCGGTATCAGAAAATTTTTTGATATCATAAATGAAATGGACGATGTTATTTCACTGACCGTAGGTGAACCCGACTTTGTTACACCTCAGCATATTAGAGAGGCTGCTATATCAAGTCTTGAAGCTGGTAAAACCTACTATACAGGAAATAGCGGTATGCCACAGCTCAGAAGTGCAATTGCTGAGTATTTAAATCGCAGATTTTCACTTGAATATAAGCCTGCAGATGAGATAATCGTAACTGTCGGCGGCAGCGAAGCTATTGACCTTGCAGTCAGGGCACTTGTAGACACAGACGATGAAGTAATAATTCCCGTACCGTCTTTTGTTTGCTACGGACCTATTGTCGAGCTTGCTCACGGTAAACCTGTGTTTGTCGAAACAAAGGTTGAAGACAATTTTAAGCTGACGCCCGAGGCACTAAAAGCTGCGATTACAAGCAAGACAAAAATGATTGTTATTCCTTTCCCGAATAACCCCACGGGCGCAGTTCTTACCAAAAGCGAACTTGAGGCTCTTGCGGATGTCATCAAGGACACGAATGCAGTTGTCCTTTCTGATGAAATATACGCAGAGCTTACATACGGTATGAAGCATACATCAATCGCATCAATTCCGTCAATGAAAGACCGTACAATTGTTGTAAGCGGTTTTTCTAAGGCTTTTGCTATGACCGGCTGGAGACTCGGATATCTGGCAGCACCAAAAGAACTTGCAAAGCAAATGCTTAAAATTCATCAGTACGCAATTATGTGTGCTCCGACTACAAGCCAGTTTGCCGCAATTGAAGCGATGAAAAACGGCGATCCCGATGTGCTTGAAATGTCAACGGAATATGACCGCAGAAGAAAGTATATTGTAAACGGACTTAACAAAATCGGACTTGAAACCTTTGAGCCTGAGGGCGCATTTTATGCTTTCCCGAATGTTGGCAAAACAGGGCTTTCAAGCGATGAATTTGCAGAGAAGCTGCTTCGCTCAAAGAAAGTGGCTATAGTACCCGGCACTGCATTCGGCGCTTGCGGAGAGGGCTTTGCAAGAATATCATACGCATACTCGGTTAAGCACATTTCTACTGCTCTTGAAAGAATCGAGGAGTTCCTCGTTGAGCTCAAAGCAGGAAAAATCAAATAAGAAAGATTATTATAATGCAAAATAAAATCGAACTTTTATCACCTGCAGGTAATTTTGAAAAAATGAAAAGTGCCATATTATATGGTGCTGACGCAGTTTATCTTGCAGGAAGCGACTTCGGTATGCGCGCAGCTGCCGATAATTTTTCAAACGAAGAACTGAAACTTGCTATCGAATACGCACATATACGAGGCGTTAAGGTGTATCTCACACTTAACACAATGCCTCATCCCGACGAATATCCGGCTCTGACAGAGTATATTAAATTTCTTAGCACAACTCCACCTGATGCAGTAATCTGCGTTGACCTTGGTGTAATCTCGCTTGTTAAAGAATATTTGCCTATGGTTGATATTCACATTTCTACTCAGGCAAGTGTTGTTAGTGCCGAGTCCGCCAAAATGTGGATGAAGCTTGGTGCGAAAAGGGTAGTGCTGGCACGTGAACTTACTTTTGATGAAATCTTGAAAATCAAAGCAAATATTCCTGATGAACTTGAACTTGAAGCATTTATTCACGGATCAATGTGCATATCCTACAGCGGAAGATGCCTGCTTTCACAGCACTTCACAAACAGAGATGCAAACAGAGGAAAATGTGCTCAGCCCTGCAGATGGAATTTTGAGGTCTATGAAGAAAAGCGTCCTGATGATGTATTGCCACTTGAGCAAGATAAAAACGGAACCTTTATTATGAGCTCCAAGGATATGTGTATGATTGAGCATATACCTGAGCTTGTTGAGTCGGGTATCACAAGCTTTAAAATTGAGGGAAGAATGAAGAGCGCATACTATACGGCGGTTGTGACCAACACATATCGAATGGCAATAGATGCGTATCTTAAAGACCCTGAAAATTATACATTCAATCCCGAGTGGCTTCGTGAGCTTGACAGTGTAAGTCACAGAGAGTATGCAACAGGATTTTATTTCGACAGACCGCTTGATGATGCAAAAACCTGTACTACACCCGGATATCTCAGAGAAAAAGCATATCTTGCTATTGCAGAAAGCTATGACAAAAACACCGGATTTGCTTTGTTTATACAAAGAAACAAGGCTGTAAAGGAACAAAGCGCAGAAATAATTTCTCCCGGTAAATGCGGGCAAAAACTCACTCTTTCCGAAATGTTTGACGAAAATATGTCGCCTGTTGACAGCGCACCCCACCCTTTTATGAAATTTTATGTAAAAGTACCGTTTGATGTCAAACCCGGTGATATAATGCGTTCGGGTGACTGAATATACGGAGGTAATCTATGATTATTGAACTGCTGAAATCTTTATTTCTCGGTATTGTCGAGGGTATAACCGAATGGTTACCAATAAGCTCAACAGGACACATGATTCTTGTAAATGAATTTATAGGAAATAATGACTTTACAAGTTCGGATTTGTACCTGTATGTAATTCAACTTGGTGCAATCCTCGCGGTTGTTACTATGTATTTCAGAAAGCTCAACCCTTTTGCGCTCTCGAAATCGAGAGAAGAGAAGAATGACACCTGGCAGATATGGTTTAAAGTTATCGTTGCTTGTATTCCTGCAGCCGTCATCGGACTTCTTCTCGAAGACACAATGGATAAAATTGAAAACTGGTTTGTCGTTGGTACAACACTCATTATTTACGGTATTGCATTTATTTTTGTTGAAAGACGCAGGAACAAACCTGCTATCACATCATTTGGTGCAATGACTTATAAAACCGCGCTGCTTATAGGTATGTTTCAGGTATTATCCATTATTCCTGGAACATCGCGTTCGGGCGCTACGATTCTTGGCGCAATAATAATCGGCTGTTCCAGAGAACTTGCTGCCGAGTTTTCGTTTTTTCTCGCAATTCCCGTAATGTTCGGTGTGAGTTTTTTGAAAATCATCACAAATCTCGAACTTATCACCATTGACAACATTATCGTAATGCTGACGGGCATGGTTGTTGCCTATATTGTATCTTTGCTTTCGATGAAGTTCCTTGTAGGATATGTCAAAAAGCACAATTTCAAGCCCTTTGGATATTACAGAATAGCGCTTGGATTGATAGTATTTGCGTACTTCGGAATAAGACTTTTGGTTAGATAATTTACTGTAACTGACTTAAATCAAAAAAATTGTCTGTTTTTTAACAAATAATACTTGCCAAATTACATAAAATATGTTACAATATAACGCGTGAGAATTTTTGTGGTAATTCTGCCACATAATAACTATGTAAATTTTTAATTTGAGGTGAAAATATGTACAACAAGAAGACAATTGAGGATATTGAAGTATCCGGCAAGAGAGTTCTCGTTCGTTGCGACTTTAACGTACCGCTTAAGGATGGCGTTATCACAAGCGATAAGAGAATCGTAAGCGCAATCCCTACAATCAAGTACCTTTTAGAGCATGGCGCAAAGGTAATCCTTTGCTCACACATGGGTAAGCCCCATGCTGTTCTTACAGAGGGCTTTGGTCTCACAAAGAAAGAAAAAGCTAAGGTTGAAGCGCTTCCTGAAGCTGAACAGGCTGCAGAAAAGGCTAAGCTTATCGAAAAGGCCAAGAAAGAAGATCCCGTTAAGTTCACTCTTAAGCCTGTTGCGGACAGACTCAATGAACTTCTTGGCGGCAAGGTAACATTTGCTACCGATATTATCGGTGAAGATGCAAAGGCAAAGGTTGCTGCTCTTAAGGATGGCGAAGCTGTTCTTATCGAAAATGTTCGTTTTGATGCAAGAGAAACAAAGAATGATCCCTCATTCTCAAAGGAACTTGCTGCATTTGCCGACCTTTATGTTAACGATGCATTCGGTTCCGCTCACAGAGCTCACTCTTCAACTGCAGGTGTTACTGAATTTATCAAGGATGCAGTTTGCGGTTACCTCATTCAGAAAGAAATCAAGATTATGGGTGATGCATTAAGCAATCCCGTTCGTCCTTTCGTTGCGATCCTCGGCGGTGCCAAGGTTTCCGACAAAATCGGCGTAATCAACAATCTCATCGAAAAAGTTGATACTCTTATCATCGGTGGCGGTATGGCTTATACATTCTTCCGTGCGCTCGGTAACACAACCGGTACATCGCTTTGTGAAGAAGACAAGCTTGAACTTGCCGTTGAACTTATAAACAAAGCTCGCGAAAAGGGTGTTAACTTCTTACTTCCTGTTGACAACATTGTTGGTAAGGAATATGATGAAAACACTGAATATATGAGAATTTACTCTGATTGGATTCCCCACGGTTGGATGGGACTTGATATCGGTCCTACAACGCAGGAACTCTTCTCAAAGTCAATTAACGGTGCAGGTACAGTTGTATGGAATGGCCCGATGGGTGTTTCTGAATGGAAGAACTTCGCGGCTGGTACAGAAACTGTTGCTAAGGCAGTTGCTGAGTCAGGTGCGATCTCAATCATCGGTGGCGGTGACAGTGCTGCTGCTGTTGAAAAGCTTGGCTTTGCAGATAAGATGACTCACATCTCCACAGGTGGCGGTGCATCTCTCGAATTCTTAGAGGGTAAGAATCTTCCCGGCATCGCTTGCCTCAACAATAAGTAATATTTGATAAAGGACAGTTTAAAATGAATAAATCCCTTAGACGCCCCGTTATTGCGGGCAACTGGAAAATGAATATGACTCCTGCCAAGACTTCTGCTTTTATTGATGAGCTTGTAGTCAAGGTAGCAGGCAAAAACGACTGCGACATCGTACTTTGCGTACCTTTTGTAGACATTGCAGCAGCTGTTGCAAGTGCTAAAGGCTCAAACATAAAGGTCGGTGCACAGAATGTTCACTTCAAGGAAAACGGTGCATACACCGGCGAAATTTCCGCAGAAATGCTTCTTGAATGCGGAGCAGAATATGTAGTAATCGGCCACAGTGAAAGAAGACAGTACTTTGGCGAAACCGATGAAACCGTAAATCTCAGAACACTTGCAGCACTTAACGCAGGTCTCAAGGTTATTCTTTGTGTCGGTGAGCTTCTGAATGAAAGAGAACTCGGTATTACAGAGGAAATCGTTTCAATGCAGACAAAGATTGCACTTAAAGATGTTTCAAGCGAACAGCTTAAAAATGTAATCATCGCATACGAGCCTGTATGGGCAATTGGTACCGGCAAGACCGCTACTGCTGACCAGGCAGAAGAGGTTTGTGCTATCATCAGAAATGTTGTTGCAAAGCTTTACTGCAAGGCATGCGCTGATGCAATGACAATTCAGTACGGCGGCTCAATGAATGCTAAAAACGCAGCAGAGCTTCTTTCAAAGGAAAATGTTGACGGCGGACTTATTGGCGGTGCTTCTCTTAAAACAGAAGATTTCACAGTAATCGTTGACGCTGCACAGTAATTACTAAATAATCAACAGGGCGACAAAGTCGCCCTGCTTTTTTGAGGAATTTATGAAAAAAATCGGAAATAGTTTTATACTGATGATAACTGCGCTCATCTGGGGACTGGCTTTTATCGCACAGAGCGTAGGTATGGATTATGTAGAACCTTTTACATTTAACGGCATTCGCTCTCTTATTGGCGGTATTGTTCTTATCCCTGTCGCACTTATAGTTAAACTAATAAACAAAAAGAACGGAAAACTACAGAATACCGACACAAAAACCCTAATCGTCGGCGGATTATCCTGCGGCGTGATTCTGTTCTTTGCATCATCTCTTCAACAATATGCTCTTGTTGATACGAGTCCCGGAAAAGCCGGCTTTATGACAGCGCTATATATAGTAATTGTTCCGTTTTTTGGCTGTTTTACCGGCAGAAAGCCGGGCTTTAAACTTGTTTTGTCGGCATTTGTGGCACTTGTTGGCTTGTATTTTCTTTGCTTTGACAACGAAAAGCTTGTACTCGCCTGGGGTGATATTTATCTTATTGCTGCTGCAGCAGTATTTTCAGTACATATACTTGTAATCGACTATTTTTCCCCGAAAACTGACGGCGTTTCGCTGTCCTGCATACAGTTTTTGGTATGCGGAATACTGTCGCTTCCTGCGATGTTTATATTTGAAAGTCCCAGTATAAATTTAATTTTGTCAGCAACAACACCTATACTATATGCGGGCATACTTTCCTGCGGCGTTGCATATACACTCCAGATAATAGGTCAAAAAGGCGTAAATCCTACTCTCGCATCGCTAATTTTAAGCCTGGAATCAGTGTTTGCTCTTTTAGGTGAGTTTGTGTATGGTAAAATTACAGGACAGGGAACTGACCTTTCGTTAAGAGTTATAACCGGTTGTGCTATTGTATTCATAGCAATAATTCTTGCACAACTTCCAGATAAAAGGAAAAAAGCACCGTGAGGTGCTTTTTTTATGGCAATACTATAACTTCGCCTGCAAGGTCAATTACATAATCCCCGCTTTTAAGAATTTCTGCAATTTCAAAAGAATCTTTAGGAAGATTTCTGAAACGAAGAGCTGCATTTCCGTCATGTTCTAAGTTTGGATGATGAAAATCCGAGCCTGCAGTCAGGATCCGGTGATCGTTTCTGACTGCATCCTTGATCGCTAGACCAATTCTCGAATTGTGACCGGGATGCATATTGAGCATTTCAATTCCATCAAGCAGAGAAGAGTCTGCAATGTTATCTGTTCTGTATGGATGAGCCTGTAAAAGTACAGAATTATCAAGTTTTACTTCATTTCTGAATGTTCTGAGATCGGTATCTAAATAATCGTATGCCCTCTCGATTACGCTCTTGTCAACGCCATATATCAGAAAATCATTGTAAGATTCTTTTTCGAAACGGATTTCGATGCCGAGATATACCATTATATTATGCTTTATACCGGCTTTAATCAAATCCTCAAAGTCTTTATAGTAGTAGTTAACAGCTTCTTCTTTCGTCATGCCACTAAAAAGACTCGTTGTGAAATGATTTGTAAGTACAACAGCATCGTAATCTCTCTTGGAATATATCTCTATCAGCTCTTCGGGAGTAACCTCACTGCAAGGGCTGACGGGCAGTGTATGAGCGTGCATTTCTACTCTGAAAGGGTAGAGTGCCTTTAATTTATCTTTGAATGTACTATTCATTGTTTCCTCTGTTACTTTAAAATGCCCAACCGTTGAGTTGGGCATTTTTATAATTATTTCTTAAGTGCTATAGCAGCTTTTGCTTTTGCTACAATATTGGCTGCGGTAAGACCGTACATTTCAAGAAGCGGCGGCACCTTACCTGAGCGACCGAATTTGTCTTCAGTGCCGACTCTGAGTACTGGAGTGGGACATTCTGCTGATAAGAGTTCGCAAACAGCGCTTCCGAGACCGCCGATTATATTGTGTTCTTCAGCCGTAACAATTGCACCTGTTTCCTTCGCGGCATTAAGTATAATTTCCCTGTCAAGTGGCTTAATTGTTGCAATATTGATCACCCTTGCGCTGATTCCTTCGTTCTTTAAAATTTCCGCAGCGGCGAGTGCTTCGTGAACAAGAAGACCTGTAGCAACGATTGTTACATCGTTTCCGTCAACAAGTTTTACACCCTTGCCAATTTCAAATTTATAATTATTATCAAATATTACGGGGAGAGCAAGTCTTCCGAATCTTAAGTAAACAGGACCTT
>JAZSET010000074.1:0-13885 GCA_045531795.1 Eubacteriales bacterium | reverse complement strand
CTCGGATATTACAACAATCCCGAAGCTACAAAAGAAGTATTTACCGACGACGGTTGGTTCAGAACAGGTGACATTGGTTATATTGATAATGACGGATATATTTTTATAACCGGCAGAAAGAAAAATGTAATTATTCTCTCTAACGGCAAAAACGTATATCCTGAAGAAATTGAAGAAAAGCTTTCTTCTGAATATGTAAAAGAAATTGTCGTAATCGGCAGACGGGATGACGAGGGCAACGAAACCGAAATTGTTGCAGTTGTATATCCTAACTTCGAGGCATTTGAAAACTTAAGTGCTGATGAACTTAAATCAAAAGCCAAAGAAGCTCTTGATGCGTTAAATGCTGAATTACCATCATTTAAGCAGGCTTCAAAAATCGAATTCAGAGACTGTGAATTTGAAAAAACAACCACAAAGAAAATCAAAAGGTATCTTGTTAAATAATTGTAACACCCTTAAAGACTTGGAGGTTTATTATGTTTGAAGAAATTAAGGAAATTATTGCGAATCAGTTGAATTTATCGCCGGAAGAACTCACAAGAGATACAAATTTAAGAACAGATTGCGGAGTAAATTCTATAGAGATCGCCGAGCTTGTACTTGAACTTGAAGACAAGTATGAAATCGAAATAGACGATAAGGTTATTACAAAGAAAACCACACTTGGCGAAATCGCAGATTACCTTGAAAAAGAACTTGCCTGAGGTGATTTTGTGTCTGAGTTTTTAAAGTCGCCAATGTTTCTGACTCTTGCTTTGGCACTAACTGTAATACTCCTTGCAGCAGCATTTTTGATTATTACCATTAAAGTAAAATCAAGCAAGAGGGTTAAGGAAATTGAAAATTACGGTAAGCCAAGTGAGGAAAGACTCAAGCAAACTCTCGAAGAGGCGTTTTCTCCAAGCGCAGTATTTACAAATGTTTATATACCCTATATAAACGATGGGCGGGACAGATATGCCGAAATTGATGCAATTGTAATTATCAGAAGCGGTATATTTGTTATTGAGCTTAAAAGCCACAATGGAAAAATTATAAACGGCAATACCAGAAAATGGACTCAGATTTATAATGATAAAAGAATAAGCTTTTACAACCCCATTTACCAGAATGAAACTCACATTAAGGTAATCAAGGAAATACTGAGACGAGAGGGACAGTACAGACTCCCTATTTATAGTGTCATTACTTTCTCTTCAAGCAAGGTTACCTTTACCGAAAGCTACAAAAACCTTGTGAGCCTTGACGACCTTGTAAAGTATATTAAAAAGACGGGAAAAAGCGAGGCTGTTTCGATCAGACAAACAACACGGCTGCGCTCCATTTTACGTTCATATATCAGAACGGGCAGGAGAGTTGAGTTAAAGCATAAACGCTTTGTCAGAAAGCGTAATCACAAATAAAGCAACGGGGATTATTCCCTGTTGCTTTGATTTATAGGAACGGATTATATTATGAGAAATAATTTAAGCGAAAAATATTTAAGTACAAAACGCGCTCTGTTTGATGAGTATTATAAAAGAATGAATTCCTGCCAGAGAGACGCAATTTATACAGTAAATGATCCTCTTCTTGTGCTCGCGGGAGCAGGCAGCGGAAAAACCACAGTTCTTGTTAACAGAATTTCTCACATAATCAAATACGGAAATGCTTATTACAGTGATTATGTTCCGTCTGATATTAACGACAGTGATATTGCACGCATTGAGGCTTTAAAATCTTTGCCAAACGAGGACCTTGCCGAAGCACTGTGTGAATTTGCTGACTCCCCGGCACCGCCCTGGTCGGTTCTTGCCATAACATTCACCAACAAGGCTGCTGGCGAAATCAAAGAAAGACTTGAAAAGGTAATCGGTGATCCTGATGCAGCAAAAGAAATATGGGCAGCTACTTTTCACTCAATTTGTGTGCGTATACTCAGAAGATATGCTCATCTTCTGGGGTATGAATCCTCATTTACTATTTATGATACAGATGATTCCAAAAAACTTATCCTTTCGTGTATGAAAAGACTTGGAATTGATGAAAAGGTGATTGCTCCAAAAGCTGCTATGGGAATAATAAGCCGCGCCAAGGACAAGCTTATGACGCCAGATGAATTCAGCAAAGAAGCCTCAAGTGACTTCAGACTTGCGAAAATCGCTCAGATATATAACGAATATGCAAGAGAATTAAAAAATGCCAATGCGCTTGATTTCGATGATATTATAATGCAAACTGTTTTTCTTCTCTCCGCAAATGAAGAAGTAAGAAGTTACTATCAGAATCGCTTCAGATATGTTTGTGTTGACGAATTTCAGGATACAAATGTGGCTCAGCTTAAACTGTGTGAGCTTATTAGTGCAAAACGCCGTAATATTATGGTAGTTGGCGATGACGATCAGAGTATTTATAAATTCCGCGGAGCAACAATTGAAAATATTCTCTCATTTGACCGTGCTTTTGCACCCTGTAAGGTAATAAAACTTGAGCAGAATTACCGTTCTACTTCCAACATTCTTGATGCTGCAAATGCAGTAATTGACCACAATAAGGGCAGAAAAGGAAAACAGCTATGGACAGACGGTGGTGACGGAGATAAAATCACCCTGAAGCAGCTACCAAATCAAAATTTCGAGGCACAGTATGTTGCCGACAAAATTCTTGAGGGAGTACGAAACAATAACGCGAAATTTTCTGATTTTGCCATACTTTACAGAATGAACAGTCAGTCGGCGCCCTTTGAAAGTGTATTTGCAAAAAGCGGAATTACATACAGAATTTTAGGCGGTCTCAGGTTCTTTGACCGAAAAGAAATTAAGGACATTATTGCGTATCTGTGCGTAATTTCAAATACGTCAGACAGCGTCAGACTGAAAAGAATAATAAATGAACCAAAACGAAAAATCGGGGAAACAACCGTGTCTGCGGTAGAAACTCTTGCGCTTCTTGAAAACAAAAGCATTTTTGATGTTATGAAAAACTCAATGAATTATATGCAGCTTTCAAGAGTCAGCGACAAGCTTATTGCTTTTACCGATTTCATTGACAGAATGAAAAAGCTAAGCGAATGTTTACCTCTTTCCGAGCTTATTTCCACCGTTGTTGAGGAGTCGGGATATCACGATATGCTCGAAAATGAGGGAGAAACGGGTATCGAAAGACTCCAGAACATTGATGAGCTTGTTTCTACTGCATACGAGTATGAAACTAATAATGACGAAGCATCTCTTGCGGGATTTCTTGAGGAAGTTGCCCTTGTAAGCGATACGGATAATTATGATGCTGATGCCGATGCAGTTGTGCTTATGACTATTCATAGTGCAAAGGGACTCGAATTTCCCACTGTATTTCTTCCCGGTCTTGAGGAGGGTATTTTCCCCGGACTTATGTCAATAAACAGCGACGAGGAAATAGAAGAAGAACGAAGACTCGCGTATGTTGCTATCACAAGAGCGAAACAGAAGCTATTCATTTTAAATGTACGTGAGCGTATGATGTTCGGAAAAACAAGATATAATCCTCCATCCCGTTTTGTTGAAGAAATCCCCGAGCAGTATATCAATAACGAAACTGAACGCCCGCAAAACACAGCACGCTTCACATCACCCGTTTCAAAGAACGCAACATCTGCAAAAAGTGAACTGAACGCACCTGTTATGATGTCTTCTCCGTTAAGAAAGCAGCCTGTAGAAATCTTTTCTCAGGGAGAGAGGGTTGTTCACAACACTTTTGGCGACGGGGTTGTACTTTCTGTTACAAAAATGGGTGCTGATACACTTTATGAAATAGCTTTTACCAATGTAGGAACAAAAAAACTTATGGCTACATTCGCAAAGCTGAAAAGATTCGAGGGATAGCTTATGAACAAAAAGAAAAAAATAGTCTTGATAATCACTGTTATTTGTCTGATAATATCAATTATCGGGATAATTACTATGACAATTGACGAAAACAAAGAGGAAAAATTTGTATCATCGTTTGTTTATAACACTGAACTTGAGCACGGCTCTTACATATTCCACAAGCCGATTGAGGGAAATATCACTGACGATCCTGACTACAACAAAGTTGTACCTTATATCTACTACACAAACAACAATGTTACCGTTTGCATCACCGATGAAGACTATGAAAAATACGGTCCTGCGGTAGTACTTTTCGGCAAATACTTTGATGCTCTGAAGTCAGGTGACACCGAAACATTTTTATCACTGTTTTCTGACAGATACTTTGAAAACAACTACAAGTGGGAAAACATTTATCCGCAAAGAATCTACGATATAAAGGTTGAATACCTGTTCGAAAAAGACCTTGTTGACGAGCTTTACGGAAATGTCACGAAATATGTTTTCAAAACCAAGTATATGATAATGAAAAATGACGGCAGCTTCAGAAATGACATTGATAGCGATTCGTGCCGTCCCCTTTATCTTGAAATAGTCTATGACGATGGTGAATACTTTATTGATGCCGTCGGAACTGACTATAATTTACCTCAGTAATACTAAAAGCACTGCGAGTAATTTCGCAGTGCTTTTTTGTCAAAAAGACCTGTTTTGCATATTACTGATAGTGGGATTTCCTTTTTGGAAGATCCTAATACAATACTTGTCGGAGCCATTATGAAGATATTGTTTTTAGGCGGAGATAGTCGCTTTATTTACGCCTGCAAGTATTTAATTTCAAAAGGTTATAAAGCCAGCATTATAAGTGACTTTACAAATAAAGATGCAAAAATTTCTGAATATAATAACCTGATAAATGAATCTGGTATTATTGTACTTCCCTCACCGTTAACAATTGATAATATCCATATAAAAGGAACGATTGCAGAAAACACACAAATAAAGCTTGCTGAGATTGAGAAACTTAAGGATAAAAAATATATACTGTCACCGGACAACATTTACGGCAACATTAAATATACAGATGAGGACTATCTGTACGAGAATGCATATCTGACGGCAGAGGGTACACTCGGTCATTTGCTTACAGATTACAAGTATAAGTTAAAAGACAAACGAATAACCATACTTGGTTATGGACGGATTTCAGTTCACTTACTTAATCTGTTAAATAATTTTACAAATAATATCACTGTTGTTTTAAGAGATAAAGTAAAGGCAAAGGCATTAGATGACAGAAAAATTAAAACAAGTAATTTTGAGAGATTAAAAGAAGTAATTAAAAATACCGATATCTTAATAAACACTGTTCCCGCATTAGTTGTTGATGACAAAGTTTTATCATATGCTGATGAGGGTATATATATAATTGATTTGGCGTCAAAACCGGGTGGCATAAATTTTGATTTTGCAAAGTCAAATAATATCGATTGTGTTCATTTGCTTGGAATACCCGGGAAATGTGCACCGGCAAGTGACGGCGAGAAAATCGGCGAAAGGATATATAAAATCATTTATAATTTGGAACTAAAAGGAGAAAGGATTTGATGTAGTTAATGATAGGATATGCAATTTGCGGTTCATTTTGCACACACCAAAAATCTCTGGACGTACTTTCCAAACTCAAATTGTTGTATGAAGATATATTACCGATTGTGAGTTTCAACACCGCAACTATTGACACAAGATTTGGAAAAGCCTGTGAATACTTAAATAAAATCGAAGAAATAACAGGTGTTTCTCCGATAAAAACAATTGAAGATGCTGAGCCGATCGGGCCAAAAATCGCACTCGAACTCTTGATAATTGCGCCTTGTACCGGCAACACGCTTGCAAAAATAGCAAATGGAATAACCGACACTCCCGTAACTATGGCGGCCAAAGCGCATCTGAGAAGCAACAGACCGCTTCTTATTGCTCTTGCAAGTAACGATGCAATGGGCGCAAATCTTAATAACATCGGTACACTTTTGAACAGAAAGAATATTTACTTTACACCAATGTTTCAGGATGATATCGTAAAAAAGCCTCATTCACTTGTAGCAGATTTTGATAAAATTCTCACTTCGGCAAAGGATGCGATTAACGCAACACAAACAAGACCTGTATTTTTGTGCTGAGTGAATATATTTGTTAAAAAGGCTTGACAAAACACCGCCTGAATATTATAATTATTGTAGTATTTTTGCTGTTGAAAGGAATTCAGATAATGTACTACATCGGTATAGATTTAGGCGGTACAAACATTGCCGCAGGTATAGTTGATGAAAGCTATAATATAAAAGTAAAAGGCAGTGTTCCGACATTACCGGATCGTGAAAACGATGCTGTTATAAAGGATATGGCTGATCTTTGTAAAAGACTTATAAGTGAGGCCGGCCTTACACTTGATGATATCGAATATGCCGGAATAGCATCTCCGGGCTCGGTAGAACCCGACACAGGTGTTATCGGATACTCGAACAACCTCCATTTTAATAACTACCCAATCGCTGCTACACTCAAGAGTTTTATACCACTCAAAAAAGTTTATATTGAAAACGATGCCAATGCTGCGGCTATGGGAGAAGCTGTTGCAGGTGCGGCAAAGGGAGTCAAAAATGCTGTTATGATAACTCTCGGCACAGGCGTTGGCGGCGGTATCATAATTGACGGCAAGATTTATTCCGGCTTCAATTTTGCAGGCGGTGAACTTGGTCACGTCAGTATTGAACAAAACGGAAGACCCTGCACTTGTGGCAGAGACGGTTGTTGGGAAGCATATAGTTCTGCAACAGGCCTTATCAATATGACGCGTGAAAAAATTGAAGACTGCAAAAAACACAGTGTTAAGACACTTATGTCAGAAATTGTTGAAAGAGACGGTAAGGTAAGCGGAAAAACTTCTTTCGCTGCGATGAAGCAGGGTGACAAAGCAGGTGCTGAAGTAGTTGATGAGTATATTAACTACCTCGCTTGCGGTATCAGAAATATGATAAATATTTTTATGCCCGAAATACTTGTTATCGGCGGCGGCATATGCAACGAAGGCGATACCCTTCTGAACCCTCTTAAGGAAGAGGTATTCAAGAATATGCACGACTCAGATATTAACAAGCGTACTGTTATTAAAATTGCAGAACTTGGCAACGATGCAGGAATAATCGGCGCAGCTGCTATCGGAAGATAGTTTATATAAAAATTTAAACCACCAGTCAAACTGGTGGTTTATTATATTCTTCAACCGAAACACCGCTGTAATAATGCTTTAAAATTTCATCAAAGGCGCTTCCCTCTTTGGCCATTTCGTTTGCGCCAAGCTGACTCATACCTATTCCATGCCCATACCCGTAAACATTGAATATTATTTTATTTTGATTACACAAAATCTCAAAGTCACAAGACTTGAGTCCGAATAATTGTCGCAACTTTGAAGCAGTAACGACTTTATCTGCGCATTTGATCTCCTTTACTCTGCCACTGTCATTATATATAACATTGAATCTGTCGTTTTCTGTCCCGATTGTTTTAAGAAATTTACTTTTATCAACACTGACAGTTTGAATTGTCGGGCTTTCAGTGGTTGAAACAGATATAAGATACGGTGTATATGTTCCCCAAAGGTTATATGAGCTTTCTGTTTTCCCGTTTGAATTTGAGTGATACACCGCACAACACAACTCACCATCATACCTTATAACGAGGCCATCGGTCTCGCTCACTGCTTTTTTTGCAACGGCGTATGCTGATTCATAAGCTTTATCTCCATACTTTTCGATATAATCTTCTCTGTCAAGTGCAGCTGAACAATGGCTTGGGTTATTACAAACGCAAAAGCCATTATGTCTTTCGTTTTCCTCCATCAGCTTAAGTGTATATGTTCTTGCAGCCACTGCCTGAGCCTTTAGCGCTTCTCTTTCATAGGTATAAGGCATCTCAGACATAACTACCATTATTAAATAGTCCTGCAAAGTGATATTCTTGCAAGAACCCGATTTTAAAAATTCAATATTTATACTTTCATCTTTACTGATTAACAAATCGTTTTTTGCGTCTTCAATATCATCAACTATCGCAATATTTATATTTTTTGATTCATTACAAGACTCAGCCCGGGAATCAAGTTTTACCGGGCAATTGACATTTGCAATACTTTTATCGGCAAAAACAAATATTTCTGTGCTAAAAATTACGGCAATACTCAAAATCACCGAAAAAATTACTGTGATTATTTTACTTTCCATATCGTTTACCTTTCCTGTACAGATTTGCGCAACTCATTTGTTGCGAATTTGTGAATATTTTGCAAGTTTTATAAAATCTCTTGCAAATACAGAGTTGATATGTTAGAATATACCTAATATATATTCAAGTTAAAATTTTTTATGCGAATTTGGAGGTTAGTTTTGGATAACAATATAAATATTCAGAATGAATTGCTTGCAGAATTCGAGAACAACTGCAAAGCCATATACGATATACCCTCAAAATATTTCACCCATTACAATGTCAAGAGAGGTTTGAGAAATCCTGACGGTACCGGTGTAATGGCAGGTATCACCAGAATTGGTAACGCACACGGATATGTAATTAATGAGGGTGATAAATCTCCTATTGAGGGTGAGCTTTATTACAGAGGCTACAGAATTGATGATCTTATAAACGGATACGTTAAAGACAACCGATTCGGATTTGAAGAAGTCTCATATATTCTCTTCTTTGGTTCGCTCCCTACCGCAGAACAGCTCAGAGACTATGACACACTTCTTGATACATACAGAGAGCTTCCTCCTCGTTTTACCGAGGACGTTATAATGAGAACCCCCAGCCGTTCTATTATGAACAAGCTTGCAGCATCAGTTCTTGCTCTTTATGCTTATGACGAAAACCCTGACGATATTTCATTTGATAATCTTGTCCGTCAGAGTATGCAGCTTATGGTAAGACTTCCCATTATTGCAGCGCAGTCCTATGCAGTTTACAGAAATGCTTTCTGCGGAGAAAGTCTTATGATTCATAACCCACTTAACAAGCACAACACTGCGCAGAACTTTTTAAGAATACTTGGTGACAATGTAGGCTACAATGAAGAAGACGCAAGACTCCTTGACCTCTGCCTGATATTACAGGCCGAACACGGCGGCGGTAATAACTCTTCATTTACCTGCCGTACTGTTACTTCTTCCGGCACAGACACATATTCAGCCATAGCCTCTGCTATTTGCTCACTCAAGGGTCCCCGTCACGGCGGCGCGAATATTAAAGTGCAGGAAATGTTTGACTGCATAAAAGCAAATGTCAAGGACACTAAAGACGAGGCAGAGGTTGGTGCATTCCTTAAGAAAATTGCAAATGGCGAGGAATACGACCATAGCGGTCTTATTTACGGTATGGGACACGCTATATACACCTTATCCGACCCGAGAGCAGTTATGCTTAAGAAATACGCAAAGGAAATGGCAGAAAAACGCGGATACGGAGATGACTTTGCACTTCTTGAACTGATCGAAAAACTCTCGCCCGACATTCTCCGCGAAAAACTCGGACTTGAAAGAGAGATTTGCGCGAATGTGGATATGTATTCAGGTCTTGTTTACAGAATGCTTGGCATACCCACAGAGCTTTATACCCCTCTCTTTGCAGTTGCACGTATAGTTGGCTGGTGTTCACACAGAATTGAGGAAATAATGACTGCAAAGAAGATTATCCGTCCTGCATATAAGGCTATAACACACTATACACCTTATATCCCGATAAATGAACGATAATCAATTATTTACCATTTTATCCTGTCTTATACATAATAATCCCTCCCGCATTACGGGAGGGATAAATAATTGGAGGATTTTATGAAAAAAGGGCTCGTTCTTGAAGGCGGTGGTATGCGCGGACTGTTTACTGTAGGTGTCACAGATGTACTTATGGAAAACCATATTACATTTGATGGTGCTATCGGAGTATCTGCAGGGGCAGCATTCGGGTGTAACTATAAGTCAGGTCAATCCGGCAGAGCCATAAGATATAATACCCGCTTTTCAAGAGACAAGAGATACTGCAGTATGCGCTCACTTATCAGAACCGGTGATCTTTTCGGTTCAGAATTCTGTTATAAGCGCATACCTAGAGAACTTGATAAATTCGATGACGAAGCATATGACAATAATCCTATGGAATTTTATGTAGTATGTACTGATATCGAATCTGGAGAAACGATATATAAAAGCTGTCCGAAATCAGACGAAACTATGCTTGAGTATATCAGAGCGTCTGCTTCTCTGCCGCTTGTTTCAAATATTGTTGAGATTGACGGCAAAAAGTTACTTGACGGTGGAATTACTGACTCAGTTCCACTGAAATATTTTGAAAGTATCGGATACGAGCATAATGTAGTTATATTGACTCAGCCAAAGTCCTATGTTAAGTCACCAAACAAGATTATTCCGATAATCAAAAGAAAATACAAAAAGTATCCGAAGCTTATTAAGGCAATGGAGAACCGACATCTGGTATATAATCAGACATTAGAGTATATTTCAGATAAAGAAGCGTCGGGTGACGCGCTTGTAATACGCCCAAATGAAAAGCTCCCGATAGGCAGAATTGAACACAATCCGGATACAATGCATGCGGTATATGAGCTTGGCAGAAAAGCCGGCACGGAATCGCTTGAAAAAATAAAAACTTTTTTAAAATGAGAAAAGTCCCGCAAATTATACTGTCAAAGTTTAAGCAGACAGGACCAAAATACCTATATGGTACTAAATATTAGATTTTAGGCGACATAGTGACTTCGTTTTCAGCTGGGTAAGTTTACTTATTTCTGTACAGGCGATAGCAATTCAATGACGTTTTTTGAGGTCTACCATTGGATCTAATTGTTATTATATTGTATTTCTGCAAACACAAATTTCTACTGTGTTTCTCTTTGGCTTAAACCTTGTTTACGTAGTTCCATTATTTCTTTTCGTATTCCTTCATGTGTCCGTAATTTCTTGACATAAAAATGTCCTCCTTTGGTAGTATCTTTTGTGCTACCTTAGAAGGACATTTTTTCAATTGTTCATTATTTTGTGGACTTGTGCAATTTTGCGATGCCTTTTAGTTTAATCATTTGCACCGTTTGCAGACAGCAACACTCTGATTCGGACTTTTATTCAAACGAAGCTATTCCACGGAAGATTGCATAAAGTCTTGTAATATCAGTATAGCTGAATTTTCCGTCGCCGTTTACATCTGTATCGGCACTTTCAGCAACTTCTGCTATTCCTCTGAAACAAGCATAAAGTTTTGTTACATCAGTATAGGTGAATTTGCCGTCACCATTCATATCTCCAAGAGTGAAATAATAATAACTTACAAGTCCTATATCAAAATTACCATCAATATCTGCGTCAATTAGCCTAATTGTATAATCATAATCATAGATACTATCGTATGCCTCATAATCCTCAATAAGCTCCCAACCATCCTCTATACATTTAAAAGTATAGAGCTTTATATAATTACTATTGCTCTCTGTATCAAATGAATATGTAATTCCGTCAATTATTATATTCTCATTTTCTAAATATTGAATATCAGAATTTGACAATGTTAATTTGTTTTTATTATTAACATTGGAAATATACTCGTATTCTTTATATATGGAAACAATTTCTCCATTAAAATCAAATGTGCGGCAGTTATTCAGCCTAAGACTAGCCCCGAAATAATCCTCGATATTATATATGTCTATTCCAGCTCCAATAAGCTCAGTTAATGGAACTTCTATCATAGGATTGCCTTCCTCTTCATCTAAAATTTCAAGTACAACAATAGCTTCATCTTCACTAATTGTATCAACTCCAATTGACTGAAGAGGTGTTTCCACAATATAAGCATCTGCATCATATTGAGTATCTTCAAATGTTATACTACCGTCATTAAGCTCTGTGTTTAACATATTATGAATGAGTATTACCATTTCAGCTGTTGTTATTTTTTTAGTTGCCAAAGTATTTTCTAAGTTATCAAGTAATCCTATTCGTTTAGCAACACGGTAAAAAGGCTGCCAATAATCATCGGTCGTAATATCGTATTCAACAGAATATTTCAAGGAATTTACAGCCCATATAATTGCATCTTTAAGTTCAACATTTCTTTTCGGATAGAAATATCCACCATATTTGTCAATAAATATTCCTTTAATAAAACAGAACTGAATTGCACCGAGATAATTATCACAATCTAAAAATATAGTCGCATCTCCATCGTGCCACTCTTCATCATCCACAATAGCGGTATGTGCTTTGGCGAAATAAAGTGCAAGCGTCTCCTTGTTAATCAGTGCTTCCAAATCAGCATCCTCTGATATTAGACTATATTTCTGAAGCTGTTCAAATTCTTCGCACCGCCACTTCGCATATAGCGTCTGATCAGAATCCAAGCGGACAATTGTTGAACTTTCTATTTTTGTATCGCCTGATTGAGTGTACCAACCGTCAAACAAGTAATAATTATGTGAAGGGATTGGCAATGTTCCGTAATTTTCACCATTTATTACATAGATTTTTTCGGTTATAACAGTTCCTATATTAGCATCGAAATTTACTACAAAGTTTTCAATATCATTAGAATCTGATGCAGCATAATCCCCGAATCCTATGAGCTTATCACCATACACATAATATACTACATCAGAACCAACTTCTATGGAAGCAACTTGGGAAAGTTCCGATTTTGATAATTCAAACATATTGGTCTTTCCAGATATCGAATTTTCAACATAATATGATTCTGTATCAACATGGCCGAAAAGATAGCTTATATTATTATCCTTGCTATAGTAAGCATCAATGATATTATATTCGAATTTTCGATCAAATCTAACAATTGCTTGTTGTTCGTCCTCAAACTTCTCCTCGTATGAGGTAATTGTACCATTTAATGGCTTAATGATATTTTTTACATTTACATAATTGTTTAAGTGGTCATATGTATAGACAAACAAATCACCGAATTTCAGTTCGCATGAATACTTAACATCGATAGCAGTGACATCTCTCATAATTCCGCAGTTTGCTACTCCATGTTCCTCTTCAGGAACATATGATGCAATGTTATAATAAATTACGAAGCCTATCTCGTAGTATCCATCAAAGTCTACATCAAGAAGTTTAAGATCATAAAACCTATTGTATAATAATACCTGAGCATCATATTCATCAATCTTTAACCATCCGTCAGACTGAACTGATGCCGTATAGAGAGCAATAGAATTCCGAATGCTACTCCAGTCTTCAAAGTAATGAATTTTATCTTCAATCTTGAATCTATCCTCGTTCTCGTGATATGTAATATCAAGATAGGATCGTTCAATCATATTATCGGTCTCAATATTCGAAATTGATTCATAGCTACTATAATCATATACAATGTTTCCATATTCATCCTTGCTATTACTGCGATAATTTAGCTTCAATGTTGCACAAAAGTAATTCTCAATATTATTAACATTAACTCCGGCATTTTTTATATCGGCAAAAGGTACCATTACTTTGTTATAGTCATTCCATTCATCTATAACTGTTACAACTACAAATTCATCATCCGGGCCAATGGTATCTTCATCTAAAAATTGACCAGGTGTTTCACTTATAAACGCATATACTGAAGTTTTTGCTAAATTTGCATTCGAATCCTTAGCGCCAACGCAAAGACATAACGAGCACAAAAGAAAAACTAATAAAATTACTATGGTAATTTTTTTCATAAAAGCCTCCAAATATATAAAATCGCGTGCAACCGAAGCTACACGCACAAAAAGTAAACTGCGATTGTCGCCAAATAAATTTCTAGCAAATGATAAAGAAATTTCAATTTATTTTAACATAATTTAAATTTATTGTCAAGAGTCTCATTAACTCATCTTGACCTGAAAAAATATTTATGATAAAATAAAAGAGCAAACTCGTTTGAGTTTGCTTCTGGTGAAGATGAGCGGATTTGAACCGATGACCTCTTGCATGTCAAGCAAG
>JAZSET010000008.1:0-16554 GCA_045531795.1 Eubacteriales bacterium | reverse complement strand
CATTTTTATAGATTTCCTTTAAAAGCTTGCTGTTAACACCGTAAGCCGAAAGGGAATTGTTAAGTGCGTCAACTCCGCCTGCTTTTTTGATAAGCTCGTTAACATAATCGTCAGCATCGTTGATTTCATCCTTGGAAAGCTTAAGCCCCATTTCATCAAAGAGGTCAATGCAGATTATGTTATTCTTTATGTTGCCGAGGGCAATACCGGATAAGAAGTTTTCGATTGTAAGCCCCTCGTCAACCTCCGAATCCCAAAGTTCGGGAGAGTCGTTGCCGTTTAAATAGTAAGACAAAAATACAGTCTTGTATGAGCTTAACCAATAAAGATACTCATTAGCGGAAATTGTGGTGTCATTATACTTCAGCGCATATTCTGTTTTAGAACAGGCGGTAAAAGAGCAGAGCATAATGAATGCAAGCAAAAAACAAATAATTCTTTTCATAATTATTATCCTTTCTCTTCGTTTGACTTGTTTATGGCAACAAGATAATCGCTTAGCATATCGCATAAGAGTTCAAGAGCGTCATCACTCTTTTTGGGCCTGTAAATAATTGTCGGCCTTGATGAGGCTGAGAGAATAAATGTACCCTTGTATTTTTCGCTTATCTCTGACCAGGCCATAAAATCAATTTGTTCAGGAAACAGCGAGATGATATTTCCTCTGTGCTCAATTTTTGTAAACCTTGCATTTCCCGCAAGATTTCTTATAAGCGAAACATACAAAAGGTTGAGGCAGGATTTTGGCATTTCACCGTATCTGTCAAGAAGCTCGTCTCCGACATCATCGAAATCCTCTCGGTTTTCGATATGTGCAATTTTTTTGTACATTTCCATTCTTCCCGTGCTTGTTTTGATGTATTTTTCGGGAATATAGGCATCAAAATTGACATCAACAGAACATTCAAATTTAGGTGTGACTTTCTCGCCCTTTTCCTCCAGAATGGCCTCATTCAGTATCTTGATATACAAATCGTATCCGATGCTGTCCATATGTCCGTGCTGTTCTGAGCCGAGCAAGTTACCCGTACCCCTGATTTCGAGGTCGCGCAGAGCAATTTTGAAGCCTGCACCGAATTCGGTATATTCCTTTAGTGCCGAAAGTCTCTTTGTGGCTATTTCGGAAATAACCTTGTTTTTGGGATAGGTGAAATAAGCATAAGCGCGTCTGCTTGAACGACCTACACGGCCTCTTAACTGATGAAGCTGTGAAAGGCCGAGCTTGTCGGCATTATCGATTATAAGTGTATTGGCGTTAGGAACATCAACACCGGTTTCGATTATTGTTGTGCTGACAAGTATATCAATATCACCGTTTACAAGGTCGTGCCAGATTGAGCTGACGGTCTCCTTGTCCATTCTGCCGTGGGAGACGGCTATACGTGCATCGGGCAGAGCATTTTTTAAAAGCCCTGCAACCGTTGCGATGCTTTCGATATTGTTGTGCAGATAGAATACCTGACCGCCGCGTCGAAGCTCTTTTTTGATAGCTTCATTTATAATCATTTCATCGTGTTCAAGTACATATGTCTGAACAGGGAAGCGGTCTCCCGGTGCTTCGTCAAGAATTGACATATCCCTGATTCCGCTCATCGCCATATTCAGAGTACGCGGTATAGGAGTTGCAGTCAGTGTCAGAATATCAACATTTTTTGCAATTTCTTTAAGGCGTTCTTTCTGGGCAACGCCGAATCGCTGTTCCTCATCTATTATAACGAGTCCGAGATCCTTGAACTGTACATCCTTTGATATAAGTCTGTGAGTACCGATTATAATATCGATATCTCCTCTTCGGAGTTTGCGTACCGTTTCCTCATTTTGCTTTGAACTCCTGAAGCTTGAAAGCATTTCACACTTAATGGGGAAGCCACGCATTCTTGAAATGAATGTGCGGTAGTGCTGGAATGCAAGAATCGTTGTAGGTACAAGCACAGCGGTCTGCTTGCCGTCCATAGCAGCTTTAAATGCAGCTCTCAGAGCAACTTCTGTTTTGCCGTAGCCTACGTCACCGCAGATAAGCCTGTCCATAGGGACACTCTTTTGCATATCCCGCTTAACATCGTTTATTGCCGCAAGCTGACCGTCGGTCTCATCATATTCAAATGAAGCATCAAATTGTGCCTGAGCGTCGTCGTCCTGACTGAATGCAAAGCCTTGCATATTCTGCCTTTGAGCATACAGCTGAATAAGCTCTTTAGCCATACTTTTTGCCGAGCTCTTAGCCCTGATTTTGGCTTTGCCCCATTCAGCACCGCCCATTTTTGAAAGTTTCACATTTCCGTCTTCAGCTCTGGCACCTATATATTTTGAAACATTGTCAAGCTGATTTGTCGGAATGAAGAGGGTGTCTTCGCCCGCGTACTGAAGTTTGATATAGTCTTTGGTAACACCGTCGGTTGTCAGCTTCTGTATACCGACGTATCTGCCTATTCCATAGTTTACGTGGACAACATAATCGCCTTCATTAAGGTCGGTATAGGAAAGAATCTGTTTTTCTTTTTCTTTTCTTGTTTTCTTCCTTTTTGCAGTATTCTGTACACTGCGTAAGTAACTGCCCTGAGGAAGCATGCTCATCAGTGCAAAACGGGTATTTACAAGCTCAAATCCCGGTATTGCAGTTCCTGTGAGCACATAAACGGTTTTGGGAGTCAGAGATTCAGATGAATTTGTGCTGTCAGCTACTATTGAATTAAATCCCGAGTCGGTAAGTGAAGCACTGACGCTTTTTGCCGCTGCCTCATTTTCGCACAAAACAACAGCCCTGTAGGATCGTTTAATATAGGTAGAAAGGTCCTCGCTCAACAATTCAAAATTGTCGCAGTAGTTTACTGTCTGCTTGGTGTTAAAGGTGAAAAGACCGACACTTCGTCTGTCGTTTGCACTTGCAAAAGTGTCGACTACAACAAATCCGCAAAGATCGCAGAATTCTTCAAAGTCGCCATGCCCTTTTGCCCAGATACCGATTGACGGAGAAAGAGTACCGTTTTCAGCAAGAGATGTCAGTTCCTGAGAAAGGTGCCATTCATAGGCTTTGACACGTTCATCACAGGCTTTACTTTCCTGCATAAAAACAAGCGGTCGCTTGTTTTTATTTAAATCCTTGCTCAGATAGTAATCAAGCAAACAATATGGTTCGTCGTATATAAAGGGAAGAAATTTATCAATAAAATCAAGTTCTAAACCTGCATCAATAGCATTTATTTCAGCTTTTAATTCATCAATTGCCCTCTCATTTTTAGCTTTTTTCAGCATAGACTCAAGGCTTTTTCTGATTTCTGCTCGTTTTTCCTTTGAAGCCATTAGCTCACGGGCAGGCGGAATTGTAACAGTAACGAGATTTTCTGTTTTTCTCTGGGTAATTATGTCAAAGTATCCGATCTGATCAATTTCCGTATCAAAAAAATCTATTCTGAGGGGAGAATCGTATAAAGGAGGGAAGATGTCAACAATACTTCCCCTGACAGCAAACTGACCTACACCGTCAACGGCTTCTTCTCTTACATAACCGCCCATTATAAGTCTGTTTATAAGCTCGTCTCTGTCATAAGGAGTATCAAGCGAAAGCTTTATTGTGCACTCTCTTAAATAGTCAGGCGGCATAGTCATCTGAAGCGCGGCATCAGGTGTGGTAATAATTACTCCTGAAGTGCCCGAAAGAGTCAGCTCAGACAAGACTTTAAGCCTCTCATGTTCGTAACCATGGGAGGCTGTGATATTATGAAAATTAAAGTCCCTGAGAGGATAGGTCAAAGGCTCAATTCCGCAATCTGTAAGCACATTCGAGACCTTTAAAGCTTCCTTTTCGTCGGGGACTATGATAAGCGGAGGCAGGGGACAGTCGCCAGACAAGTCATCAATCACCGCCGCATAAAAGGAGATCCTCGCACCGTCAGTAAGACCGGTTACGGTAGTAGGACGCATTCTTTCAAACTTAAGTCCTGCGCGGGTTTTTAAAAATTCTGCGTATTCCCGCTCTCCTTTGATATTGTTGCAAATTATTCTCATATTTGCTCGACTTTCTTAATAAATATCAGTTGAACTTTGCCATAGCGGCATCGGTTTGGTTATCAAGTATAAGCTCAAGTGCAGAAGATGCGTTTTCAAGTGCTTCAAAAAATATTTTTCTGTCAGTGGACTGAATATCGCCAAGTACCCAGTCGGCTAAATCGTAATCGGGATGTGGCTTTGCTCCGACACCTATTTTGATTCTTGAAAAAGCATCAGAGCCGAGATGCGAAATGATACTCTTTAAGCCGTTGTGACCGCCGGCACTGCCTTTTTTTCTTATTCTGATTTTACCAGGTTCAAGAGAAATGTCATCATATATGACAATGACATTTTCTACAGGGATTTTATAAAATCTACAAGCTTCCGAGAGAGCCTCGCCCGAATTATTCATAAAGGTCTGTGGCTTCATAAATAATATCCGTTTTCCGGAAATTACCTCTTCACGGGTTAAAGCCTTGTACTTTAATTTGTCTATTTTGAAGCTGTGCTTTTCACTGAAAACGTCAAGAGCCATAAAACCTGCGTTATGACGGGTGTGTGCATATTTGTCGCCGGGATTTCCAAGTCCTGCTACTATATAACTTACGGGCTCGTTTTTATCCGGTGAGGATTTTTGTATTTTTTTAAAAAGTTCAAATATATCTGCCATAATTCATTCGCTTTCTGTTATAGGTAAAGCGACAAAAGAACTGAATCCGCAATTGCGGTATCAGTTCTTTTCGCAATCCTATTGAAATGTCGGGTAGAAACGCAATCAGATGCGTTCCTTAACCTTTGAACTCTTACCAACTCTGTCGCGGAGATAGTTAAGCTTAGCGCGTCTTACCTTACCAAGTCTTGTTGTTTCAATCTTTGCAACGTTGGGAGAGTGAACAGGGAAAGTCTTTTCAACGCCGCAGCCGTAAGCTACGCGTCTTACAGTAAATGTTTCGGAGATTCCGCCACCGTGCTTGCCGATAACAGTACCTTCGAAAATCTGAATTCTTTCCTTAGCTTCCTTACCCTTGCCAGGTTCAACGATACGGATGTGTACCTTAACGTTGTTACCTACAACAATTTCAGGAACCTCTGTCTTTAATTGCTCATTTGTAAAAGCCTTGATCAAATCCATTTTGGCTTCCTCCTTATAATCCGGACATTCGTGCAGAGCATTGCAGAGGACTGTCCTTACTTCATATGACTTCGCAGTCATACTGCTGTATTATAGCACACAGCTCAAAAAAAATCAATAGTTTTCTCAAAAAAATCCAAAAAATTTTTATCTGTCGAAAAACATAACTTAAAAGTTTTTTTTACTTATTGACAATGACGGTGATGTCTGTTATAATGTTATAGGTTATGCTTTTGCATAAACATAATCTTTTATCAGTCGCGGTTTTGTACCGTGTCAATTATTTCCCAAAGCGAAAGGAAGCATGTGAGAGTATGGAAAAATTTGAAATGGAATCCATGGAAATAAGCATATTGGATGTGCTGAAAGCGCTCATTAAGAAGTGGTGGATTATAGTACTGAGTACAGTACTGTGTGCTGTGGTATTGTTTTTATACAGCACCTTTAACATAACCCCGATGTATGGACTTACAATTGAATTTTATGTTGCTCCTGAATTCGGCAACTCGCAAATCACATCGGCATCAACTGCATATCAGACAACGACTTATGCAAGAGAAGCTATGAAGACATACATCAAACTTCTTGCAAATGCGGATTTCTTTGATATGCTTGAAAAAGAAATAGACGGAAAATGCATCGGGAACTACACCTCAAGCAGTCTTTCCTCAAAAATTACATATGCCGAGCAGGCTGATACGGACCTTTTCCGTGCTACTGTGTATTCCCAGTATCCCGAGGATGCGTATTCAATCGCAGTTGAACTTGCAGAGATTGCACCTCAGCGTATATATGAAGTCAAAGGCTTTAAGGCGCTTACCGTAACAAATGCTCCTAAGTTCGAGCGTGTCAGACGAACAAATGATGTTGTGAACCGAAACACAATTTTAGGAGGACTGCTCGGAGCACTTGTTTCATCACTTATTATAATTCTTGCCAAAGCATTTGATGTTAGAATCTCATCTGAAAGCGATCTTACAAAATTCTATGATGTTCCCGTGCTTGGTGTAATACCAAACTTTGATGAAGTAATAAAGGGTAACAAAAATTCTAAATACGGATATGGAGGTAAATACGGTGAAAACGCAAAATAATAAGGCTCGTGTTTTGAATACAGTAGACCGCACAACTAACTTTCAGATTACCGAGGCGTACAAGGCGTTAAGAACCAACGTTCAGTTTTCTGTTGCAGATACTGAACACCACTGTAAACGCATTTCAATAACGAGTGCTCATCCGAGAGAGGGCAAAACAATAACAACAATTAACTTTGCAATAACATTGTCTCAAACAGAGGTAAAGATTCTTGTTATAGACTGTGATATGCGAAGACCGAGAATACACAGGTATTTTAACCTTGAAAGCCGTGTTGGACTTTCCAATCTTCTTTCGGGAATGTGTACAATAGAAGAAGCAATTAAAGATACAAATAAACCTAATCTTAAAATATTACCTGCGGGACTTATTCCGCCGAACCCTGCAGAGCTTATTGCAAGCGAAGCAATGAAAAAATTGATTGATAAGCTTTCAGAAGATTATGACTATATATTATTTGACACGCCGCCTGTTAACGTAGTATCAGATGCCCTGACACTTACAAATATTGTAGACGGGACCATTATAGTAGTACGCAGTGCATACAGCACACACCCCGAAACCAAAAAGGTGCTTACACAGTTTGAATATGCGGGAGCCAGTGTTCTCGGCTTTGTGTTAAACGATGTAATAAACGGTGCTTCATCGGGATACTATAAGAAGTACAGGTACTACAATTACAGGTAATTATGGTAGATTTACATACACATTTACTTTTTGATATTGACGATGGTCCTGAAAGCATCGATGTAAGCAAAAAAATGCTTGCTGCTATGAATACTATAGGAGTAAGCACGGCGGTATGCACACCCCATTTTGATTTTACAAATATATCTCCCGAACAATTTGTTGAAATCCGAAACAACAGAATAAAGGCTTTGATTCCATTTGCTGACAAGCAGAATATAAAACTCGTTAAGGGATGCGAATTAAGACTTACAAAACGGATTCTTAATCTTAACAGTATTGACGATTTTTGTATCGGTGATACAAGAAATGTACTTGTCGAAATGCCCTTTGATAAGGAATGGGACAAGTCAGTGTTTGAACTTATTATCAATTTCATTGATTATTTCAATGTTACCCCCATAATTGCACATGTTGAGAGATATTTTCCTGTCATAAAGGATATAAATGTTGCAGAAAAACTTTTTGACATCGGCGCTATTATCCAGCTTGATGCTTCAAGTCTGTTTGAAAAAATGTACGCAAAAACTGCAAAAAAACTATTGAAAATACAACTTGTTGCGGTGGTTGCATCCGATTGTCATAATGTATCTCTTCGCTCTCCCTGTGTGCTTGCAAAGGCATATGATGAGATTGATAAGATATGTAAAAATGGTGCGGTGGAGTATATAAAGAATTTTGCACAGAAAATAGTAACTGAATAAAAAAGCCGATGCATCGCATCGGCTATTTTTATTACTTTACGGCTTTTATAAATTCATCAAGTACTTCAATCTGCTTAAGAACGGATTCTTTTGCAGGACCACCTGTGACTTTTCTGCCGTTTACGCAGGTGTCAAGGTCAATAGAGTCGTAAACATCACCCTCAAATGTTTCGCAGATTTTTTTGTATTCGTCTAAATCAAGCTCTTCAAGAGTAGTGTCAAGCTCAATACACCTTGCAACCAGAGTGCCGACAGCCTTGTAGGCGTCTCTGAATGGAAGACCCTTTTTAACTAGATAGTCGGCACAGTCAGTAGCATTGATAAAGCCTTTTGCTGCAGCTTTTCTCATAACTTCTGCCTTGACTGTCATTGTAGCAAACATTGATGTAAATACATTTACCGAAAGAACGGTGTTATCAATCGCATCAAAGATTGCTTCCTTATCCTCCTGCATATCCTTATTGTACGCAAGCGGAAGTCCTTTCATAAGTGTCAGAAGAGTCACAAGAGAACCGTATACACGGCCGGTTTTGCCGCGCACAAGCTCTGCAACATCGGGGTTTTTCTTCTGAGGCATTATTGATGAGCCTGTTGAAAACGCGTCGTCAAGCTCAATAAATCCGAATTCAGATGAGCACCAGAGTATAATTTCTTCAGAGAAACGGCTCATATGCATCATAAGAATTGAAAGTGCGCTTGCAAGCTCAATAACGAAGTCGCGGTCAGAAACTCCGTCAATACTGTTTCGTGTAACTGCAGGGAAGCCTAAAAGCTCTGCAACTCTTTCTCTGTTTATCGGATATGTTGTAGAAGCAAGGGCGCCTGAACCTAAAGGCATTACATTCATACGCTTTTCGGCGTCTATAAGCCGGTCATAGTCGCGACGGAGCATTTCGGAATAAGCAAGTATGTAATGGGCAAAGGTAACAGGTTGTGCTCGCTGAAGATGAGTGTATCCCGCCATAACGGTATCTATGTTGTCGCAGGCTTTGTCCCTGATAGCTTCTAAAAGCCCTAAAACTGCCGCCTTGACTCTTGAAAGCTCTGCAAGGAGATACATTCTTATATCAAGAGCAACCTGGTCGTTACGGCTGCGGGCTGTGTGAAGTCTCTTGCCGGTGTCGCCGATTCTTTCGGTAAGTATAGTTTCGATATTCATATGAATATCCTCGGCATCAGCAGTAAATTCAACCTTTCCGTCTTCAATATCAGAAAGAATTTCTCTTAAAGCCTTTACGATTTTTTCAGACTCGCTCTTTTCAATAATCCGGCATTCACCAAGCATAGTGGCGTGTGCGATAGAGCCGGTGATATCCTGTTTGTACATTACCTTGTCAAAGGCAATAGATGAATTAAAATCGTTAACGCCGCTGTCGATTTGCTTTTTAAAGCGGCCTGCCCACATTTTCATAATAAATCTTCCTTTAAAAAATATAATTCAACAATTATTTTACAATTTTTAAGGAATAAAGTCAAGCCTTTTTTAATAAATAGCTGTCTTTCCTCAAAATAACTCGTTTTTATGCGAGAAAACAGCAAAAAATAATTGTGAAAATAAAATTGAAAGGAGAGCTTATGAAAAGAATAGTTCTATTTATATTGGTGTTTCTGATGACAATATCAGTAACAGTTGCGATAAGCGCAACAGAAAAGCCGATACATTGGTATGTAAAAAATAATAATGAGCATAAACGCCCGGTACTTGAGGGCGAACTGACGGTTATAGATAATTACAGTGCCGTATACCTTGGAAAAGACGATAAAGTCATTTATCTGACATTTGACGCGGGTTACGAAAACGGAAATGTTGAAAAAATACTTGACACATTAAACAAGCATAATGCAAAGGGAGCATTTTTTATACTTGAAAATCTTATAAAACACGATACGGAGCTTGTAAAGCGGATGGCAGACGAGGGACATCTTGTATGTAATCATACGGCAAAGCACAAGGATATGTCTCTTATAAATAATAAGGAAGAATTTGAAAAGGAACTTGTGTCACTCGAAAATATTTATACGGAATATACAGGAAAGACACTTGCAAAATTCTACAGACCGCCCGAGGGAAGCTTTAATGAAAGTAATCTAAAATTTGCCGAAGAGCTTGGATACAAAACGGTATTCTGGAGCTTTGCTTATGCAGATTGGGATAATAATAAGCAGCCCGACACTGAAAGGGCAATAAACAAAGTACTTGGCCATATTCACAACGGCGAAATAATGCTATTGCATCCGACAAGTGCGACAAATGCTCAGATACTTGATGAATTGCTGACAAGACTTGAAAATATGGGATATCGCTTCGGCACACTTGATGAACTTTAAGAGAATAATCAGTCTGATAACCTGTACAATGCTTGTCTTAAGTTTTTGTGTTTCAGTATCCGGCGTTGATGATACGAGTGCCGGGAGTGTGTATTACAGTGGCGACACAAACGAAAAACTTGTGGCACTGACATTTGATGACGGACCTCATAAATACAGAACGCCCGAAATACTCGATATTCTTGACAAATATAATGTAAAGGCAACATTCTTTGTCGTGGGAGCGATGGCGCACGAATACAAGGATATAATCAAACGGGAAATTAACAGCGGTCATGAAATAGGCAATCACACCTATAATCACAGTAAAATGCGAAAACTTTCCTATGAGGGACTGATAAAGGAGCTTGAAGCTACAGAAAATGAGCTATTTGAAATTGCCGAATACAGACCAAAACTGTTCAGACCTCCTGAGGGTTATTATTCAGATCAGATAGCAAAAGCTGTGGGCAAAATTGATTACAACATTATTTTATGGAATATAGATACACTTGACTGGGCGCATAACGAGGTGGACAAAATCTGCAGCTGCGTTAAGGAGGGAATAAAGCCGGGGAGCATTATACTGTTTCACGACTATGTAGTCGGAAAAAGTCCGACTTGTCCGGCACTTGAAACGATTATTCCCGAACTGCTTTCGCAGGGATATAAATTTGTAACTGTGTCTGAACTGATAAATAATGAAATAACTTAACTTTACAAAAAGCGACAAATGAATCGTGGTAAAATAACACAAACACCAAATAAATTGAAAGAGGGGATTGTGTTGACTTATGTTATGGGCGATATTCACGGAAGATTTGATAAATATCTGAAACTTCTGAGGGATATTAAATTTAAAAACAGTGATGACCTTTATGTCGTTGGCGATATGATAGATATAGGTGATAAGCCTTGCGAGGTAATAATGGATATGAGTATGAGAACCAATGTATTTCCGATACTCGGCGAGCACGAATATATCGCTCTAAAGGTGCTCGAAAAAATGAAAAAAAGCAGAAAATACGATGAAACTCTGATGGATAAATGGATAGAAATGGGCGGAAGAACAACAATTGACGGACTTTCAAAGCTTGATGAGTATGACAGGGAGGCGTTGGTGGATTATCTGAAGGAGCTGCCGCTGTACGAAGAAATAGAAGTGTGTGACAAAAAATATATACTAGTGCACGCAGGAATAAATGGAAAAGAGAGTGAAATGTCCTCTTATACACCCGATGACCTTGTTTTTAAAAAAGCCGAACTAAACAAATGCTATTTTAAGGATAAGTATCTTATAACCGGGCATCGACCTTTTGAAATAAATGGGAAGAAACAAGATAAAATCATTAAATATAACGGGCATATTTCGCTTAATTGCGGAGAGGACAATGACAGTCCGCTTTGTGCAATAAGGCTTGAAGACGGTTGTGAATATTACGCGTAGAAAATATAACGGGCAGTTTTCTGTCCGTTTTTTACTTTAAAATCGACAAATAATATCTGGGGCTTGACTTTAATTAAGTATAGTAGTATAATAATTATTATTTTATGTCAGGAGGATTTTAGTATGAGCATAATTGAAAAATTAAACATAACTTCTCTCAGTGCAAGTATAGTCATTTCAATTTCACTGATACTGCTTTTCGGATTTCTCGTGACACGCATAACAAAAGTATTAAAGCTTCCTGATGTAACTGCATACATATTGACAGGAATTATTATCGGTCCTTATTTTTTGAATTTTGTACCGTCAGATATTATCAGCGGAATGGACTTCCTTGCAGACATCGCACTCGCATTCATTGCATTTGGAATGGGTGAATTTTTCCGTTTTGATATACTGAAGAAAAACGGCCCCGGAGTAGTATTGCTTGCATTCCTTGAAGCAGGACTTGCGACGATTTCCGTGTTTGCTCTGACATATTTTGTTTTCAGGCTCAATTTTGCATTCTCTGTAGTGGTGTCTGCACTTGCATCAGTCACGGCGCCTACTTCAACAATGATGACAATCCGTCAGCTCAGGGCAAAAGGAGATTTCGTAAATACACTATTGCAAACAGTAGCAGTAGATAATATTGTCGGACTTCTTTTGTACAGCATTTCAATATCTGTAGCACTCGCTTCAGCAAACTCGTCGAATGTTGATTTAAACAGCATTCTTGAGCCTGTGCTTATGAATCTGGGCGTAATTGTACTTGGCGCGCTGTTTGGTGTGCTTTTAAAAATTATGATACAGAAAAAGCGTTCAAATGATAACAGACTCATAATTTCCATTGCACTTTTGTTCGGCTTTTGCGGAATATGTACCATTCTCGACATTTCGCCACTGCTTGGTTGTATGTCGATGGGTATGATCTACATAAATATCAGTGACGATGAACAGCTGTTTAAGCAACTTAACTATTTCAGACCGCCACTTCTTCTTTTATTCTTTGTGCGAAGCGGTCTTTCGTTCAGACTTGATACACTGATTTCGCCTGTGGGAAGTGTAGGTGCCGTTTCACTTATCATCGTCAGTGTCGCATACTTCATTGTGAGAATTCTGGGCAAATTCTCAGGTGCTTTTATCGGAAGCATTGTGGCGGATAAGCCAAAAAGAATACGAAACAATATAGGTCTTGCGCTCATACCTCAGGCAGGTGTGGCAATTCCCCTTGCAACGATGGGAGCCAGAGCCATAGGCGGTGACCTTGGCACAGCACTTGAAACTGTTATTGTGTCGGCAGGCATACTTTACGAGCTTACCGGACCCGCACTTGCAAAGCTTGCCCTGCTTCGCTCAGGTGACTGCTCAAACAAAATTGAGGAAATTGTCACAGTTGAAGAAAAGAGCGAAAACGGCGTTATGAAAAATGAAGTCGAGCTCTTAATCGAAAGAATTAAAAAAATCCAGGAAGATATTCCCGAATCAAATATCAGCGATGACGAGCAGGCGTTTACAAATGCAGCAGAAGAGCATTTTGAGACAATAAGCCTGCGCAGACAAAGATTCAACAAGAGAAGATAGTGAGGTAACATTATGAATATAATAAGTGAAATTCAAATAACAGATCCCGTTGTACATCTGCTTGGAGACTGGTCAGCAGAATTAAACGGATGGTCAATAGGCTTCAGAATACTGATAGCCCTTGTCCTTTCTGCAATAATCGGCTGTGAGCGATCAAGCAAAAGACATTCAGCAGGACTCAGAACCTTTATGCTTGTATGCCTTGCGTCAACTATAGGTATGCTTATTGATATTTATGTCGGAGCGAGATATTACTTTATATCCGCAGCAATTGTAGTAGGTTCAGCAACAATATGTGTAAACTCAATGATATACAGTTCTAAAAATCAGATCAGAGGACTTACAACATCTGTCGGACTGTGGGCAGTTGCAATAATCGGTCTTGCTATAGGTGCGGGACTTTATACCGCTACACTTATTTCGTTTATAGCACTTCTTTTCTGCCTCTCACTTTTCCCGAAATTTGAGCGCTATCTGAAGGACCGATCAAATCACTTCGAAATGCACCTTGAACTTAAAAGCAGCAGTAATCTTCAGGCGTTTGTTACAACTATACGCGAGCTTGGTCTTGTTATTGATGAAATTGAGGCAAATCCCGCATATGTAAATTCGGGTATGAGTGTTTATTCGGTAGCAGTTACGATAAACAGTAAGGAACTGAAGAAATATAAGACTCATATTGAAATAATTGAGGCTTTAAGGTCTCTTGATTATGTATATTATCTTGAGGAAATGAACTGAGTATTGTGGAAATTGATAAAAATACATAGTTATACATTAAAAAAATTAACAAAATGCAAAAATGTGCATAAATCAGCGAATAATTATAAAAAACTATTGCATTTTATGCAAATATGATGTATAATTTTACATAAAGCGAGTAATCGCTTAAAATAATAGTTGAAATAAAACTATTACCCAGCGAAAGGAATCCAGACAATGAAAAAGGTATTTATTGACGGCAGTGCAGGAACAACTGGACTTAGGATTTTCCAGAGACTTGAAGCAAGAGATGATATTGAACTGATAAGATTAGCTGAAGAAGACAGAAAAGTCATCGAAAAAAGAAAAGAGGCTATAAACAACAGCGACATAACTTTTCTATGTTTACCTGATGATGCAGCAATAGAATCTGTTTCACTTTGCGAAAATCCCAAAACGGTAATCATTGATACATCTACTGCTCACAGAACTAATGCTGACTTTGTTTACGGACTTCCCGAACTTGAAAATCAGCACGAAAAGATTAAAAGTTCAAAGAGAATAGCCGTGCCGGGATGTCACGCAGGCGGGTTTGTATCGCTTGTAGCACCTCTTGTTAAGGCAGGGATTATTGATAAGAGTGCAGCATTGTTCTGCCATTCCGTAACCGGATATTCGGGTGGAGGAAAAAAGATGATTGCAGAGTATGAGTCACAGGACAGGGATGTGTTACTTGGTGCACCCCGTCAGTATGGGCTTACACAAAATCATAAGCATCTTAAAGAAATGAAAGCTATCTGTACACTTGAAAATAACCCTATATTCTGTCCGGTGGTATCAGACTTCTACAGCGGAATGGTTGTAACAGTACCGCTTTTTGCAAAGGATCTGAAGTCCGGCGGAATAGAAGATATTAAGAAAATTTACAGTGACCTGTACACGGGACCGATTGTTAAATATACAGATGAAATTGCAGACAACGGATTTTTATCGGGTGCAAAAATGAGCGGACTTGACAGTATGCAGGTCGGTGTACTCGGTAATGACGAGCGCATACTTTTATGTGCGGCATTTGATAATCTCGGTCACGGTGCTTCGGGATGTGCAGTTGAGTGTATGAATATTGTTCTTGGTTGTGATATAACTACAGGACTTGAGCTTTAATAATAAGGAGAATAAAATGGAAATTATAAACGGAGGCGTTTGTGCGGCAAAAGGCTTTAAAGCTTCGGGCGTACACGCAGGAATAAGAAAGAACAAAACCAAAAAAGATGTGAGCCTCATTTTCAGTGAGAAAAAAGCCACTGTTGCTTGTGTATATACAACAAATCTTGTAAAGGGAGCACCGCTGACAGTTACCAAAAGCAATGTAGCAGACGGCTATGCTCAGGCAGTAATCTGTAACAGCGGAAACGCCAACACCTGTAACGCAAACGGTATTGAAATTGCACAGGGTATGTGTAAGCTTTGTGCAGATGCACTTAATATAAGCGAAAAGGATGTAGTTGTTGCATCTACAGGTGTAATCGGTCAGCCTCTTGATATTACACCAATAAAAAATGCAATGCCCGCGCTTGTGAATTCTCTTGGTAATAACAGTAAGGATGCCGCAGAGGGAATAATGACAACCGATGTGGCACTAAAGGAAATTGCACTCAGCTTCAATGTGGGCGGCAAGGAATGTAAAATCGGCGGAATTGCAAAAGGCTCGGGTATGATTCATCCCAATATGGCTACAATGCTTGTGTTCATCACAACCGACTGTAATATTACATCAGAAATGCTGAATATTGCTCTAAAGAACGATATAGTAAATACCTTTAATATGGTAAGCGTTGACGGTGATACCTCTACAAACGATATGGTTACCGTACTTGCAAACGGTATGGCAGAAAATGATGTTATCGACAAAGAGGGCGATGACTTTAACGCATTTATGAAAGCGCTGAATACAGTTACAGTTTATCTTTGCAAATGTATTGCAGGAGACGGTGAGGGCGCGACAAAAATGCTCGAAATCGAGGTAAACGGTGCAACTGATACTTCTATGGCGAAAACAGTTGCCAAATCTGTTGTGACATCAAGCCTCTTTAAGGCAGCGATGTTCGGAGCAGATGCAAACTGGGGAAGAGTTCTTTGCGCTATCGGATATTCAGGTGCTGATGTGGATGTAAACAAAATTGATGTAAGTTTCAAATCAAAGGCAGGAGAAGTTGCAGTATGCAAAAACGGTGCAGGCGTTGACTTCAGCGAGGACAAAGCAAAGAAAGTCCTTACAGAAAGCGAAATCACAACTGTCATAAACCTTAATCTCGGAAATGTATCAGCTACAGCCTGGGGCTGTGACTTGACATACGATTATGTAAAAATAAACGGTGACTATCGCACCTGACGAAAGGCGGACATTATGAAAATCAGTAATACAGACAGAGCGCAGATTCTTACGGAAGCACTTCCTTACATACAGAAATATAAGGATAAAATAATAGTCGTAAAATACGGCGGAAACGCAATGATAAACGAGGAACTCAAAAATGCTGTTATGGGTGACATTATTCTTCTGTCACTTATCGGCATAAAGGTAGTCCTTGTTCACGGCGGCGGGCCCGAAATTACCGAAATGCTCAATAAAATCGGTAAGGAAAGCAAATTTGAAAACGGACTCCGCGTAACCGACGAGGAAACTGTTGAAATCGTACAGATGGTACTTGCGGGAAAGGTAAATAAGTCACTTGTAAACCTTATTCAGAGCCGTGGCGGTAAGGCAGTGGGACTCTCGGGCGCTGACGGCGGACTTGTTGAAGCAAAGATGCTTGACAAAAACCTCGGATATGTCGGAGAAATCACAAAAATCAATGTTGAAACAATAAATGTTCTTCTTGAAAACGGCTATATTCCTGTTGTTTCAAGCGTTGGCTGCGATATGGACA
>JAZSET010000084.1:0-59248 GCA_045531795.1 Eubacteriales bacterium | reverse complement strand
ACAATCAGGTACTTTACATTTTTATGCTTTTCACTTACGGTTTTTGCCGCTTTTATAAAATAGTCGTGTCCCTTAACGTCCTCAAGTCTTGCTGACATTGTGCAAATGAAATCATTTTCTTCAAATCCGAGCTCTTTTTTTAGTCTGAGTTTTTCTTCATCAGAAATAACACAAAGCTTTTCGACTCCGTTCATTATAACTGTGATTTTTTCAGGATCAACGCCCGTATCTGTGAGGTTTTCTGCCGCCGCAGGAGCAACCGCAACAATAGCTGTTGACAATGTATTATTTACAAAACCGCTTATCTGCTTTTTGGGAAAGCGTTTTGCGGATTCGGGCAGGTCGTACGCACAGTGACGGGTATAAATCCTAGACTTCACCCCTGCAAAATATGCTGCGAGTTTTGCACTCAATGATGAATGAGTGTGAACAATATCGGGCTTTACCTCTTTTGTTATCCTGTAAAGCTCACATACTGCCGGCAGTTCGAATGACTTGTCCTTGCCGTATTTTGTTGTAATAACCTCATATCCCGCCGCTTTTATTTCGTTTATAAGCAAGCTTCCCTCCGGAACAGCTACATAAACATCAAAACGAGTGCGGTCAAAATTCTTGAGATAGTGTACAAGAATTCTGCCAGCACCACCAATATTCGTGTCTGTTATTACGTTTAGTACCTTTATCATAACAAAAACCCCTGTGTTTTACTATTTGTGAGAAACAAATCCTTTTGCTTTATCTGCTAAAAATCTTACTTCGTGTACTCTTAAAACAAGACATAGGACAAAATATACAACAATTCCAACTGCTGTGCCGAGTAAAAGCTTTAACACCGAAGAGTCAAAGAAGGTCGCAGTAAAATAAACCGACACTCCCATAATAACTGAAGCTACCGCCATTTTTACTATGTCATAAGCATCTTTACCCGTAAACAACACCTTGTCTTTCCCAAGAAGCACAAAATAGTTGAAAACGCATCCCACAAGCACCGCAATACCCGATGACAGTGCAATTCCGCCAACTCCCATATATTTCGCAAGAGGGAAAACGAGAATAAAGTTTACCGCCATCGCGCAAATGGAAGAGTACATCGGGACCTTATATTCCTTGCGGGCAAAAAATGCCTTTGTCAGAACCTCGTTTGCTGCAGCAAACACCATTCCCACGGTGTAGAAACCAAGTGCTTCGGCTGTCATCAGAACATCGGACGCGTTGAACTCGCCGCGCTCGTAAATAAGTGACACAAGCGGTCTTGCCAGTACTATAAGGCCAACCGAAATAGGCATTATTATCAATATCAGAATTCTTATTGAGGAAAGCATAAGCTTGTTTGCTTCCTTTTTTTCACCGCTTGCAGATGCCTTGGAGATATAAGGGAAAAGCAAGTTTGTTGCAACATATGAAAAAACACCGATTATTATGGTGTAAAATCTGTTGGCATACCCAAGTGCGGTAACGGCACGGCCCTCCTCGATTGCAGAAGCAAACCTCGTGTTTATAAGCGAGCACACCGGTCCCGTCCACGTGCCAAGCAGTATCGGCAAAGCGCCCTTTGCCGCTTGTTTTATGTAACTTGAACCAAAGTCAAATCTAAAACGATACTTATAGCCGAGAGAATTAAGCCTTGGTATTTGTACAAATGCCTGCAAAATCCAGCCGATTACCATTGAAAGCGAAAGCCCGACAATGCCGAATACCCGGTTTACAGAAAACAGGTATAGTACCATAACCCCATTTGAAACAAGGCTGATAATCGCAGGAATTCTGAATTCTCCGAGCGAAAGCAGAATTCCGACAAATGCAAAAGCAAGTCCCGTAAATATTATCATCGGGAACATAAGGCGGGTCAGATCCACTGCCATAGTCTTTGCGGTGTCCGGCGCATCGGGTATGAGAAAATCAACGAGGAAAGACGCAAAAGCCACACCGATTATTGCAATAACCAGAGTTATAACAAGAATAAGCGTTACATAACTATCGGCAAACTTAAAGGCTTCTTCCTTGCCTTTTTTTACAAGAAGTTCATTAAATATCGGTATAAAAGCCGCAGTTACAACTCCTCCGATTACAAAGTCAAACAGCAAAACGGGCAGTCTGGAGGCTGCATCATAGGCTACGGCTTCTACAGTTGTACCATAGCTTGCGGCAATAAGCATATCTCTGAGAAGTCCCAGTGCTTTGGCCATAACTGTAGCTATAACCATAAACACTGCACTTTTCATTAGTCCCGTGCTTTTTGCTTCTGTGCTCACTGTGCTTACCTCCTCTTCACCTTATCTCTACAATTATATAATAAAGTGTCAAGATAATCAAGAGTTTTGCAAAAATTTATTCCTCTGCGCCAAAAAGCTCACCGAGTATTTCAAGAGTTCTGAATTTTATCTTGACCTCCGCTTTGTCGCTTTCTGTTATTATGCGAAGCTCGTGCGGCGTAAAGCCTGCTTCTATAAATTTTTCGCCGTTTTCTTCATAAACATATGAATCTGCCAGACTGTCTTTGCGTGTTGCAGTTGCAAGACACAGAGTCGGGAAAAGCACACACCACCAATTATGTCCCTCTGCCTTTCCTATTTTTACAATGAGCGAAGAATACTTTCCCGCAGGCAGAGTGACACTCTCGTATTCCTTGGTCGGGTAATATTCTTCTCCGAGTTCAAGCTCTACTGTGTATCCGCAATCGGGATTATATTTGTTTACCGCATTCTGTGCACACAAGCTGAGTCTTTCTATGTTTGCACCGACAAATGCTTTTGCTTCCTCTATGTCACTGATTTTGTTTTCTTCATACATTTTGCCAAGTTCTTTTAAAATACTGTCCCTTACAAAAAGCTTCATCGCCTGATCAGTATCACTGTCAGAGTTTGCCAGAATATGCAGACGAAGCACTTTAGAATATATTTCTTCCTCTCCGTTTACAGGAAGACATGCCATACTTGAATATACAAACAAAAAAGCCGCAAGTAAAAAGGAAATATAGCGTTTAAAGAAATAATCGTGTTTTGTTTTCATAATAAAAAGCTCCGTTTCAAAGTTTTTACGATATCTGATTATTACCCCGTGTTATGAATAAAATTCATTTTCTGCTTAATCCTGCTATTTTGGAATGCTTTAAAGTTACGTGTTTGGGGATTTTTTGTAAAATAAATGATAAAAATATGGATTTGTGGTTACAAATTCTTTTTCGTATGTTATAATAATTGCATATGAAAATAATCAGATTATCAACGAAGAGGAAAAAATGAAAAAATTGCTTGTAAAGACTCTTTCTGCAGTCTTATCTGTTTTAATGCTGTTTTTGTTTGCCACAACCATATTGGCACAATTCCCCAAAGATGAAATTTGCGACATTATGGTATATGCAGATGAAGAATATTTTCCAAGACTTGATGATGCCGAAGCCGCACTTGTTGCTATAAGCGAAAACAATATTACCATTTGCGACCGTTTCTCAAAGGCCTTGTTTGGCTTTTATGCGCAGGTTCCCGGAAAATATGTTGACGTTATAGATAAAAGCGAATATTTTGACGCAAGTATCTGCGGTTCTTTTGAACCGTTGAGTACAGGATACAGTACTCAGATGATGTATGCGCAGGATATGATAAACACGGGCAAGTCCCATAACACAGATTACACCGGCCGGGGCACAGTTGTTGCTGTTATTGACAACGGTTTTGACATAAACCACGAGGTTTTTGCCTATTCTCCCGAAAACCCCTCTGTATCCAAAGAATATGTGGACTCTCTTGCTGATGAAGACGCCCTTTTCGGGGCATTTCGTTTAAAAGAGGGTGAATCCTTTTACATAAGCGAAAAAATTCCTTTCGCCTTTAACTATACAAACGGCACAACCGATGTTTCGACTCTCGAAACTCACGGCACTCATGTTGCGGCAATAATCGGGGGAAAAAGCGATACGGTTACAGGTGTTGCTCCCGATTGTCAGCTGCTCTTAATGAAAGTTTTTGACTCCAAAAATGCAAATGCCAGAGAACAGTTTGTAGCAGCAGCGCTTGAAGATGCAGTTGCTCTCGGCGCCGATGTAATAAATCTGAGCATCGGCACATATTCAGGATCTGAAAATTCGACCGCCCATTCAATCATAAACAGAATGGCAAAAAATCTTGAAAAGGCGGGAATAACCGTTGTTTGTGCGGCAGGAAACGATGCTTCCTCCGGAAGCAACAGTACCTTTTCTGCAGAATACGGCATTCCGTATCCGCTTGCAAGCATGACCGACTTCGGTACAATCAATCACCCTGCTGTTATCGAAAGCTTTATCGCCGTCGGCAGCTGTGCAAACACCCATATTTCGTACAATACTCTTGTACACAAGGATATTGCGGGAAATATCAAAAGAATAGAATACACAGATACCAACGCAACGCTTAATATTATCAAAGGCAATTTTACAAGGCATTTTGGCAAAAGCGAAATCGGATATTGTGTAATAGACGGAGTTGGCGCCGACTCTGATTATACGGGTGAAAATGCTGATATTACAGGGAAAATTGCCCTTGTGGAAAGAGGTGTTATAACATTTTCAGAAAAAGTAAACAACGCAGCAAAGCACGGTGCCCTTGCAGTTATTGTTTACGGTAACGACGACGAAAAAGATGTGCTAATGGATCTTACGGGATGCTCAATACCCGCAGTATTCATTTCAAAGGATGACGGCAGGTATTTGAAAAATGCTCCCAATAAAAAGCTTATTTTTGACGGCAGTCTGAGTGAATTTACAGAAAACGAAAACGCGTACAGCATGTCCTCGTTTTCTTCCTGGGGTATGACCCCCGATATGAAATTAAAGCCCGATGTTACCGCAGTTGGCGAAAGTATATATTCCGCAGTTCCGGGCAACACATACACGTCTCTCTCGGGAACATCTATGGCAACACCTTTTGTTTCGGGAGTTGCCGCCCTGCTTAACGAAAAACTCGATCTTGAAGAAAGCAAATATATTCTTTCAAAGAGACCCTTGTATATCAAACAGGCATTGATGACCAGCGCTACCCCTCTTATTGACAAGAACACTTCTGCCGAATACTCTCCGAGAGTGCAGGGTGCCGGACTTATAAATGTTTCAAATGCTCTCAATGCTTCTTTTATCATTACAGGTCTTGACTCTTCTCCTTACCTGACCTTAAAGAAAGAAGACGACCATTATTTCCTTGAATTGCTGATCAAAAACCTGACAAGCGAAAAAATCTCAATAGCCCTTGATACAAGCATTCTTACCGATTCCTGTGCCGGTGCAAAACTTGAATACAATAACAAAAAAAATGATTATGTTTTCAACCTTTTAGAGTCTGTCAAAACTGACAATTACTCGCTCGGTTTTGCAGAAAACGAAAGCATTTACACAAACAGCAACGGCAAATTAAAGCTTGATTTGGCAGGAAGTGCCGAATGCTATGTAAGGCTCAATCTTTCCTTTGATGTTTCAGAAAAAACAAAGTATTTTGACAACGGTTATTTTATTGACGGCTACCTTTACGCCTCTTCAGAAAACTTTAACGGCTCTGTTCCGTTTGTTGGCTTTGAAGGAGAGTTTGATGCATCAGATATATTCGATGCAACTATATATTCGGGCGAGATGCCGTTTTTCAAAGGCAACTTGATAAAATCAAACACCCCAAGCCAGAAGAGTATTACTCTTGGCGAAGAAAACGGGGGAATTGTAGCTTTTTCTCCCAATAACGACGGTTATTTCGACTTGATTTACCTTGTCCCGTCTCTTTTGAAAAATATAAACGGCTACACCGTGGAAATTCTTGATGAGTATTCAAATACTATATACAGCTCTGTAGAAAACAATCCCCTTACCAAAGGCTCTCACAACTCGGCAGAGCCCATTCTTGTCTGGGACGGCAAAGACGGAATGAACCCCGATTATATTTTCCCCGACGGAAATTATACACTGAAAGTCAGCGCCTGTGCAGAGGGTTCAGACAATACACAAAGTATGACCATCCCCTTTATTGTTGACACAACAGCTCCAACAATAAAGAGCATTGCAACGACTTCGCTTGACGGAAAAACCACTCTTGAAATAGAAGCCGTTGACGAAAGCCGTGTAAAAAGCATAACCCTGTATAACAGCGCAAGTCTTGACAAAAAGAGCCAATCCGGCTTCTCGCAAACAAAACCGTATGACAAGGACGATATTTTCGCTTTTGATATAACCTCTGTTGAAGGATCTGTTTTGTGGGCAGATGTCAGTGATTTTGCAATGAACACAAAAACCTTTAAAATTGATATAAAGGAAATTATGCAGTGAAAGGAAAAAACAGATGAAAAACATTATAAAACGAATTGTTTGTTCTGTGCTTATAGCCTCTCTGCTTTCCTTGAATGCTCCGTGCCTTGCGCTTTTTGGAGACTCGGCCGAAACAATAAATGTTATAGTAGCAATTGATAAAAATGCTGAACTTAGCAAATGCAAGGCTGAAATTAAAGGACTCATTCCCGAAGCAGAGTTTGGCTTTGATTACACAGATTTATTGTGGGGATTTTCTGCAAAGATACCATTTTCAAAGCTTGAACTTCTTCAAAATGCAGTATGCGTAGAAAATGTCTTTAATGACACAGAATACTCTCCGCTGTCTCTGGAAGAATATGAGGACATTGTGATATATGCGCCCGGCCTTGAGCCAGCTTATTTCCCCGACAGAGGCGCCGGGTCTGTTGTTGCGATCCTTGACGACGGATTTTTCTTAAAGCACCCCCTCTTTACTTTAGGCAACAACTCAGACATTAAAATAACAGAAAGAAGCCTCGGACAGATTCTCAACTTTACAAAGGCAAGCAAACTTAATCACAAGACGGACATTAAGAATACTTACATAAATGAAAAAATCCCCTTTGCCTTTGACTATGCAGGCAAAGATTTTGATGTTTCTGCAAACAGCTCTCACGGAACAGCTATGCTTGCTCTCGCTGCAGCCAATCCGCAGAATAATGAGATTCTCAGTGCCGCCCCCTCGGCGCAGGCTCTTGCAATGAAAATCTATCCGGATACAGGTGAAAATGCAAGCACAAGCACTATAATTGCCGCCCTTGAGGATGCCCGCATTCTGGGCGCGGATTCTGTGTGCTTAAGTCTGGGCTCTCCCTGTGGATTTTCTGATAACGGCTTATATGACACTTTACTTGAAAGTGTTATAGACAAGCTTTATAACGAGGGAATTGTTGTTGTTTGCCCCGCAGGCAATGACGGGGCTCTTGGAAAAGGCTCTGTTTTTGATAATCATTACGGTTATTTTGAATCCCCGACACTGCTTCCCGACAGCGGTACAGTAAATGCTCCGTCCACATCAAAATCCGCTCTGTCGGCAGGAAGCGCTAACACATTCAGAACAAAAGCCTACGCCTTTAAGTTAAAAGAAGATAACACATATATTCCTTTCAGCGACTCCAACCACACCATAAGTGAAACAGGAGAGGAAATATTCTACACTCATTTTAACGGACAAACCCTTGAATACGTTGTAATTAACGGACTTGGCAGCGAAGAGGACTTTACCCAGAACGGTCAAAAACTTGATTTGACAGGTAAAGTTGCCTTAATTGAAAGAGGCGTGCTTACTTTTGCTGAAAAGGTTGCAAACGCAGCCGCTTGCGGGGCCGTTGCCGCTATCATATATGACAATGAAGATGACAGCATTTCCTCTCTCAGAACGGCAATGCAGCTTGACGGTACCACTATTCCCGCAGTATTTATATCCCGCGCTGACGGTGAGTTAATGAAATCCGTTTTGGACAAAAAAATAATAATTGATTCTAAAATCAACTATGTTACAGACCTTGGTATCACGCCCTCTCCCTCATCATTTTCATCGAGGGGTCCGACTCCTACTCTTGATATAAAGCCCGAACTTTCGGCTTTGGGAGGGCTGGTTACAGTTTTAAACCGTGACGGCAAGTATTCAAGCATCTCGGGAAGCTCCGCTGCTGCCGCCTTTAGCGCAGGCCTTGCAGCGGCAGTCTCCACTTCCTTTTCCGGATACACGGGAAAAGAAAAGGCCGAGAGAATAAAAACTACTCTGATGAACGCTGCCTCGGTTATGGTTGAAACAGACGAAAATGAGACAAAATACTATTCGGTAACACTTCAGGGCGCAGGCTATTTGTCTGAAAAAACCGATATTTCTCCCGAAATAGCAATAACTTCAAACAGCTCGGCAAAAATTCTTTTGGGAAATAATCTTGGCACAACTTTTGACGCAGTGGTTGAACTTGAAAACCTTACCGATGTCAGTCAAAGCATTACTTTGTCATCAATTATCGGATGTGAAAGCTATGAAAGTGAAAACCTGTCGGAATTATGTACCGAAAAGGACTCTTTTTACAAGGCAAACGGTATTCTTCTGTACGACTATTTGAATTTTGACAAAAATGATCAGATTCATTTCACAGGTAATTATATAAATGAATTTGCAAATGCTTCCGTAAAATACGGCAGAGCAGAATTAAATCTTGCCTGTGATAACTTTACCGGCGCAGAAATCACTCTGCTGGCGAAAGAAAAGCGCAGCATTACCTTGTCCTTTGATATCAGCCGTGAAAATCTTGATGAGTTAAGCAAGGTTTTCAAAAACGGTATGCTTGTAGAGGGGTATATCTTTGCAAAAGCCGAAAACACCTATTCGGTACCGCTTCTCGGTTGCTATGGTGACTTTTATGCCATGTCTCCGTTTGATTCTTTCCTCCACGAAAGCGGTGGATTCTTCGGCGGGAGCTACTTATACACCTATTACGGCGACGAATATGACGATTACTCGGTTGTACTCGGCACCAATTACAATGTCAGAGAAGAAAGAAAAGCATCAACCGTATCAAAAGAGCTTGTTGCAATCTCTCCTTGTGCCGAGGGCGCCGACGGAGAAATATTTTTAAGACTAAGTCTCTTAAGAAATCTGAAAAAGCTGAGAATCGATATATATTCACCAAATGGCGAGCGCGTTTGTCCTACAATAAAGCACGAGAGCTTAAAAAAAGCTTATGTCGGGGAAAACGGCGAGCTTACAAACTCATATAGTTTTGCCCTGTGGAATTGCAGGGACAAAAATAATCCCCGTTATGTATATGAAGACGGCAAGTATATTTGTACAATTGTTGCTACAGACGCGTCAGGCAGAGACTTTACGGAAAACATACCATTTGTAGTTGACAGCCAGAAGCCCGCGCTTACAGATTACAGCATCACAAAAGACAACGGCCGCACCTTTGCTGCAATTACTGTTCAGGACAACTCATATATCAAAAGTATTGAGGTCTTTGATTTTAACGGTGCAGAATTTGAAAATATTACTGCAAATTTCCCCGATGATTCTGCCCTTGTAAATCTTGGCAAAAACCGAGAGTTTACAGTCTCCTTTGATATTACCGAACACGCAAGCGATTATATCTATGCCCGAATAACCGATATGGCTTTCAACAAAAGTCTTGTAAGAATTCCCACTGAATAAAGAGGTGAAAAAAGTGGCAAATACCACAAAAAGAGAATCTGTCCTGCCCCCTCACATTGCATCGGTCATGAGAGAAGAGGACTTTGTAAAAGCAGAGCTTGGTATGAACAAATTCAAAAAGCTTATAGCATATTACCGCTGTGCACTGATGGAGGTTGAAACTAAATTCAATGTGCTTAATGAGGAGTTTTCTCTCCGATTTGACCGCAACCCCATAAATGGAATGACAAGTAGAATAAAGGATATGTTCAGCATGCGAGAAAAACTTGAGCGTCGCGGATTTCCCTTTACACTTGCCTCGATTGAAGAAAATCTCAACGACGTGGCAGGCATCAGGGTAATCTGCTCATTCCCCGAGGATGTTTACACCCTGTGCGACGCGCTTCTCGCTCAGGACGACATAACCCTTATTGAAAGAAAGGACTACATAAAGCATCCCAAACCAAACGGATACCGAAGTCTCCATCTCATTGTAGGTGTACCGATATTTCTGTCGCACGAAAAGCGCATTATGAAAGTCGAAGTGCAGCTTCGTACAATCGCAATGGATGTCTGGGCAAGCCTTGAGCATCAGCTCAGATATAAAAAAGATGACTGCTTTACGGATGATATGTCAAGCGAGCTTTTATACTGTGCAAAATTAAGTTCCGAGCTTGACGAACGAATGGACAAGCTCAGAAAGAAGCTGAAACTTGATGAGCATCTCCTTAAAGAATAACAAAAACCGCACTGAGTCAATGTGACTCAGTGCGGTTTTTACATTACGCGTTATTATAAAATGATTCTGTTTACGGCAATAGAAAACACCGTTAATACAATAAGAAAACCAAAGTTGAAAGCAGAAAAAATCAGCAAATATTTTTTCCATTTTCCTGGGTTGTGTTTGGTGTATTCTCTGAATGTAATAAGACTTGCAAGGGATGAAATAAGCGTACCAACACCGCCGATATTTACTCCCACAAGCAAATCTTTGTAGTTTTCGGTAAACTGCGAAAGCAGTATGGCAGAGGGGACATTACTTATCACCTGACAGGAAATTACAGAAAACAGAAGCGTGCTTTTTTCAAGAAGATATGCAAACAGCTCTCTGACTGCATCAATTCTTGCCATATTTCCTGAGAACACAAAAAATGCAGCAAATGTGCCAAGCAGGGGATAGTCGACCTTTTTAAGAGAGCGCGGATTCTCAAATATAAAAATAACAAATATGATAATCAGTCCGATATAATACGGTAAAACACGGAATACCATTATAACGGATATTGCAAACAGCACTAAATACAGCGCTACTCTTTTAAAGTCAAGAACATTTTCCTCTATGACTATATTGAGAGGCTCGTTTTTGAAAAATACTACACAAAAAATCGTTATGAGAGCAACCGAGAGAACAAATGCAGGAAACATTATCTGCATGAATTCCCCTGTCGGTATATGAAACTTCGTGTACAAGTACAGATTCTGCGGATTACCAAAGGGCGTAAGCATTCCGCCAAGGTTTGCTGCGATATTCTGGAGTATAAAAAGCACCGCCATATATTCTCGCTTACCGGTGGTCTTTAATACATAGTATCCCAAGGGTAAAAAAGTTATAAGTGCCATATCATTGGCAATAAACATTGATCCGATAAAGGTTATGTATACAAGCGCTATGGCACATTTTCTCATAGAACTGAAGCGCTTTACAATTTTTTGCGCAGTTGAATAGAAAAAGCGCATACTTCTGAGCGCACAGACAACTGCAAGTACGGAAAAAAGACAGGCAAGTACTTTAAAGTCAAAGTATCCGAGATATTCTCTGTCGGGCGGCACTATAAAGGATGTAATTACAGCAGCAATTACTGCTATTACAAAAACTGTATTCTTTTTTACAAATTCGAGAGTCTTTTGCATAATACAAACTTTCTTTTCAAAATGACGATATAATCGGCCCGGTTTCCCGAGCCGTCTTTGTTTATGTAATTATTTTAAAGGGTCGCCGTTTGCATTAAAAAGGGGCAGGGGAGCCAAAACGGTTATATCATCGCGGTTTATGGCATCTCCCTCTGCAAGCACAGCCATCTTTGCAACAATTTTTCCGCCGACTGCATCTACAAGCTTTTCCATCGCCTTTAGGGAGTCTCCCGTACTTATAACATCATCAACAATAACTACTCTTTTGCCGCGGATTAAATCCGCTTCCTTTTTGCCGATGCAGAGCATCTGTTCTCTTTGGGTTGTTATGGAGTTAACAGTAACCTTTACAATGTCCTCCATATATACCTTTTCGCCTTTTCTGGCTATGACATATTCATTTTCACCAAGCTGACGCGCCATTTCGTGAATCAGCGGTATGCTTTTTGCTTCGGCTGTTAACAGAATATCGTGTTCGGGGATTTTCTTTATAAGCTCCCCTGCAACCGCACAAGTGAGTTCAACATCACCGAACAAAATAAATGCCGCAATAGAAAGCGTTTCGCTTACAGGGAACAGCTTTAAGTCCCGCTTTACACCTGCAACATCCAGGCTATAGTATTCTTTCATAGTCTTATTCCTCGCTTTATCCTCACAAATTTTATGATACATTCCAAATAAGATTATACACAAAAGATTTGTCTTGTGCAATAGTTTTATAAAATTTTTTCGTTTTCCGGGTCTCTTTGCAATATTAAAGATTATTCGATGCAAAAATGTTGACACTCCAAAATTTTTTTGGTATAATTGTTCAAGAAGAATAAAATATACAGCAAAGTTTAAAAAAGGAGCTACAATTTAATGGAAAAACATCCTCTTGACAAACTCGACCTTGAGATTCTTACCTGCCTTAAAGAAAACGCAAGAATGAAGGCTTCAGACATAAGTAAAAGAATCAATTTGTCGGTATCTGCAGTAATTGAGAGAATAAAGAAGCTGGAAACAAACGGTATCATCGAAAAATATACTATTACGTTAAATCAAAAAAATCTCGGTAATGACCTTATCGCCCTTATGGAGGTAAGCCTTGAGCACCCCAAATATTTTGATGTTTTTGCCGAAATGGTAAGGGAAACCGAAAGCATACAATCCTGCTATTATCTTACCGGTGAGTACGATTTTATGTTGAAAATCTTTACCGACTCCTCCGTAAGTCTTGAAAAGCTCCACAGAAAAGTCAAGAGCGTTGAGGGAGTACAGTCAACGCGCACTCACTTTGTTTTGACATCTGTCAAGAGCAATTCCTCGGTAATCCCCGACTTTGATAACGAGTAAATTTGTTAAAAAACTTGACACATCAGTATTATGGTGATATAATCTATCCATACACAAAAGCGGAAATTGTTTTATTATATTTTTTATACATAAAGGAGAAAAACTATGAAAAAGATTCTTTCACTTATCCTCGCAACACTTTTATTGCTTTCATCCGTTGTTGTAATGTCCTCTTGTGCTAAAGAGACTGACGGCATTACAATCGCAGTACCCAATGACACAACAAACGAAGCCCGCGCTCTTTTACTTCTTGAAGACCAGGGCTTCATCGCGCTCAAGGAAGGCGTTGGCATTACAGCAACCATCCTTGACATTGAAAAAAATCCCCACAACATTTCTTTCAAGGAAGTAGAAGCTGCTCAGCTCCCCAATGTGCTTCAGGATGTTGACTACGCAGTTATCAACTCAAACTACGCAATAGCTGCCGATATCAATCCCATGGAAAAGGCCCTTGTTATGGAAGGTGCCGCTTCTGCATACAGCAATATCCTTGCTGTTAAAGAGGGAAATGAAAAAGCAGCAAAAATCAAGGCTCTCGTTGCAGCCCTTGAAAGTGAAGCAGTTGCTAAGTACATCACCGATACATACAACGGTGCAGTTGTAAGCGTTGTTGAAAATCCCGGTAACGGATACGCAGCTGATGTAAATTATGATGCTCTTGCAGGCGAAACCATCAAGATTGCAGCTTCCCCTGCTCCTCACGCTGAAATCCTTGCTCTTGCAAAGGATATCCTTGCAGAAAAGAACATTACTCTTGAAGTTATTGAATTTACAGACTATGTTCAGCCTAACAATGTAGTTGAAAGCGGCGAGGTTGATGCTAACTACTTCCAGCATGTACCTTATCTTGACGACTTCAATGCACAGAACGGCACACATGTTGTATCTGTATCTGCTATCCACGTTGAGCCCCTCGGACTTTACGGCGGTAAGCAGGCAACTCTTGATGCTCTCAAATAATTTTACAGCAAAGTAATAAAAGACGTTACCGCAGAATCTGTCTGCGGTAACGCACTTTATAAGGAACGGTTTATATCAATGATTGAAATAAAGAATTTATCGAAATCCTTTTCGGTTTCTGACGGTGAGGTACACGCACTGAAAAATGTCTCACTGACTATAAATAACGGTGATATATACGGCATTATCGGTATGAGCGGTGCCGGCAAAAGCACACTTGTACGGTGTATCAATATGCTTGAACGCCCGACAGAGGGAAAAGTACTTATAGACGGAACAGACATCGGGGCTCTTTCAGAAAGCGAGCTTATAAAGGTCAGACGAAAGGTTACAATGATTTTCCAGGGGTTCAACCTCCTGATGCAGAGAACCTGTCTTAAAAATATTTGCTTCCCGCTTGAACTTGCAGGTGTACCGAAAGCTGACGCCAGAAATAAAGCTCTTGAGCTTCTTGAAATTGTTGGTCTTCCCGACAAAGCAAACGCATATCCTGCACAGCTTTCCGGCGGTCAGCAACAGCGTATAGCAATAGCCCGTGCTCTTGCGACAAACCCTGAAATTCTGCTTTGCGACGAAGCAACAAGCGCACTTGACCCCAACACAACTCATTCAATTCTTTCCCTTGTCCGTGAAATCAATCAAAGACTCGGTATAACCGTTATTGTCATAACGCATCAGATGAGTGTTGTTGAGGAAATCTGCAACAGAGTTGCAATTCTTGACGGCGGTGTTGTGGTAGAAGAGGGTCCTGTTGCGACTGTATTCTCAAAGCCCAAGTCATCAGCTGCAAGAAAGCTTGTGTTCCCCGACGGTGCTGACGAAATTATAGTTGACACAGATGAAAAGAAACTCCGTGTTGTATTCAACGGAGCTTTGGCAACCAAAACTCCTATGATAACACAGATGGCAGTTGATATAAATATCACGGCAAACATTCTTGCCGCGTCCACAAGATGTATCGGAGACAAGGTGTACGGCAATATGCTTCTTGGTGTGCCTGACACGGAAAGCGCGCGCAAAGCGACTGAATACCTGTCAAAAACAGAAGATGTATATGTTGAGGAGGTGTCATCAAATGCTTGATAAGATTTTTTCTTCTGATGCTGTAAATGAAGCTATCAGAATTATTATCAACGAATTTCCTCTTGCAATATGGGAAACATTTTATGTCACGGTTGTTTCAACTGCATTTGCTATAATTTTAGGACTGCCTTTAGGCGTGCTTCTTGTTGCAGGTGAGAAAAACGGCGTTTTGCCGCTCCCCGCCTGGCTTATGCAGATACTTAATGTAGTAATAAATCTTCTGCGTTCAATACCGTTTTTGATACTGATGATTCTTGTTTTTCCTCTGTCAAGACTTATTGTCGGGACAACTGTCGGAACAGTAGCATCAATCGTACCACTTGTTATAGCCGCTTTTCCATTTATAGCAAGACTTGTCGAGGGAAGCCTCAGAGAAGTTAACCCCAACATAATTGAAGCGGCACAAAGTATGGGCGCAACACCATTACAAATAATCACCAAGGTAATGATACCCGAGAGTGTGCCCTCACTTATATCGAATGCAACAATTGCAATTACGACCATCCTCGGTTACAGTGCAATGAGTGGTATAATCGGTGGCGGCGGTCTTGGTAAAATTGCGATAAACTACGGATATTACAGATACAAGTATCTTATAATGCTTGTTGCGGTAATACTCCTCATTGTCCTCGTACAGATATTCCAGAGTCTTGGTACTTATCTTGCAACAAAATCAGATAAACGATTAAAGAAATAACTAAATAAACCGGTGACTTGCAAAAGCAAATCACCGGTTTGTTTTTTATTCAACTATTTTCCTTGCTTCGAGATAATACCTCTTGTCGTATGCGTGACCCATTGAGAAAGTCTTTCTCGGCAGAGAACCGCCGATAATTACACTCTTAAAAAGGTCGCTTTTACCCATTCCCTCAAAGAGGAATCCGATAGCATTATCATTGTCTGCAAGATTCTGTGTTGACTCTATTCCGTGAATGTAGTCTACATATCCTTTGTTTTCTTTCAGGTATTCATCAATGAAATTCTGAAGCGCTCCGACCGCAAGCTCTTCTTTTGTATGTTTGATTACTACTTTTTCACTTGCGTTTTTACCGACACACTCAATCTCAAAGCTATTATTGCCGCCCTTGTTTTCTTCGGCGTATTTCTTAAGCTCTTCAAGAAGCTTTTCTGTATCTGTGTCAAACACCACTCTGTAAATAGGCTCAAACTCGAGGGCTTTATCGTGAATATTCACGATTTCCACAAGAGCATATCTTGCAGGGTGATTTTTTGCCGCATCACCAAGCTTTGTTTTTATTTCTTCATACAGTGCCTTTGCACTTGCGAGCGAGTGATTGCCGTCGCCAACTGCAAAAAGCATAGGCTTTTTTTCGTTTACACCGTACTTTTCATTATAGACATCTATGTCACAAAGCTTTTCAAGGGCTTTGTTTATCTGCGCTTTGCTCTCAGCGTCAACAAAATATCCGGCAGCCTCGCCGCCATTTTGCATAAGTTCAAAGGAATATGCAGGTTTAAGCTCCGCTTTTTTCGCTTCAAGCGGCTCAATTACACTGTTTTCTCTGTCATCTATAAGCATCATAACGTGGGGAAGCTCGATTTCTGCCCCTCTTCTTATCTCAACTCTCGGGGGAATCCGGGATAAAACTGTTCCCTCTGTCGCTCGCACCAATGTCTCGGCACCCTTATTATAGTCGTATTCTTCAAGGTCAATTTTACCCACAAGTCCGTGTCGTACACTGCCGTTTGCAAGTTTTCTTTCAAGGTATATAAGTGTGTCCTCAAAGCATTCAAGCACATCTTTTGTATAGTCCTTCATTGTGGCATTTATTTTGCCTATCCGCTTCGCGGTATCTCCGTCTTCAAGATAAATTTCGGGAAGAGTTACTCTGAGTGCAGAGGCTTCGTCACCTACAATTCTCTCTGTCTCGTTCCAATATTCCCTCTCACTTGTATACTGGTCGCAGGCGATTGTTGCCCACTTATTCATTTTTTTCTTGTCTTCTCTGAATTTCGGCAGAAGTATATCTGCGCTGTAAAAACAATTTGCCATTTTTACACCTTTCCTCTATTTACCCTTTTTTATCTCGTCCCAATATGCCTTTGCCGCCTGCTCTGTGCGGTTGTCACCATATTCATAATATGTTTTGCCCACAAGGTCGTCGGGCATATAGATCTGCTTTACATAATGGTTTTTGTATTCGTGCGGATACTTGTAGCCCTTGAACAGCGGACTTTGAAGTATTGTTGGAACATTCTGTCCAAGACCGCGACTGACATCCTCTGCCGCCGCATTTATTGCATTATGTGCCGTGTTTGACTTCGGTGCAGTTGCAAGTAAGACCGTGGCATTTGCAAGCGGAAGTCTCGCTTCGGGCATGCCGAGTTCTCTGGCGGTATCACAGCACGCCTTTGTTACTACTGCCGCCAATGGATAGGCAAGTCCTATATCCTCATTCGCGATAACAAGCAATCGCCTGCAGGCACTTATAATATCCCCGCCCTCTAACAGCTTTGCAAGGTAAAATACTGCCGCATCCGGATCAGAGCCTCTTATCGATTTCTGAAGAGCAGACAACAGATCATAGTGAACATCGCCCTGTCTGTCGAAATTTCCGATATTTTTGTCTGCAAAAAGGCTTACGGTTTCAATCGTTATTTCGTCATTTACCGAGTAATAGGCGTTTTCAAGTATTCCGACCGAGCGTCTCACATCTCCGGCGCCCAGAGTTGCAATATGTAAAAGAGTTTCATCACTTACCTTTTTTGCAAGCGTTTCCCTCTCGTTAATTATATCAAGTGCCCGCTTTAATGCCTTTGCACACTCTGCCGGTGTCACAGGCTTAAACTCAAACACCGCTGAACGGGAGATAATTGCGTTATATACGTAAAAATAAGGATTTTCCGTTGTCGATGCTATCAGTGTGATACGCCCGTCTTCAATAAACTCAAGAAGCGACTGCTGCTGTTTTTTATTAAAATACTGGATTTCGTCAAGATACAAAAGTATTCCTGCGCTGCCGAGCATAGTAGAGGTTTCATTTATTATCGCCTTTATGTCTGACAGAGACGCATTTGTTGCGTTAAGCTCCCTCAAAGTCATGCCCGACGCCTCTGCTATAATTTTAGCGGCAGTTGTCTTTCCTGTGCCAGGAGGGCCGAAAAATATCATATTTGTAAGGTGCCCCGACTCTACCATTTTACGCAGAACACCCTTTTCGCCAACAAGCTTTTCCTGACCTATCATTTCATCAAAGCTCTGCGGTCTGATAACGTCCGCTATTGGTCTGACTGCCATAAATTTTCTCCTGTTCGTTTCAGAATGGTCAATTTGCTACACTAACCTGCTTTTTTTCAAGTTCTCCAAGAGCCTGTCTTAAGCCCAAATTTTCAGTTTTTTCAAGATTCGGGTCATCGTCAAGCACACTTGAGGCCGCCTCTGATGCTCTTAACATAAGCTCTGCGTTTGTAAAACTTGCCATTTTGAGTTTCAACTGTCCGTGCTGTCTGATATCGTTTCCGCCCATTATAAAGTCTCCGGGACCTCTTTGCTCGAGGTCCTTTTCTGCGATTTTATATCCGTCAGAACAGCTTCTTATTACCTCAAGGCGTTTTGCACTTTTAGATTCTTTCTTAGAATCCGAAACAAGCACACAATATGACTTTTCACGGCCTCTTCCTACACGGCCTCTTAACTGATGAAGCTGTGAAAGTCCGAATCTTTCGGCGTTTTCAACTATCATCAGAGTTGCCTCGGGTACATTTACACCAACCTCAATTACCGTTGTTGAAACAAGTATCTGCGTTTTTCCGCTTACAAAGTCATTCATAGCCGCTTCTTTTTCGGCGCTCTTCATTTTTCCGTGAATATAACCGACTCCAAGGTCAGGGAAAACTTCCTCTCTCAGATGTCTTGCATATTCTATCGTAGATTTAAGCGCAGGCTTTTCTTCTTTTTCAAAAAATTCAAAGAAGTCGGAAAAGCTAAGATCCGCTTCCTCCTCTTCTTCTGTTTCCTCTACAGTTGGACAAACTATGTAGACTCTGTTTCCCCCGTTTACCTGCTTGCGGATAAAGGCATTGAGTCTTTCTCTGTAACTTTCTCCCACAACAAAGGTATCAACCTTTTGTCTGCCGGGCGGCATTTCATTTATTTGCGAAACATCAAGGTCTCCGTACAAAACAAGGGCAAGCGAGCGCGGAATAGGAGTTGCACTCATAACAAGCACGTGAACTCCCTTTGTTTTTGCACTTAACGCGCTTCTCTGATTTACACCGAATCTGTGCTGCTCGTCGCATATAACAAGCCCCAGCGACTCAAACTCTACGTTCTCACTTAGCAGAGCGTGAGTGCCGACAACAAAATCTATTTCGCCTGACTTCAGACCCTCGTATATTTTTTTCTTTTCGCTTAGCTTTGTTGCTCCTACAAGAAGTGCGGTTTTAAAACCGAATTTTGCAAAAAGCTCGCTCAAATCAGCAAAATGCTGTCTAGCAAGTATTTCAGTCGGTGCCATCATCGCCGCCTGATATCCGTTTTTAACTGCAATATAAACGCCTGCAGCGGCACAAACCGTTTTACCGCTTCCCACATCTCCCGATACAAGCCGGCTCATAGGAAAGGGTGACGCCATATCTTTACAGATTTTTGAGCAAACCTCACTCTGCGCACCCGTGAGCTTAAAGGGAAGCTCTTTTAAAAACGGGGACAGCTCCGTGTCTTTCATCTGAGGCGCAATTCTCTGTTTGTTTACTCTTTTGGTGTAGCTGAGTCTGACAGAGAACAAAAACAGTTCTTCAAAAGCAAACCTGTCTCCCGCAAGCCTTAAGCTTTCTTCGTCTGTAGGAAAATGTATGTTTTCATAGGCATATTCCCTGCTGCAAAGCTTATTTTTCTTTCTGATTTCACCCGGAATCGGGTCTGTGGGAGACATCACATTCGCTATATCCTTATCTTTTGTTTCTTTTGGATAAAGATAATCGAGCGCTTGCCGTACGCCACTGCGGACAATTTTCTGAGTTAGTCCTGCTGCAAGCGGATACACAGGCACCATCGGAAGCAACTTTGCCCCCTCATAATACGGCTCGGATTCGGGGGATGAGAGTCTTAACATACCTTTTTCATATGTAAGTTTTCCGTAGAATCTGTGAGCAGAGCCTCTCGGATAGCTTTTATCTGCATAGGGGCGGTTATAAAACAGCACCTCGCAGCTGCCGCTGTTGTCAAATGCCCTGAATTTTGTAATAGACAGGTTTCCTCTCAGCTTTGCGCTTTTCGGGTCTGTTCCGACTGTCAGCAGAAAAGATACCGGCTGGTTGAGAGGCGCGTCCTTTAATTCATAAATTTTGTTTCTGTTCTGATATCCCCTCGGAAAATGGTCGATAAGGGAACCGAGATCATCAATTTTGAGGGCGGCAAAGCTCTTTTTTCTGACTGTACTGATGCCGGGAATATACTCAATCGGTGTATTATTGGAAACAGTATCGATTTTTTTCATTTGCCACCCTCCTTTTTCAGTTTATTTCTTTAAGCAGTCTCTCGCACAGAGCCTTGTCTGCTCTGCTGTCGGAAGAAAAAACAAATTTTATTTCTCCGATAGCTTTTGTTTTGTTTTTTATACCCGCCGCTTCTATCCTGCGTTTAGCTTCCCTCGCTGTACCGTTGCCGCCGTCAAGGATTGCCACTTTACTGCCGAGATGCTTCTGAAGCGACTTTTTTATAAACGGATAGTGGGTACAACCAAGTACAACTGCATCAATTTTTTTGCCCTTTAAAGGCAAAAACACATCGTTTATATACCTGTCAACAATTTCTCCCTCCGTGTTTCCCGCATCTATAATCTCCATAAGTCCGGGGCACGGCAAAGGTATTATTTCTTCATCATTTGCAAATCGTTCTTTCAGAGCATTGAATTTTTCTTCCGCAAGGGTAAGAGGTGTTGCCATTACAACAACCGTTGGATGCTCGCACACCAGAAGCGCCGGCTTTATGGCAGGTTCTATTCCGACAATAGGCAAGTCTGGGTACTTTTCACGCATTACTCTTACTGCTGCACTCGTTGCGGTATTACACGCAACCACTATCGCTTTAGCTCCCAAAGACAATAGCTTTTCGGTGTTTTCAAGCATTATTTCAAGCACCTGCTCCCGCTTTTTTGTGCCATAAGGTGCATTTGCTGTGTCGCCGTAATAAAGGTAGTTTTCCTCGGGCATAATCTTTCTGAGTTCTGCCAGAACCGACAGTCCGCCCACGCCCGAATCTATTACCGCTATGGGTGCCATATTATTAAGTTGTGTCATTTTGCACCCCCTAAATAATCAGGTTTCCGTTCTTGATATCACTGAGAAAACTTATCATATCGTCGCAAACGGGAAAGCCTTCCTTTTCAAGCTTTTCTCTGCCGTGATGACCGCAGACAAGCACTGCATCAATGCCAACTTCTTTTGCAACAAAAGCATCGTGAGTCGTATCGCCTATCATAAGATATTGGCTTTTGTTTTTGCCTTTGAAATAATCTTTTGCTATTTCAAGCTTACTGTGTGCATAAATATTGTCAAGCGCAAGTATGTCTTCAAAATAGTCTGAAACACCAATTTCCATAAGCTTTGTTTCAAGCATATCGCGCTCAGAAGCGGAAAGTATTATCTGTTTAAGTCCTGCTTCGTAAAAATATTTTATGACATCACAAACGCCACTTACAGGCTTAATTGTGTGTGATAAGCTCTGATAATTCCAAACCCACTCGTGGGCTATTTTTTCATATGGCTCTTTTGAAAAATCAAAGCCCAGCGAAGAGTAATATTCCTTTATCGGGAAATCAAAGTGTCGTCTGTACTCTTCAATACTGTCAATTGTTTTAAGCCCTCGGGCTGATAAAAGCGGATTTACAGAATCAATTCCGACCTTTATATCGTCTATTATTGTTCCGTTAAAATCCCAAACTATACAGTTATAAGCCATAATTTCTCCCGCTATTTCTTTGGTATTCTGCGGATAGGCTCTTTGGTTTCCGTCTCATTTTTATATGCCTTTATTACCGCAGATACCTTTTCTTTGTTTTCATCGGTGAAAATATAATGTCCGCCCACAATGCCTGCAGAAAGTAACGCCTCTTTTTTGTCAGCCATATAGGTTACTCTGCTGTTGTATACTGTGTTTCTGTGGTCACAAGTCCTGTATACAGGGAATTTTTCGCCCATTCTGTCTGTAAGCATTCCCTTGTTTTTCTCACAGCTTTCACAACCCGACAACTGTTTTATAACGCATTTTTCAAGTAACATCATAGGTATTCTTCCGTAAACAATCGCATTTGAAGACGCTCTTGCTCCGAGTTCTGACACCCTTACAAGCGTAAGCTCAGGAGAGGGGATTATATCCGCAAGTCCGAGGCGAAGAAGCTCTTTTACACTGTGCTTGTTTGTAACATTCAGTCTGAAATCTCCGTGACACTCAAACCCCATACTTTGCGCAAACCTTATTTGTCCGGGATTTGTTATAAGCGCGTGCCGTGCGCCGTCTTCTTTTGCTTTTTCAAGCATTTTTCTGACTTTTTCAAGCTCATACTCAAATATTACAGGGGGAATAATCACTCCGTTTGCCCTGTCACTCCGGTATTCTTCAAGGGGAAGATATATTATATCAAAATAATCTGACGCATTTTCGGGAATTTGTTCCCTCTTTAAAAATCTTGCGCTTCTTTTTGCGCTGTATTCTGCCTCGGCGCTGTTGTTTTCCCTCTTAAAAGTCAAAACTCTTCTTTCGGGCACAAGAGCCTTTTCAAGTGCAGACACAGCGTTTCGCCTTAATTCATTTATTTTTGAAACAGGCAGGATAATGCCGTCATCAAGCTCTATTTCACATTTATCGCAGACAAAATCCGTTGAGCCGAGTTTTAAAAGATTTTTTCTCACATTATCAAGTGAAATCGGTGCGTTTATTGCCTTTTCGGGAGTTTCACCAAGAACTGTAACGCTTGTCTTTCCAAGAGAAAGTGTCAGCTTTGACGGTTCTTCTTGCTTAAATACGGCTTTCATATCCACCATACGGCTTCTTTGCCTGATATCAAAGCTCTTTTCTTCTGTACTTTGTGCTTTATCAGCTTCTGTTCGTATGCCATTCATTGAAGTATCAATTTTTTTCTTAAAATAGCCATCTGTAAAGCCACTCCGGGAAAAGAGGGCAGCAAGCTCTTCTATCTCTTTTTTTGCAGCATTTCTTCCCTCATCAATAAGCCGTCTGTATATTGAAGTCACTCCGTATACATAGGCAGGGGATTTCATTCTGCCCTCTATTTTAAGAGACGCTGCGCCAAGCTTTAAAACTTCCTCAAAGCATCCGGCAAGACAATTATCCTTAAGGCTCAGGGGGTAAGAGCCGTTATACGGCAGTCTGCAGGGCTGAGCGCACTCCCCCCTGTTACCGCTTCGTGAACCGACAAGCGAACTGAACAGACACTGTCCCGAATGAGACACGCAGAGAGCTCCGTGAATAAAAATTTCTGTTTCTATGGGAGATTTCTGACATATTTCAAAAAGAGAATCTCTGTCAAGCTCCCTTGCGACTACGGCTCTCGTATATCCAAGCTCTGAAAGCAGTTCTGCTCCCATTATATTGTGAATTGACATCTGCGTACTCGCATGAAGTTCTATATTGGGAAAATATTTCTTTATTTCCGCGGCGAGTCCCAGATCAGCGATTATAAGAGCATCGGCACCGCTTTTATATAAAAATTCCACCTCTTCAAGCGCAGGCGAAAACTCCCTGTCATAAACAAGAGTGTTGAAAGTAATGTTGGAACGGACTCCGAAGTTACGGCACTTCTCAATTGCTCTTTTTATTTCGTCTCTGTCAAAATTTTTGGCATTCATTCGTGCATTAAAAGCAGAAGTTCCAAAATAAACCGCGTCGGCACCACCCGCTATTGCCGCGACAAGTGCCTCCATACTGCCTGCAGGAGCAAGCAATTCGGGCTTTTTTGAAAAAATATCTGTCATTTATTGCTTCCTCCTTGTCTTTTTTTGCAATTGCTCTTGCAATATTTATAAATATAAAGTATAATTATAATGTTATAGTGTATACTGTTGTACTGAAAATATTATAACCCAAAGGCACACTAAAGTCAACACATATTTTAAACGAAGACTCTCCGTATGAAAGGGGTATATTATGCAAACAGAAGTAAAAATAAAGAAAGTTCGCAAAAATGCGGTGATTCCCTCTTATGCCACACCCGGCTCTGCCGCCCTTGATTTAAGAAGTGCACTTGAAGAAAGCATCACCATCGCTGCACACTCAAGAGCAGCTGTCCCCACAGGAATTGCCGTTGCTGTCAAAGACTCTTCGGTTGTATCGGTAGTTTGCGCAAGAAGCGGACTTGCAACAAAGCACGGAATTGCTCTGGCAAACGGTATCGGCGTTATAGACAGCGACTATCGCGGAGAAATTCTTGTTTCACTGATAAACACGTCTGACACTGATTTTACCATTGAGCCGGGCGACAGAATCGCTCAGCTTATGTTTATGCCCGTGCTGACTGCAAAGCTTTCAGAATGCAAGGAGCTTGACGAAACGGAAAGAGGAGCCGGCGGATTTGGCTCAACGGGTATAAAATAAAATGCCAAAGCTTATACTTGCATCTAAAAGCCCGAGAAGAAAAGAAATCCTTTCACATTTAGGACTTGAATTTACAACTCTTGTGTCAGATGCAGATGAGGAGACAGATCTCCCCTCAGACCCTGCCGCGCTCGTTGAAACTCTTGCCTGCCGCAAGGCAAATATAATTCTCACTCACAAAGACTATACGCCAGGCGACCTCGTTATAGGCGCGGATACCGTTGTTTGCTATAAAGGCAGGGTACTCACAAAGCCCTCAAGCAGAGAAGAAGCTAAAAAAATGCTGAAAATGCTGTCAGGTCATATTCACACAGTGTTTTCCGGCATTTGCATAACAAACGGCAACACAAGCGCATCTGCAAGTGTATGCACAACGGTAAAAATGCGTAAAATATCGGGGCAAGAAATTGAAGCATATGTGGAAACAGGAGAGCCTCTTGACAAGGCAGGCGCGTATGGAATTCAGGACCTTGGCGGTATTTTTGTTGAATATATAAAAGGCGATTACTACAATGTTGTAGGGCTTCCGCTTGAAACACTTTCGCTTTTACTTGACAAACATTTTGATTACAAAATTCTTGAAAAGACGAAATATAAAAGATGAAAAAGCTTTCACAAAACAAGAAAAAGCAAAACATAAATGAGATTGCAAAGCTACTTGAAGAGCTTTATCCCGATGCCGAATGTGCGCTGAAATACGAGGGTATTCCGTGGCGCCTGTTAATTATGGGAAGACTGTCCGCACAGTGTACGGACGCTCGTGTAAACATCGTCTGCAAAGAACTTTTTGCAAAGTTTCCTACCCTTGAATCAATTGCAAACGCCTCTTATGATGAAATCGCAGAGATTATCAGGCCCTGCGGACTGTTTAACACAAAGGCAAAAAACATAAAAGACAGCGCTGTAATGCTTATTGAAAAATTCGGCGGAGAGCTTCCCTCCAATATAGAAGATTTACTTACTTTACCCGGTGTAGGAAGAAAAATTGCCAATCTTCTTTTAGGCGATATCTTTGGAATCCCAGGAATTGTGGCAGATACCCACTGCATCAGAATCTGCGGTCGGCTCGGTATGTACGGTGAAGAACTCAAAGACCCCGCAAAGGTGGAAAGAATCCTCTCATCTCTTGTAAACCCCGGGTATCAGACTGATTTTTGCCACAGAATAGTACAGTTCGGAAGAGATGTTTGCACAGCCCGCTCTCCAAAATGCGAAGAATGTCCCTTAAAAGAGCTGTGCCTTAAAAACCTTACCAAGGAGTGATGGTTACGAAAATTACAACTGCTGAAATTCTCTGTGTCGGCACAGAACTTTTAATAGGCGATATTGTCAACACCAATGCTGCATTTATCTCAAAGTCGCTTGCAGAAATGGGAATAAACCAATATTATCAGGGCGTAGTCGGCGATAACCCCAAACGACTTGAAGAAGCTCTGAAATGTGCGCTTTCGCGCTCTGATATTGTAATCACAAGCGGCGGCCTCGGTCCGACCTATGACGACCTTACAAAAGAAACCGCAGCAAAGCTTATGGGCAGAGAAATGCACACAGATAAAGACAGCTTTGAAGCCATTCGCGTATATTTTGAAAAAACAGGGCGTGTTATGACAAAGAACAATGAAAAGCAAGCCCTTGTACCCGATGGCTCGACAGTATTCAAAAATCACTTCGGCACTGCACCCGGAGTCGCAATTGAAGATTTTGAAAAAGGGAAAATTATTATTATGTTACCGGGTCCTCCCCGCGAGCTTGAACCTATGTTTACAAATGAGGTTATGCCATATCTGTCAGAATTCACAGACAATGTTATGCTTAGCCGGAACATAAACATTTTCGGAATCGGAGAATCTTCTGTTGAAGCTATGCTCAAGGATTTGATGCAAAGCTCAACCAATCCCACCGTTGCACCCTATGTAAATACCGGTGAGGTTAGACTCAGAATTACCGCAAGAGCCAAATCAATGGAGGAATGTGAAAAGCTCTGCGGCGATATGATAGATAAAATCAAAGCGACGGAAGTCGGAAATTACATTTACGGAGTAGATGTAAACTCACTTGAAAATGCACTTTTACTAAAGCTAAAAGAGAAAAAACTGACCTTCGGAAGTGCAGAAAGCTGTACCGGAGGCCTTGTTGCCAAACGGCTTACCGACCTTTCTGGGGCATCAAGTGTTTATCTTGGCAGTATTGTGTCTTACGCAAACGAAATAAAGGAAAGTTTACTCGGCGTGCCAAATGAGCTTATAAAAGCACACGGCGTTGTTTCTCACGAAGTCGCTGCCGCTATGGCTCGCGGGGCAAGAGAAAAGCTTGGCGTTGACATTGCCGTCAGCACAACGGGTATTGCAGGTCCGACAGGCGGAAGTGATGAAAAACCCGTAGGCCTTGTTTATATCGCAGTTTCCTCCAAAAACGGAGAAACGACAAAAAAATTAAACATTGCCCCGGGCAGAAGTGTTCGTGACTATGTCCGCTATCTTGCTTCAAGTAATGCTATTTACCTTGCTCTTGAAGAGCTTGATAAATTATAAAATAAATTCCACACCAAAGAAAGGAAGAATAAAATGAATGCTGAATCATTAAAGAAAAAGATTTCCGAAAATGGCTTTGAGGAAATTTTTACAATTCTTTACGGAAAAGAAAACCTCGAAAAGGCAAATGCGCGTTATACAAAAGCTGTTGATGAATTTGAAAAGCAGTTTGGCAGCGGCCGTGACCTTGACCTTTTCTCCGTGGCAGGAAGAAGCGAAATTTCCGGAAATCACACAGACCACAATCACGGAAAGGTAATTGCCGCATCTATCGACCTTGACATTATTGCCGTTGCTTCAAAAAGAGAAGATATGCAAATAAATATCAAGAGCGAAGGTTTTCCGCTTGACAGCGTAGATGTAAGCAATCCCGAGCCCTGTGAAAAGACTTTCTTCAAATCTTGTGCAATTATCTCAGGTATGGCTCGCGGCTTTTTGAATGCAAGTTACAAAATCGGCGGATATGATGCTTATACTACCTCAAATGTTTTCAAGGGAAGCGGACTTTCTTCAAGTGCTGCGTTTGAGGATATGGTTGGAAATATCTTAAACCATTTCTATAATGATGGCAAAGTGGAAAATCCTGAAATAGCAAAAATTGCTCAATATTCCGAAAACGTTTTCTTTGGAAAGCCCTGCGGTCTTATGGACCAGGTAGCTTGTGCTGTCGGCGGCTTTGTAGCAATAGATTTCAAGAACCCAAAGAATCCTGTTATAGAAAAGCTTGATTTTGACCTTTCGGGAGCAGGCTACTCATTATGTATTGTAAATACAGGCGGCAACCACGCCGACCTTAATGATGACTACGCTTCTGTTCCTGCTGAAATGAAGTCTGTTGCTGCTTTCTTCGGCAAGGAAGTTCTCCGTGATGTTGAGGAAGAAGAGCTTATAGCAAAAATCCCCGAACTCCGCGAAAAATTCGGCGACAGAGCTATTATGCGTGCTCTTCACTTCAAAGAAGAAAACAAGCGTGTTACATATCAGACCGAAGCTCTTAAGAAAAATGATCTTGCAACATTCTTTAAAGGCGTTCATGAATCGGGAAATTCAAGCTTTAAATACCTTCAGAACGTTTACACAACAAAGAATGTTTCCGAACAGGGTCTTTCTCTCGCACTTTGCCTTGCAGAAAAGGCACTTACGGGCAAGGATGCCGCTTGGCGTGTACACGGCGGCGGTTTTGCAGGAACAATCCAGACATTTATAAAAAACGAAGATGTTCCTGCCTTCAGAAAAGTGCTTGATGGTGCATTCGGTGACGGCGCAACTACCGTTTTGAAGGTAAGACCTTACGGTGCTATTAAAATTTCTTAATTTCAGGAAATCAGTATGACGGATGTGATTGCATACACTCTTTTTTCAGGCTCAAAAGGAAACTCAAGCCTTATTGCTACCAAAAAATCCCAGATTCTTATAGATGCGGGTATGAGCGCCCGCGCTATCGAGAAATCTCTATCCATGCTTGGTACTTCTCTTGCAAATATCACCGATATTTTTGTAACACACGATCACGGTGACCACACAAGAGGTCTTGAGAGCATTTGCAAAAAGTACGATTTAACCGTACATATGACAAAGGCTTCCGCTGAAGTGGTGCTAAACAAAGCGATTTGTGCAGAGCTTGAAGAAAAAACCAAAATACATCCTCTTTTGTTTGAGGCACAGGCAAATGACATTTTTGTCTCTTCGTTTGCCACCTCTCACGACAGTATGGCATCAGTCGGATATGTTATAAAAACGCCGACTCATTCTATCGGATATGCTACCGATATGGGGTGCATTACAGATACAGTAAGAAAAAATCTTTGCGGTGTTGACTCTGTAATTCTTGAGGCGAATCACGATATAACTATGTTAAACGAGGGGCCATACCCCGATGTGCTTAAAAAGCGGATTTTGTCCCGTTTCGGTCATCTTTCAAACGATGATGCCGCCGAGTTTGCGGCATATCTTGCCGAAAACGGTACAAAGAATTTTCTCCTTGCACATTTGTCGGAGCAAAACAACGACCCCGTAGAGGCTTTTTCGTCCGTTTACTGTGCCTTAGGTGATATCAAAAAGAGAAATATCAGTCTTGCAGTTGCAGACCCCTGTCTGCCCACGCGGTTAATTTAGAGGATATATATGACTGTAAACATAATTTTTGTAGGAAATCTTAAGGAAAGTTTCTTTGCAGAAGCTGTTGCCGAATATGAAAAAAGACTTAATGCTTACTGTAAAATAAACAATGTTTTTATAAAAGACGAAAAGCTCCCCGACAACCCCTCCAATGCAGAAATAAATCTTGCACTGAAAAAAGAGGGAGACAGAATTCTTTCCGTCTTGCCACCCAGGTCATATAAAATTGCAATGTGCGTTGAGGGAAAACAACTGTCAAGTGAGTCCTTTGCCGGAGTTTTTGAAAATGCCGCAAATAACGGATACTCTGAAATAAGTTTTATAATCGGCGGCTCGTTTGGCCTTTCGGAAGAAGTAAAAAAGGCCTGCGACAAACGCCTTTCAATCTCTATGATGACTTTTCCTCACAGAATGATGCGAGTTATTCTGCTTGAACAGGTATATCGTGCATACAATATACTCGGTGGCGGAAAATATCACAAATAAAAATGAAAGCAGAAAAAATATGAAAGAAATTTTACTTTTAAAATACGGAGAGCTTGTACTCAAGGGTGCTAACAAAAGCGTCTTTGAAAACGCAATGATAAGAGATATCAAGAGAAAAATCCAGAACTTTGGCTCGTTTAGTGTAAGCCGTTGCCAAAGCACGGTTTTTGTTGAACCGAATGACGATTTTGCAGATATTGACGGTGCTCTTGATGCCTGCAAAAAAGTGTTTGGCATAGTATCTATTTGCCGTGCCGCAGTTTGCGAAAAAAACATGGATGCTATTCTCGAAACAGTGAAGACCTATATCCCAGACTATCTTGTCGGTTGCAAAACATTTAAGGCGGATGCCAAGAGAAGCGACAAAAAGTTCCCGCTTAAGTCACCGCAGATAGCCGCCGAAGTCGGTGGTGCAGTTCTTTCCACTGTCCGCGGAATAAAGGTTGATGTAAACCATCCGGACATTGTTGTTATGGTTGAAATCCGTGAAAATTCAGCCTATGTACATGCAGGAAAAATCAAAGGCGCGGGCGGTATGCCGCAAGGTTCAAGCGGAAGAGGACTGCTTTTACTGTCAGGCGGAATTGACAGCCCGGTTGCAGGTTATATGATGGCAAAAAGAGGTGTCGAAATCGAAGCGCTTCATTTTGAAAGTTTCCCCTATACAAGCGAAAGAGCCCGCGAAAAGGTGCTTGAGCTTGCACGCCTCCTGTCGGGCTATACCTCGGGAATAAAAGTGCACATTATTTCTTTGACCCGCATTCAGGAAGAACTCAAAAACAACTGCGAGGAAGACTATTTCACGCTGCTTTTGCGCAGATATATGATGCATCTTGCCGAAAGAGTCGCAAATCAGTATAATTGCAAAGCCCTGATTACGGGCGAAAGTCTTGCGCAGGTTGCAAGTCAGACAATGCAGGCAATTGCCGTTACAGACGCTGCTGTAAATATGCCCGTATTCCGCCCGGCAATAGGTCTTGACAAGGAGGAAATTATCAAAATCGCCCGTGAAATCGGCACTTTTGAAACATCCATTCTTCCTTTTGAGGACTGCTGCACCGTATTTACTCCCCGTCATCCCCGTACAAAGCCCGACCTTGAAAAGGTTTTAGTGCAGGAAAACAAGCTTGATTTTATGGCGTTGGCGGACGAAGCATTTGACTCAATGTACACTGTGGAAATAAAGCCCTGACAGCATTTCCCCTTGTATATATTATTTTATTTACAGTTATTCTATTGACAAAACAGTTATTTTTAGTTACAATTATAGTATGTGTAATTGTAAAATGAGGATTTTATGTCCTTTTACTCTCACATAAATACTATATAATCCAAGGAGGTGTAAAACTGTGGAATTTAATTTGTTAACCGCAATTGTAGCTGCTATCGCTATCGTTGTTGGCCTTGGTCTTGGCTTTTTAGGCGGTGTTGTATATCGCAAAAAGGTTGCCGAAGCTGAAATAGGCTCTGCCGAAGAACAGGCAAAACGAATAGTTGACGACGGCTTTAAGGAAGCGGAAACCTTAAAAAAGGAAGCGCTTCTCGAAGCGAAGGAAGAAATTCTCAAGCAGAGAAACGAATCCGAACGAGAAATAAAAGAACGCAGAAGCGAGCTTTCAAAACAAGAAGCCCGTGTAACAAAAAGAGAAGAAACTCTCGAGAGAAAAATCGAAAGTCTCGAAAGCAAGGAAGAACTCCTTGCAAATAAGGTTAAAGAAGCAGAGGACGCAAAAGCCGAGCTTGAAAAGCTTAAGGAAAGCGAACTCAGAACTCTTGAAAACCTTTCAGGTCTTACTGCAGAGCAGGCTAAGGAAGAGATCATCCATAGACTTGATGAAGAAATCAAGCACGAAAAGGCTATGCGCCTTGCTGAATATGAACAGGAATTTAAAGATGAAGCCGATGCAAAGGCTAAAAACATTCTTGCACTTTCAATTCAGAGATGTGCTGCAGACCTTGTAACAGAAGCAACTGTTTCGGTTGTTAATCTGCCCAGCGACGAAATGAAAGGTCGCATAATCGGTCGTGAGGGACGCAATATCCACACCATCGAGGCAATGACGGGTGTTGACCTTATTATAGACGATACTCCCGAAGCAATCACCCTTTCAAGCTTTGACCCCATCAGACGCGAGGTCGCAAGAATTGCTCTTGAAAAGCTTATCGGTGACGGCAGAATACATCCCGCCCGCATTGAAGAAACTGTTGAAAGAGCACGCCGTGAGGTAGATGCCGTAATCAAGCAGGCAGGCGAGCAGGCAACTTATGAAACAGGTATTCACGGCTTAAGCCCCGAGCTTATCAAACTTTTAGGCAGACTCAAATACCGTACAAGTTACGGACAGAATGTACTTAACCATTCAATAGAGGTTTCCATTCTCTCCGGCATAATCGCCGATGAGCTTGGTGTTGACAGTATGCCGGCAAAGCGTGCAGGTTTACTCCACGATATCGGTAAAGCATTAACCCAGGAAATCGAGGGCTCTCACGTACAGCTCGGCGTTGATATTGCCAAGAAGTACAAGGAGCATCAGGATATTATCCACGCAATTGAAGCTCACCACGGAGATGTTGAGCCCACAACTATTACGGCAATTATCGTTCAGGCAGCCGATGCTATATCCGCAGCCCGTCCCGGTGCCCGCCGTGAGGATCTTGAAAACTACATCAAGCGTCTGCAGAAGCTTGAAGAAATCACAAACAGCTTCAGCGGCGTTGAAAAATCCTTTGCTATTCAGGCAGGTCGCGAAATCCGCATAGCCGTTAAGCCTGAAGAAGTCAATGACGACCAGATGATAGTCATTGCAAGAGAAATTGTCGCTAAGATTGAAAGCGAATTACAATATCCCGGTCAGATTAAGGTTCATCTGATTCGCGAAAGCCGAGCAATCGACTACGCAAAATAATCTTTCGGGATTAAGATATATATAGAGCTTAAATGTAAATTACAATGCAAACTACACGATGTGTAATTTGGAGTTGAGTATATATCAAAAGAATAAGGGAGGCGCCTTGGCACCTCCCTTATAAAATCTCAAAAAACGAAAGGACAGTGTTTTATGAGTCTTCGTTTATTAAGTCTGTTTGTTAAAAATATTGATGATAATAGTGCCAAAACTCATCAGAAATGCGGAAAAACTGCATCTGCTATCGGTATTCTTTCCAATGTTTTTTTATTCATAATTAAACTTATTGTAGGTCTTTCCTGTTCAAGTATTGCAATAATTGCAGATGCAATAAACAATATTTCCGATGCAGGTGCTTCTGTTGTAACGCTCATCGGCTTCAAGCTTTCGGAAAAGCCTGCCGATGACGAGCATCCGTACGGTCATGCCCGTATTGAATACCTTGCAGGCTTTATTGTTTCTCTGATAATAACGGTTCTCGGCGTGCAGTTTTTTAAAGATTCTATTGAATCAATAATTTCAAAAGAAGTCTCAATCTACAGTAATTCTGCCATTCTGATTTTAATAATTTCTGTTTTTATAAAACTCTGGCAGGCAAGTTTTTACAGATCTGTTGGCAAACATATAGGTTCAAAAACACTCATAGCCACATCGGCAGACAGCCGTAATGATGTAATATCTACAGGTGCGGTGCTTGTGGGAGCCTTTGTTTCACGAGCTTTTGAGATTTCTCTTGACGGATATCTCGGACTTGCTATTGCTGTATTTATTGTTTATTCCGGCATTAAGCTGATAATGGAAACAGCCGATCCCATTCTCGGCAGTGCACCAAGCAATGAGCTTGTTGATGAAATAAGTGAAAAAATACTTTCCTACCAGGGAATTATCGGTATTCACGACCTTATAATTCACAATTACGGAAAAGGCAGAGTCTTTGCATCCGTACATTGTGAGGTTCCTGCAAATGAGGACATTCTCACAAGCCACGATATTATTGACAATATTGAGTTTGATTTTCTCAGGAATATGGATATACAGCTTGTGATACACATGGATCCTGTTGTCACTGATGACGAGAGGGTAACAACACTAAAAAAGTCTGTGTGTGAAATAATTGCTGATGTATCAAAAGAGCTTCACGAACCGATATCAATGCACGATTTCCGAGTAGTATTCGGTCAGACTCACTCAAACTTACTGTTTGATATCCTGATAAACGCTTCCTGCAAGACCGACTGCAAAGTAATATGCGAAATGATTGAGGGAAAGATAAAAGAGCTTTCGCCCGAATACAATGCAGTAATAAATGTTGACAGGAATTATACAACGGTGAATGCTAAATCGTAATTGTTTTTTGTTCTATAAGGTCGTTAGTGGAACGGGGGCGTTACTTTCCGTACGCACGGAAAGTAACCAAAGGTGCGTATAAGGGGGAGGCAATTTGCCTTCCCCTGTTTTCGTAATTACGCTTGTAGTTTTTTACAACTTCATCATTTGCACCCGTAGCCTTTGCTCTATTTACTTTAACGGCGGCAAAATTGCTGATTCTCCCCCTTATATATCCCCTTCTTGGCGTTATTCTGTATCTTTATTTGTTTGTTTTGTGCTCGTAGTGTAAAGTGATGGGACTTTGGACTCACCCAAATTTCCACAACGAGCGACCTACCCACAGCCCGGAGCCCGGGCGGGCAAAACGCGCGTGAAGTTTATTTCACTTCGAAGTCTCAACCCATACCCCAAACCCTACATAAATTCCCACAACGAGCGTCCTACCCACAGATAAAAAACTTCTAAGACAAACTGTTCAGACACCCTCTATAACGCACACAAAATATGCTTTGCGGGCACAAGATAAGTGAATGTTGAGATAAGCGTTCGTTAGAGGGGGAATTGCGAAAAGGGGGAGATTTAGTCTCTCCCCCTTTTGGCGCACCTTTGGTTACTTTCCGTGCGTGCGGAAAGTAACACCCCTCCCCCGCAAAACAAACAATTTTATAAAACAAAAGAAAGGATGTTGATTTTCTCAACATCCTTTTAGCTTATCTTATTTCACCATACCTGCAAGAAGTTCTGCCGCCGCTTCAAGTGCTTCTTTCATTTTTGATGCGTCAGCTGCTCCTGACATTGCATTGTCGGGGCGTCCGCCACCCTTGCCGCCTGCAATGGCACTTATCTGTGAAAGGAGCTTGCCTGCGTGTGCACCCTTTTCAACAGCTTCCTTGCCACAAGCCGCTACAAAATTGAGCTTACCCTCGAAGTTTGTACCAATTACCACTACAATATCGGGATTATTTGACTTAAGATCATCACAAACACTTCTTGCCGCATCGGGAGCCATAGCCTCTGTCATTGTTGTAACGAGTCTGACACTTCCAACTGCCTTGGCATTATTCATAATGTCCGCTGTCTTTGATGCCGCAATTTTTGAATTAAGGCTTTCGATTTCGCTTCTCATACGCTTGATCTCATTCTGGAGATGTGCCGCATGATTAACAATATCGCTGATTTTTGATACCTTTAATTCCTTTGCTGTATCTGTTATGAGAGTTTCTTTTTCATTTATATAATCAAGAACTCCTGTTCCTGTTATACCCTCAATTCTTCTGACACCTGCCGCAACAGAACTTTCCGCAACAATCTTGAAAAGTCCTGCTTTTCCAGTATTGTCAAGATGTGTACCACCGCAAAGCTCTGTGGAGAATTCACCCATCTTAACAACCCTTACAACACTTCCGTACTTTTCTCCGAAAAGTGCCATAGCACCCATTTTGCGTGCACTGTCAATGTCAGTTTCCTTTGTTACAACCGCTTCACCTGCAAGAATGTGAGCATTTACTATTTTTTCAACCTTGCTTATTTCTTCAGCTGTCATCGCCGCAAAGTGAGTAAAGTCAAATCTTACTCTTTCGGTATCAACATAAGAACCTGCTTGTTCAACATGAGTACCGAGTACTTCTCTTAGTGCTGCCTGTAAAAGGTGTGCCGCAGAGTGATTGCGCTTGATTGCATCTCGTTTTTCTGTGTCAATTTCTGCACTTACAGTGTCCCCGACACTTACCTTGCCGTTTACAAGGCTACATATATGAATATATACGCCGTCAGATTTCTTGGTGTCGGTAACTTCAATCTTAAGATTGTCGCCCAAAATAACACCTGTGTCTCCAACCTGACCGCCTCCCTCGCCATAGAAAGGAGTTTTGTCAAGAACAAGAGTAAATTCGCCCTCGGAAATACTGTCCACAGCCTCGTCATCAGCAATTATACCAATAACCTTTGCTTTTGTTGCTGTTTCGCTATATCCTGTAAATTCAGTCTTATCAAAGTTTGTAAGAAGAGTCTTTGACTGATCGCTCCAGCCGCTTATATTGGCTCTTGCGCTTCTTGCACGCTCACGCTGGTCTGCCATAAGCTTCTTGAATGCATCCTCGTCTGTTTCAAGGCCGTTTTCTTCAAGAATTTCTCTTGTAAGGTCGATAGGGAATCCGAATGTGTCATAAAGCTTGAATGCGTCTTCGCCCGACACCTTTGTTTTGCCCTCTTCTTTTGCCTTTTCAATGATACCGTTAAGAATTGCAAGACCGGAGTCAATTGTAGCATTGAATCTCTCTTCCTCTATTGCAATTACCTTGAAAATGTAGTCTTTCTTTTCTTCAAGCTCAGGATAACCTGCCTTGTTTTCATTTACAACTACATCGCAAAGCTCTGTTAAAAACATTCTTTCGATGCCGAGAAGCTTTCCGTGACGGGAAGCGCGTCTGAGAATACGCCTTAAAACATAGCCTCTGCCCTCGTTTGACGGAATAACACCATCGGAAATCATAAATGTTGCGCTTCTTATGTGGTCGGTTATTACTCTGATTGAAATATCATTCTGTGCATCATTTCCATATGTCTTGTTGGCTATTGCACATACGGCATCAAGAGTCTTTCTGATTGTATCAACCTCGAACATATTATCAACATCCTGCATTACGCAGGCAAGACGCTCAAGGCCCATACCTGTATCAATATTCTTCTGTGCAAGTTCTGTATAATTGCCGTTACCGTCATTGTTGAACTGTGAAAATACATTATTCCAGATTTCCATATAACGGTCACAGTCACATCCGGGCTTACAGTCGGGAGAGCCGCAACCGTGCTTTATTCCACGGTCAAAGTAAATTTCGGAGCAAGGTCCGCAGGGGCCTGTTCCGTGTTCCCAGAAGTTATCAGCCTTGCCAAGTCTTACAACATGCTCCTTTGGAACACCGATGTCCTCTGTCCATATTTTATATGCTTCTTCATCGTTTTCATAAATTGATGGCCAGAGAAGATCTGACGGTATTTCAAGAACCTCTGTTAAAAACTCCCATGACCAGGCAATTGCTTCTTCCTTGAAGTAATCGCCGAAGCTGAAGTTGCCGAGCATTTCAAAGTAAGTACCGTGACGGGCAGTATGTCCCACTCTTTCAAGGTCAGGAGTTCTGATACACTTCTGGCAGGTAGTTACTCTGCGACGAGGCGGCTCCACTTCTCCTGTAAAAAATTTTTTCATAGGTGCCATACCCGAGTTTATAAGGAGAAGAGATTTGTCGTTAATCGGAACAAGGGGGTAACTCGGAAGTCTCAGGTGTCCCTTTGATTCAAAAAACGATAAATATTTTTCTCTGAGCTCATTTAAGCCTGTCCATTTCATAATTTATCATTCCTTTCACGGCATACACTGCCTTTTATACACATTTTTCTCCATTATTGTATTATATCAAACATCTACTCCCCGTGTCAACAATTTTAGAGAAATTTAAGTTTATTTGCAACCATAAAACCCAAAATATTAAAAAGAATTACAAAAATGTTTGTTTTTTTGTTTTTATATGCTATAATTATATCAGTTTAGACCTTGTAAGGAGTAGATATGAAAAAGACAAATAACAAACCTATAAATATTATATCCGTTGTAGTTCTGTGCGCTATTCTCGTTTGCTTTTACTTTTTCTCACCAACTTTCAGAGCAGCACTTGAAAAGCACGGAATTACAGATGTGTTCAGCCATGAAGAAATAATCGACGGCCTGCAGGTCCATTTTATAGACGTAGGTCAGGGAGACAGTATTCTTATAAAGGATGATACCTTTGCCGTACTTATTGATGCCGGTCCGAATTCAAGCGAGGAAAAACTTTTGTCCTATCTGAAAGACGAGGGAATTAAAAAGCTTGACTGCCTTGTGCTTACTCATCCGCACGAAGACCATATAGGAGGTGCTGACCTGATTATAGACAGCATTAAAATTGACTCTCTTCTTATGAGCGATTGCACCCAGTCTTCTGCCGCTTTTGAAAATCTCCTTGATTCTGTTGAAAACAACAACTTAACAATAACTATTCCACTCAGCGGAGACAAATTTTCTCTCGGAAAGCTTGATTTTACTGTCCTTGCTCCGAATTCAGAGAGTTACGAAGAAACAAACAATTATAGTATCGTTCTGAAACTGGACTATGGTGACACCTCGTTTATATTCACGGGAGATGCGGAGACTCTTTCGGAAGAAGAAATACTCAAAAAATTTGACGAAAGTGAGTTAAAGTGTGATGTGTTAAAAGCGGGACATCACGGCTCCTTTACCTCAAACAGCAAGGACTTTGTGAAAACATTATCTCCGGAATACGCAGTTGTTTCCTGCGAAATTGACAACAGTTATGGTCATCCGCACAAAGAGGTCCTTGCCTTGTTTGACGAAAACAATATAAAAGTGTACCGAACAGACCTTGATTCGAGTATTGTTTTTGTTACAGACGGAAATATAATCAGTGTAAAATAATAAAAAAGTACATATCGGCGTAAAATTGCGACTTTTTTCTTCCCTTTGCGGTTATATAATTAGGTAACGGCCAAAAGGAGATATAATCGTGATTATTTACGCCGATATATTATTTCTTGTAAATTTAAGTCTCAACTGGTTTTCTTTAATTCTGACTTCAAAAATGATGAAGTTAAAAAGCGGCACTCCAAAGCTTTTGCTTTCTGCCTCAATCGGTGCGCTCATCGGAACCTTTACAGTGTTCTTTAAAAACAACCTCGCAATTGCTCTTTCTGAAATATCTTCCACCTTTTTAATGTGTACCGTCGCTTTTAAAGCATACAGCACCAGAGAATATGTAAAAATATGCGCCTGTCTGTTTGCCTCAGGTGCTACCCTTGGCACATCTCTTACTCTTGTGTATTCATTTCTTGGCAGGTCGGACATAAACCTGTATTCTCATTCGGACGCTTCAAGTGCTGTTTTTATCCTCTTATCCTTTGCGCTTACTGCAAGTGCTTTGATTTTTAAAAGATTACTTTCCTCAGGCAAAAAAGCAAACTGCGGAAAAGTCCTTATAGAATACAACAAAAAATCAATTACTATTCCCTTTTTCTCGGACAGCGGTAATTTCTTGCGTGACCCAATAAGCTATAAGCCGGCAATTATTGTTGAAAAAACCTGTATTTCTGAGGTTTTCCCTTTTTCAATCGATGGGGAAAGTTCATTACTTAACAGCAATAACATCCCAAAGACCTTACATAAACGAATCAGGCTGTTGCCGACAAAAACTATCAGCGGTGACCTTTTAATGCTTGGTTTTATTCCCGACAAAATAACTTTAATTACAAAAAATTCAAAAAAAGATGTTGATGCCATAATCGCTGTCAGCAATTCCGACTTTTCCCGGAGCGAAAAGGGTATGGCGATAGTACCGTCTTTTATAACATAGTAAAAGTCAACAAACAAAAGGAGTACCTATGAAAGCACCTTTTACAAAAATAAAAAATTACATATTGGGTAAATTACTTAAGTTTTTTTCACAAACGAAAAAAGCGGATTCCGTAAACTATATCAACGGCACAGATACACTTCCTCCGCCCCTGACTCCCGAAAAGGAAAAAGAACTTATTGAAAACTTAACAAATGATTCTGAAAATGCCCGTCAGACTCTCATTGAGCATAATTTACGGCTTGTTGTTTTTATTGCAAGAAAATTTGAAAGCACCGGGATTGGTCTTGAAGATTTAATTTCTATCGGAACAATAGGTCTTATCAAAGCGATAAATACATTCAAAGCGGATAAAAATATCAAACTTGCTACATACGCCTCCAGATGTATAGAAAACGAAATACTTATGTTTATAAGAAAAAACTCTCAGGTAAAAAACGAACTTTCCATTGACGAACCGTTAAGTGTGGACTGGGACGGAAACGAACTGCTTTTATCCGATATTCTTTGCAGCGAATGCGACAGTATTTTTTCGGATATTGAACTTGAGGAGGACAAAAAAATAATAAGAGCTGCACTCAATGACCTGTCCGAGAGAGAGAGAATTATAATTTCTCTGCGCTTCGGACTTAACGGAATGCGTGAAAGAACGCAAAAAGAGGTTGCCGATCTTCTCGGCATTTCACAGTCTTATATTTCCAGACTTGAGAAGAGAATTATTGCAGATTTAAAGAAAAAACTGTCTCCGAAATACTGATTTTTTCAAGTTTTTTAATTTTTTTTGAGTTTTTTTCAAAAATCCCTTGCAAAATGTGTTTTTTTGTGATATACTAAGGTGCATTGTGAATACGTATATAGTGAGGTGTTAATAATGAAGGAAGGAATTCATCCTAAGTATGAAGAGGTTGCAGTTAAGTGCGCTTGCGGCGAAACTATCGTAACCAAGTCTACCAAGGGCGAAATGCGAGTTGATATCTGCTCCAAGTGTCATCCCTTTTTCACAGGTAAGCAGAAATTCGTAGATAGCGGCGGACGTGTTGATAAGTTCAATCAGCGTCGCAGCAAGGCTGCCAAGTAATAATCATTGGCAATCCGCTTTAGGAAACGACACAACAGAATGGTGGGCAGTATGCGTTTGTACGCTTGTGCCCACCTTTTGTATTCACCGGAAATCTGAATTTTCACTATGAGGCAGGGAAAAAATATGGAAATAAATGAACAGGTACTTGAAAGGGCAATTCTTGCCGCAGTAAATCTGCCCGATATGGCAGACGGAGAGAGCGAGCGCTCCCTTGACGAGCTTGAAAGTCTTCTCGATACAGCGGGCGGAGAAGTATTTGCAAGAGTAATACAGTCAAAATCTTCTCCCGATTCAAGAACTATACTCGGAAGCGGTAAGCTTAAAGAGCTTTCAGAGCTTTGCCGGAACAATGATATTGATGTTGTTATTTTTGATAATGAGCTTTCCCCTGCTCAGATAAGAAATATTGAAAACGAACTTGACGGTACAAGAGTAATAGACCGTTCTATGCTTATTCTTGACATTTTTGCCCGACACGCAGTAAGCGGAGAGGGTAAACTCCAGGTTGAACTCGCCCAGCTTAAATACACGGCTCCCAGACTAACCGGCAAAGGTTTACAAATGTCCCGTCTGGGCGGCGGTATCGGTACACGAGGCCCCGGCGAATCCAAGCTTGAAAGCGACAAGCGACATCTTAAAAGAAGAATGGAGCAGCTTGAATATGAAATAAGAGAGCTTGACAAATCAAGACTGACTCAAAGAAAGGCAAGAGAACGCTCTGGTATTAAAAAAATTGCAATAGTAGGATATACAAACGCCGGAAAATCAACACTGCTTAATACCCTTACAGGGGCGGGAATTCTTGCGGAAAACAAGCTTTTTGCAACCCTTGACCCTACCACAAGAAAATATACGCTTCCCTGCGGTGAGGAAATCCTTCTCACAGACACCGTCGGATTTATAAGAAGATTGCCTCATCATTTGATAAAAGCCTTCAAATCCACATTGGATGAAGCGGTTTTTGCTGACATAATAATAATCCTTATAGACGCGACAGATCCCGAACAAATTGAAAAAACCGCCGTTTGTGAAAAGCTCTTAAATGACCTCGGAGCAGGTGGCAAACCCACCTTGTTCGTATATAACAAATCGGACTTACTTGAAAATCAAAAGGGTATTCTTGATTCTGACAACACCGTTTTTATTTCAGCCGCCTCGGGTGACGGCATTGAAAAACTCGTTTTGCGCCTTGAAGAGCTTGTTCTTGACGGAAAAACAACCGAAGTCTTCTTTATCCCCAATGCAAAACAGGGAATTTTGTCAAAAATGTACGAGTATATGTCAATAAATGAAGTGGACTACGGCGCTGACGGCATTACGGTTACAGCTGTTGCTGACAAAAGAGCGCGCGGAATGTTTGAAGAATTCATGCAGAACAAGCCTCAGAAAAGTGAGGATGAAATATGGGAGTAATTGATAATACAGAGACAAAAAAATATATAACTCTCGAAAAGGAAGCAAGTGCAGAATTTGTAGAAAAGAAATCTGTTTTTATCGGGCACGCAAAGCCCGTAAAGACAGACGAAGAAGCCTTTGAATTTGTTAATAAAATCAAAGAAAAATACAAGGATGCAACTCACAATGTATATGCTTACTATCTGCGTGGCGGTGCGATGGCAAGATACAGCGATGACAACGAGCCTCAGGGTACGGCAGGCCCCCCCGTTCTCGAAGTTATAAGAAAGAGCGGCTGCGATGACTGTGTTGTTGTGGTAACCCGTTATTTTGGCGGTATTCTTCTCGGCGCAGGCGGACTTGTAAGGGCTTACGCCAATGCTGCCGCACTTGCACTTGATGCAGCACATATCGTTACCTATGAAGAATACAGTGTGTTTTCTCTTTCATGCGATTACGGAGAATACAATAAAATAAACTTTGAGCTTGAACTTGCAAATGCTATAATCGACAAATGCGATTTCTCTGACAAAGTTAATATGGTATTTGCAGTAAAATCAACAGAATCTGACAAAGTCTGCAAGAAAATAGCCGAATTGTCCGGTGGAAAACTTGTGCCCGAAGCTTTGGGACAAAGATTTGATGCAAAAAAAAGTAAACCATAAAAAAGTGTTTTTGATATTTTTTGCGTATATTATATTTTGAAAGGTAAAACAGGACTGTCAACTCAAGGAGCTTATATGGAAAAAACTATAAGAGACATTATTCTTGAAAGAGAAAGATCAACTCTTTCCAAATATGCTTTTTTAACAGAAAACACCCGTGGCAGAGAAAAGCCGTATGACCCCTGCGATATAAGAACAGAGTTTCAGCGCGACAGAGACAAAATCATTCACTGCAAGGCATTCAGACGAATGATGCACAAAACTCAGGTTTTTCTTTCGCCCGTTGAAGAGCATTACCGTACAAGACTTACTCACACCCTTGAGGTTACTCAGATCGGCAGAATCATCTGCCGTGCACTTATGCTTAACGAGGACCTTTGTGAAGCGGCGTGTATGGGGCACGATCTTGGTCACACTCCGTTCGGTCATACAGGAGAAGTTGCTTTGCAGGAATGCTATTCAAAGGACTTTACTCATTACAAGCAAAGCTTAAGAGTAGTCGATTTTCTTGAAAACAACGGGGAGGGATTGAATCTCACCTGGGAAATAAGGGACGGTATTGTAAATCATCAGGGGAATAATTTAGCATCTACTCTTGAGGGAGTAATTGTCAAGCTTGCCGACAGAATTGCCTATATCAATCACGATATTGACGATTCTATCCGAGCAGGAGTCCTTAACATAGAAGATATCCCAAAGGATATTATCGAGGTTTTGGGCAAGAGCCATTCTGACAGAATAAACAATATGGTACGAAGCGTTATTTCTGCAAGCTTTGATAAGGATGAAATCTCTATGGAAGCGCATGTTGCCAAGGCAACAAATGATTTGAGAACCTTTTTATTTGATAATATATACACAAATCCCAAGGTAAAATCCGAGGATAATAAAGCAAAAGAGCTTCTTGCGAGACTTTTTGACTATTATGTAAAGAATCCCGACAAGATGCCCGAATTTTTCAGAAACAACACAAAAAGCGAGCCTGTTGAAAGATGCGTCTGCGACTATATCGCAGGAATGACCGACAGACACGCAATTGAAGTATACAAAGACTTATACATACCGAATGTCTGGGCGGTAGGAAAATAACAAAAAAGGAGGATACAGTTTATGATTTCGCCGGATATTATTGAAGAAATAAAATTCAGAAGCGATATTGAAGAAGTTATATCCTCTTATGTTGTTTTAAAACCCGCCGGGTCAAACCTTAACGGACTTTGTCCGTTTCATAATGAAAAAACGCCGTCATTTACCGTATTCAGAGCTTCCAAGAGCTTTTATTGCTTTGGTTGCGGTGCCGGCGGAGATGTAATAACCTTTATTATGAAGTCGGAAAACTTAAATTATGTACAAGCTCTTGAATTTTTAGCCAAACGCGCAGGAATCGCTCTTCCCCAGAGCATTGAAGAAGAGCGCTCCGGTATAAAAAGAGAACGCTTATATGCGATGAACAAGGATGCGGCAAAGTTTTTTCACGCCTCACTTAATGACGAAAAGGTCGGTCTTCAGGCCAGAGAATACATTTATAAAAAGAGAGCTTTGTCAAAAGCCATTGTAAACAGATTCGGCGTAGGCTATTCTCCCGACAGCTTCAGCTCACTCAGAAATCATCTTGCATCCTTAGGTTATACCGAAGAAGAAATGGTAACTAATTTTCTTTGCGGTATAAGTAAAAAAACGGGAAAGGCCTTTGATATATTCAGAGGAAGAATTATGTTTCCGATAATTGATGTTGCAGGAAATATAATCGGCTTCGGCGGTCGCTCTATGGAGAAAAACCCCGAAAGAAAATACCTTAATACAAACGATACTCCGATATTTAAAAAAAGCCGAAATCTTTTTGCACTGAATTTTGCAAAAGCTCACGCCGGCGAAAGACTTATTCTTTGCGAGGGCTTTATGGACGTTATCTCCCTCCATTCTGCAGGCTTTGAAAATGCGATTGCCACACTTGGCACTGCGATTACTCAGGAGCAGGCCCGCATTATGGCGAAATACACAAACAAGGTTGTCGTATCATACGACGGCGATGCAGCGGGACAAAGAGCAACATCAAAGGCTCTTGCACTGCTGAACGAAGTGGGAATTGATGCCAGGGTGCTCAAAATACCAAACAATATGGACCCTGACGATTATATCAGGGAAAACGGAGAAAACGGCAAGAGTAAATTCAAGTATTTGCTTGACAAAAGCGAATCACGGTTTGACTTCAGGCTTGAATCTATTTTGAAAAAATACGACCTCGCTGTTCCCGATTCAAAAATCCGCGCCTCTGCCGAGGTTTGCGACATGCTTTCCCAGATATATTCGAGCATTGAAAGAGACCTTGCGATTACTGCCGCTGCTAAGCGACTTGAAGTTAGCAGAGAAAGCCTGAAAAATGATACCGAAAGAGCAATAAGAGCCAATACCCGGACTCAGAAAAACGAGGTTAAGCGCTCTATTTATATGAAAACTGCGGGTTTTGGAGACAGAATAAACACGGATGCCGTAAAAAACAAAACCGCTGCTACTGCGGAGGAATCAATTTTAGGACTGCTTTTGTTGTTCCCGGAGTACATAGTAAAAATAAAAAGCGGAACCATAAGCCTGTCACCGGAAGACTTTTTTACCGCTTTGGGCAGAAAAATATTCGAAAAGCTCCTCGAAATTACCGACGAAGCCGGCAAATACGAGTTTGGTATGCTCGGAGAAGACTTTTCTCCGGATGAAATGGGCAGAATTACCGAACTCAGAATAAGACGGGAAAAACTGTCATTAAATTCCGAGGACATACTTATAGACAGCATAAATAAGCTTAAAGGCGAAAAAGAACTCGGAGAAGACTCTCTTTCGGACATCGAAAAAATTCTCGCCAGAAAAAGAAAAGACAACGAACAATAAATAATGATTACATATAAAAACGGAGGACTTATGGAAAATCATCAGGAATACAATTTTCAGGAACTAATCGAAAAGGGGCGCGCTAAAGGCTCACTTACAAGTGCAGAAATTCTTGAAGCTCTCCCGGACGAGCACCTGGACATTGATGCAATCGACAAAGTTTATGAAGAGCTTGAAAACAACGGCATTGAGATAGTATATCTCGACGAGGAACCCATTGACCTTTCCGACATTGAAGAAGATGTTGAACAGTATGAAAGTGCTCAGGAAATGGAGCAGATGCTTGTTCAGGGCGGTCTTTCAATCGACGACCCCGTAAGAATGTATCTCAAGGAAATAGGCAAGGTTGCTCTCCTTGACGCAGAAACAGAGCAAGAGCTTGCAATAAAGATGGCAGAGGGAGATGAAGCGGCTAAGGACAAGCTTGTTGAAGCAAACCTCAGACTTGTTGTAAGTATTGCAAAAAGATATGTGGGAAAAGGTATGTTCTTCCTTGACCTTATCCAAGAGGGAAATCTCGGTCTTATGAAAGCGGTTGAGAAATTCGACTACAGCAAGGGTTACAAGTTCTCAACATATGCTACCTGGTGGATTCGCCAGGCAATCACCCGTGCAATTGCTGATCAGGCAAGAACAATTCGTATCCCTGTTCATATGGTAGAGACCATACACAAGGTTTCAAGATATTCAAGACAGCTTCTCCAGGAACTCGGTCACGAAGCGACACCCGAAGAAATTGCCGAAAGAATGAACACCACTCCGGATAAAGTAAGAGAAATAATGAAAATCGCACAGGATCCTGTTTCCCTGGAAACACCTGTGGGCGAAGAAGAGGACACCCATCTCGGGGATTTCATTCAGGATGATGACTCTCCCGCTCCCGCAGAAGCTGCTTCTCACGCACTTTTAAAGGAAGCCATCCAGGATGTTTTGAACACTCTGACTCCCAGAGAAGCTCTTGTTCTGAAGTTAAGATTCGGCCTTGTAGACGGAAGAATGCGCACTCTTGAAGAGGTTGGTAAAGAATTTAAGATCACCCGTGAGCGTATCCGTCAGATAGAAGCAAAGGCGCTCCGAAAAATCAGACATCCCTCGAGGTCAAAAAAACTCAAAGATTTCCTTGAATAAAATTTACTTTTGCACTAAACTCACAAAAACAGTGGCAACTTTTTATTGAAAAAAACAATAATATTGTGTTTTTTGTGCAAAATATATTCTTTTGTTTCGTGTAATATACCGAGACTTGAGTAAAAAACTCTATTTAAATATGGTATTAACCCGTTTCAAGCCTTGACATTATTTCATTTTTGTTGTAAAATATAATAGTAATTTTATACTGTAATAATAGTATTATCCATTCGGGAGGTTCAGCAAAACTATGAAAAAGAGATTACAGTGTTTGCTTTTGGCTCTTGTTCTTGTTGCAAGTGTATTTACCGTGGCTTGCTCTAACGAAGAAGAACCTGATACAATCACATTAAACGGTTCAAACAAGGCCCCTGCAACAACAGTTACCATCTGGGGTATCAGGGGCGACAACACAACAGACGAAGCAGTAGCTCTTGTTGAAGAAGCTATGAGTGCTGTTACACAGTCGGAATTCAACACCGCACTTCAGCTTAATCTTTATACAAAAGATGAGTATCTCAAGGCACTTGACGAGCGCCTTGATGAAATAGCAGACCAGAAAAAGATAGAACAGGCAGAACTCGACAGACTTGAAGCTATTAACAAGCTTTACAAAAACAGCAACGACGAAGAAACAGTGGAAACAGTTCCCGAGGATGTTACTTCTATAAATGAAATCGGTCTTGTAGAGATTATTTATCCCGAGCCTGATGCTGCTCAGCTTGATATTTTCTATATTCCCGACCAGAATTCACTTATTTCTTATGTTGAAGAAGAACATATTTCGGCTCTTGATACCGAGCTTTCCTCTACCGGCAAGCTTATGACTTCTTATATTCATCCGAACATACTTGGTGCCGGTAAGATTAACAATGTTACATATGCAATAATCAACAATAAGCCTGTTGGTAAATATACATACATGCTTCTTAATAAGGCGATGCTTGATAAGTATTATTATGATGCATCGGATATCACAACCTTTAAGTTGGCCGATGAATTCATTATGGACATCGCAAAGAATGAACCCGGTATGGTTCCTTTACTTGGTGAATTTGATCCTATCGGTGTTCAGTACTTTACTCCCGACGGAAAAGAGTCTGTTGTAGGTAATATGCTTCCCGGCAGTGCTCAGAAGAACAAATCCGCCTACGGTGTTCCTTCAATCCTTTTCTCAAACAACAACTATGTTGACCATATGAGACAGATTAAAAAGTATCAGTCTCTCGGATATATAGGAAACGGTACTGCCGAAATTGGTGATTTCGCTGTAGGAATCGTAAAGTGCGATGTAACAGAAATACTTAAATATCAGGACGAATACGAGGTTGTTGTTCTTCAGAAGCCTTATATTGACAATGATATTTACAAAGATATGTTTGCTATATCCTCATATACAAAGGATATATCAAGATCTATGGAAGTACTCAATGCAATCAACACAAACTCCGAGCTCAGAAATATTTTTGCATACGGTGTTAAAGATGTGCATTATACACTTGATGAAAACGGTGTTGTAAGTAAACTTAACAACGATTATGACACTCCCATTGAATGTACAGGTAATGTATTTATCACATATCCGCCCGAGGGATCTTCTCCTACAGTCTGGGAAGATTGCAAGGGACAGAATCTTGAAATTGTTGAACATCCATACTTCGGCTTTGACTATGTTTCTCTTGCCGATGAAGAAACAATGAAAGCAGTTGCAGAAATCAGTGAAGCCTATTTCAATGAACTTGATGCAATTCCTTACTCACAGTTTGATTCCTGGCTTGAGAATGCAATTGCAGAATTAAAGGAAAATCCTGTAATTTCAAGCTACATTTCATTCGAAGAAACAGACGAATCACTCGCAAGTAAATACAACGAATGGTTCTTCAAGCTCTTCCCCGATGCAATGCTTTAATTGTAAAACCAAAGAAGACCGGTTTTCCGGTCTTCTTTTTTGTATAAAAAGAAAGCGTGCAAATGCACGCTTTCTTTAATTTTACTGATTATTGTGCACAACCTGTGCAGCCCTCACAGTCCTCGGGAGAACATTCTCCTGAAATATCGAACTCGCCGTTGCATGACGGACAAAGGATTTTAGAAGGATCACAAGATTCATCAATATAAACAAGTGACTTGCAATGAGGACACATTACTTCATAAAACTCCTCATCTTCGTCAAAGTCTTCATCATATTCTTCATACTCTTCGTAGTCTTCGTCGTCATCAAAATCGTCTTCGTCTTCCTCATATGCAATTTCTTCTATTGCAGCAAGGTCCTCGTCAATTTCGCTGACATATTCATCAATCGAATCTACAACATCTTCAAGATCTGTTACTGTAAGTGCTAAATCATCAATTACATCAACCATTGCCTTGATTATTTTGTTTTCAGGCTTTGTTTCGTCGATATTAAGACCTTCAATGAGTCCTTTTAAATATGCAACCTTTTCTGTAAGTGACATTTATAATACCTTCCTTTCAAGCAAAAACAATTTACTTAAGCATTGACCGAAAAATATAGCATTATTCAGTCTGTTCTGCTTTCAAAGTTATGCTCTTTCAAGATATTCGCCGGTACGTGTATCAATTCTGAGCACGTCTCCGATGTTTATAAAGAGCGGAACCTTAAGCTGTGCTCCTGTTTCAAGGGTAGCGGGCTTTGTAGCGCCTGTTGCTGTATCTCCCTTGAATCCGGGTTCTGTGTCGCTTACCTCAAGCTCAACGAAAATGGGGGGTTCAACACTGAATACATTGCCCTTGTAAGAAACAATGGTGCAGTCCATATTTTCTTTTACAAACTTGAAGTTATCATCAAGCTTGGAAGCATCAAGGGGAATCTGCTCGTATGTTTCGTTGTCCATAAAATAGTAAAGTTCGCCATCGTTGTAAAGATACTGCATTTTCTTTCTTTCAACAATTGCATTTTCAAACTTGTCAGTCGGGCTGAAAGTTCTTTCAATTACAGCGCCTGTAATTACGTTTCTGATTTTTGTTCTTACGAACGCTGCTCCCTTTCCGGGCTTGACATGCTGGAATTCAACAACCTGCATTACATTTCCGTCCATGTCAAAAGTGATTCCGTTTTTAAAATCTCCAGCTACTACCATGAGAAAACCTCCAAAATTTTTCGGATAATCATCATCAATACACAACTGTGTACGTGTACATTATTCCATTATATATATTTTATAATATTTTTTAAAATTTTTCAATAGTTACGAACAAAAAAAGTGAAAAAACACAAAAAATTTTGCTTTTATCCGTTGTATTAGTATATTTTTTTGTAAAATCACACAGTTTTACAGCTTTCGCTGTAGTATTTCTTCATAAGGAGCGCATCGTCTGCCATTGTTCCTGCAGATTCGCAAATAATGGTAGGCTCGAGCTTTGCCTTTGCTATATAAGAACACAGTGGCTCATAGGGCGGCTCAAAACCGTTATCACAAAAGCGCATATGCTTTTTTTCTCCCGAACCGGTAAATTCAATTTTTGAAAAATGGCAGTGCAGATACTTTGCATAATCGTCACCAAGTCTGTCGCCAATCAAATCAAAGGTTCTTTTATAGTCATCCTCGTTTTTATAAAAGCCTCCGATGTTTCTTGAATTAAGATGACCGAAATCAACTACCGGATAATACAGGCTTGAAACCTTACATAGCTCAATAACTTCTTCAAGCGTTCCGAGCTGGTTAACCTTGCCCATTGTTTCTATACCGAGATGTATTGTTTCTCCATCAAATTCCTCTGCGGCCTTATAAAGTGTATCTGATGCAAGACGCATTGCCTCTTCTCTGCTGATTTTTGCCGCGCTTCCTGCGTGAATTACAATCGTACTTGCTCCAATCAGCTTTGCAACATGAAGACTTTTTCTTATATAGTCAATACTCTTGAGTCTTTTTTCTGTCTCTACTCCTGATAAAGAAATAAAATATGGGGCATGAAGAGACATTTTTATAGAGTGTTCCTTTGCTGCTTGTCCTATTTTCAAAAATGTTTCATCGCTTCCCATTATCCCGTTTCCGGCTTGATATTCGTATGCGTTGAGTCCTTTTTCCTTTAACCAGGCAGGCGCTTCAAAGGTGTGTTTATGCCCGTCACTGTAAAAACTTTCACTATTCCCGCCCGGACCAAAAAATGCGCTCATTTTATACCTCCGCCCAAATTCTTTTTTTATGTATTTTCTTTATGATATTTTTTAATAAGTGGCTTTTCAAGGAGTCTTTTGACTTTAAAAAACAAGGTTGTTTTATCCTTTATCGGCGGCACAAGAAAAGCATATGCTCCAACATTCCTTGCTGCCCATACATCTGTAAATATCTGGTCTCCTATTGATGCTGCGCAGGCTGCATCAACTCCCATACTTTTAAGAGCTTTTCTGAATCCTCCGGCAAACGGTTTGCCCGCTCTGCTTACTGCGAAAAATCCGTGTCCCTCATTAAATTTTTCAACTCTTTCGGGATCACTGTTATTTGATACAAACGCAAGTTTTATTCCATTTGAAGTCATTGTGTCAAACCATTCGTTTACCTCTTCTGTGGGCACTCTCTCATCATAAGTAACAAGAGTATTGTCTATATCAAGCAAAAGAGCCTTGATATTCATTGATTTTAAAAGCTCAGGTGTTACTTCTCTGAAGCTTTCAAAAATTCTGTCAGGCATTAACTTTTTTATCATTTTCGCTTTCTCCAAGAAGGGTACATATCTGGTTTACATCTCCCGCACCCATTATTATTACCATGTCGCCATGTGCTACATTTTCCTTTAAATAATCTGCAATTTTTTCAAAGCTGTCCAAATAAAGAGCTCCATCAATTCTGTCTGCCAAATGCTTAGAGCTTATACCTGTGGTATTTATTTCTCTTGCCGCATAAATATCTGCAAATACTGGCTTTACTCCTGAAAAGGATTTTGCAAAATCTTCAAACAATTCTGCAGTTCGCGTATAAGTATGGGGCTGAAAAACACACCAGACATCGTTTTTAGCAAGCATTTTCGCGCCTTTCAGCGTCGCTTTTATCTCGGTGGGGTGATGTGCATAGTCCTCATAAAGATCTGCCTTGCCACCGCATATTTTGCCCTTATACTCCATTCTGCGGTCAGCACCGCTGTAACTTTCAAGCCCTCTCTTGATATCTTCGGCCTCAATATTGCAAATATCCGCAACTGCCGTTGATGCAAGAGCATTCATTATATTGTGTTCTCCCGTAACAGAAAGATTTATTCTTGCGAGAGTTTTTTCACCCTTTATAATGTCAAAGCACGGCTTCCCTTTTTCATAACTTATATTGACTGCCTTATAATCAAGATCTTCAGAATTTATTCCGAATTTTATAAGCTTTCCTTTATAGTTTGCACTTATATCTCTTACGTTGCAATCATCCCAGTTAACTACAGCAAATCCATTGTCAGCAATAGAAATATATTTGCGGAAAGAATCTTTAATGTGCTCAAGATCCTTAAAATAATCGGGGTGATCCATTTCTATATTCAGTACAACTGCTATATTGGGTGTAAAGGACAGGAATGAATCACAGTATTCGCAGGCTTCCATAATAAAATATTTTTCGCTGCCGCGCCTGTATGTTCCGCCCTCTAGTTCTTTCATTACTGCGCCTAAAATAACCGTTGGATTTACTTTGGCATTAAGGAAAATGTGAGAAGTCATTGATGTAGCCGTACTTTTTCCGTGCATTCCCGAAACGCCGACCCTGTACTCGTATTTACTCATAATATATCCAAGATAATCTGCGCGGTATATAAGCTCGATTCCGTGTTCTTTTGCATATACAAGCTCAGGGTTATCCTCGCTTATTGCTGCTGTATATACTACCGCATCACAGCCTTTCACATTTTCGGCTTTATGCTCATAAAAAATTTCAATATTTTGCTCTTCGAGTTTTTGCGTTATCGGCGACATCGTTCTGTCGCTTCCCTTTACGTTCAATCCCTTTTCGGCAGAAATATGGGCAAGAGAAGACATACTTACTCCACCGATTCCTATGAAAAATATATTTTTTGATTTTTCTAAGATTTTATCAATATCCTGTACACTGTGATATGTTTTATACATAAGCCCAAAACCTTTCAATTACTTGTACACATTATATCATATATTGCAAAACTTGTGCAATACTATATTTATTCTGTTGTCGCTTTAATAAATTTTTCAGTAAAATTATATGGAATTCAAGTAAAGTTCAAAACAAATTTTTAAAAAAATGAATTTTTATTTGCATAAACTTCACAAATGCACTGTAAAATATATCTTGTAGTAAAAACATTTTAACGGAGGCTATTATGAAAATTACCGACATTAAAGTAAGAAAATTATTTGACGACGGCCCTATGAAAGCTGTTGTTTCTGTCACCTTTGACGACCAGTTGGCAGTACATGATATCAAGGTTATTAACGCAAAGGACAAGTATTTCATTGTGATGCCCAGCCGAAAAAACCCTGATAATACCTACAGAGACATCGTTCATCCCATCAATTCAAACTTCAGACTTGAACTTGAAGAAGCGGTAATTGACGCTTACAATCGTGAACTTGCTCTTGCTGAAGTACAAGCCCTTGAGGATACTTCAAGCGAGGAATAATGACTTTTGATTAAAACCGGTCAGACAGACCGGTTTTTTATTTTCCCACACAAAAACGGCCGAAAATATCTTTTACTACATCCTCTCCCACGCTTCTCGAATCAAGCTCTCCTATGAAGCCCATTGCATTTTCTATGTCCATTCCCGCAACATCCTGCGTAAATCCTCCGTTCAGGGAGTTAATTGCGTTCTCTATATATTCTCTCGCTTTTTTTACGGCGGTAAATTGGCGCAGATTTGCAATCACTGCCTTATTGTTATAATCTATCTCGCCGTTTATAAAAAAGCTCTCTATCAGCTCAAAAAGGGCATCTCTCGCCGCGCTTTCCCTTGTGCTTATCACTGCTACATCATTGAAGTTTTTTTCAATATACGTTTTTGTGTCTGCATTTTGATATAAATCACTCTTGTTTACTACGGCTATTACCTTTTTGTCCGTGCAGTTTTTATTTATATAGTCAACTAAATCATAGTCATCAGAAGTTAACTCTGCAGAACCGTCAAATACCGCAATAATAAGCTCTGATTCCAGCATTTTTTCATAAGCAAGCCCAACTCCGATTTTTTCGACTTCATCATCGGTATTTCTTATTCCCGCAGTATCCGAAAGACGCAATACTATGTGCCTGAGTCTGACACTTTCTTCTATAACATCTCTTGTTGTTCCTGCAATTTCGGTTACAATAGATCTTTTTTCTCCGAGCATCGCATTCAGAAGTGAGCTTTTTCCTGCATTCGGCTTTCCTACAATCGCCGTTTTTATTCCCTCGCTGACAGCATGGCCCGTTTTATAGCTGCTTTCGAGTTCATTCAGCTCTGAAAGAATACTTTGAAGACCGGTTTTTAATTCATCCACAGATATATCCGTCAAATCCTCATCGGGATAGTCTATATATGCGTATGTGCTTGATACAAGCTTCAGCATCTCATTATATATTCTGTCAGAAGTTTTTGACAGAACACCGCCTCTGTGAGAAGTGGCAAGCCTGATTTGTTCATCTGTTACGGCATCTATCAGATTTATGACAGATTCTGCTTCTGTGAGACTTAATTTGCCGTTCAAAAAGGCTCTTTGGGTAAATTCTCCGGCATCTGCGTATTCTGCTCCTGATAAAATAATTGCCTCAAGAACACTTTGTGACAAATGAATGCCGCCGTGACAGCTTATTTCAACAGTATTCTCTCCCGTATATGAAAAAGGCGCTTTGAATATTGTTGCTATACCATCGTCGATTATATCCCCGTGGGATAAAATATCGCCGTATATAGCCATTCGGGCGGGCTGGGATGACAGTTTTTCTCCGTTTCTGGGCATAAAAACTTTATCGCATATACTAAATGCCTCTTCGCCGGAAATGCGAATAAGTGCAACTCCTCCCCGTCCGTAGGGGGTAGAAATTGCTGCTATAGTTTTGCCAAGCATATTTTTCTCCTTATAAAAATGGGACTGTTTAAAAGCAGTCCCATTTTTTAACTATTTTAGCGACTGTTCTTTTATCATTCGCCTTTGTTTTCATCCTTTTGTTCTGCTGCAAGGCTTGCCATATGACTTTCATATTCAGCAAAGCTTGAAAAACGCTTTGTAGGCTCTCTTAAGTATGCTGTTGATGAATAATCGCTTTCATCATAATCGTCAACTTCAACCTTTACAGGCTGTTTCTTTTCAATCTTGGGAAGATTTACAGATGACGACTTCTTTGAAGAATAGCCTTTACCGCGACTATCTCCTCTGCTGCCGCCTCTGCCGCCTCGTCTTTCTGCGTCTCTTTCCATTGATTTCTGGAAACCTGTTTCCTCAAGGAAAATTACAACCTTACGGTTATTGTCCATTCCGATAGAATTAGTTGAAACGCCCTCAATTTCCTGTATTTTTGAATGAATTATTCTTCTTTCATACGGAAGCATTGGCTCAAGAATTACGCTTCTCTTATATTTAAGAACCTTTGCCGCCATTCTTTCGGCAAGGTTTTTGAGAGCTTCTTCTCTTTTTGCACGGTAATTTTCGACATCTACCGTGATATTCATATACTCTCCCTTTTCTCCGTCTTCTTCCTTTTTGTTAACAGCAAGATTAACAATATACTGGAGAGCATCAAGAGTATCTCCGTGATGTCCGATAAGAATACCTGTACCCTCTCCATTTATGGAGAGATTATATCTGTTTGAATTTGTTTTTTCAAGTTTTACTTCTGCGTCAATTTCCATATCAGAAAGGATTGTCTTTGCATAATTTACTGCAAGCTCCTCGCCGTGTTTCTTCTTTGTGAAAATGATTTTTATTTTTGCAGGGGAAGATCCTATTCCGAGTATTCCCTTTTTTTCGTGTTCAAGAACCTCATAGGTACAGTTTTCTTCGCTTATACCAAGATCATTCAAAGCATTTTCAAGAGCTTCTTCAACGCTTTTTCCGGTAAAAATCTGTTCGTTTTTCACTTTTTACACCTCTTTCTGTTGTCAGTCTTTTTTCTTATAAGTTGTATTTTTGTCATCCTTTATTGCAGGGATGTCCTTTTCACTGTCTTTTTCTTTTAATTCTTCTGCTTCCTCTGTCTTTTTTTCATTATTCAAAGGTGCTGCTTTTTTAATTTCTTCCTTTTTCGGATTCTTTTTTCCGTAGATTTCTTCAAATTCATCGTCATCTATATGATGAAGTGAGCGAACACCCTCCTTGGGTCCCGTTGAAGCAGTTTTCTTTTCTTTTTTGTTGCTGCCTACTGCCTTTTCTGCTGCCTTATAGTCTTCCTCTGTAAACTTCGGATACGGATACATCTTATAAAGCACAAGCTGCTGCAAAACGGTAAGAACATTCTGGTAAATCCAGTAAAGACCGATTGTTGCGGGAACAGTAAAACAGATGTAGGTACTGATAAGGGGCATTGAATACTCCATTATCTTCATTGAACTGCTGTTGGCAACGTCCTGGGATGAGGGAGCCTGATAGGATAATTTTTTATTGATTTTTGTTGAAAGTACGGTAAATACAAGAGTAAATAACGGGATAAGAAGTAACCACGAAAATTCCTTGAAACTGGGTATATAAGCAAGATTAAGAGCACCGTCAAAAACTTCAAAGTTGGGTATTACTTCTGCAGAAAAGCCGTTTATGTCAGTAAATTTTTCTATACCGAATTTTTCAATATTTGTAATTGCTGTAATTTCTGCAGAATATGCACTTTTCGCTGCAACATCTGTAAATGTTGCAATTCTTTCATTTATTGCAGCTATTGTAGCTTCAGAGAACTGACAAATATATGTGAGTGGCTTTGTTATTACCTGATAAAGAGCTATAAGGATAGGAAACTGTATAAGAAGAGGCAGACATCCGCCCATAGGATTAAAGTTTTCCTCCTGATAAAGAGCCATTATCTCTTCCTGTTGCTTCTGCTGGGTCTTCTGGTCATTTCTGCCGGCATACTTTTTTCTGATCGCCATTTCGCGCGGTCTGAGTTTTGCCTGCTTTACCATATTCTTTTGCTGTTTAATTCCAAACGGGAAAAGAACAACCTTAACAAACAATGCAAAAAGCAATAATGCCAGAGCATAGTTATTTGTTAAATTATAGCAAAATCTTATAATGTAACCAAGTCCCTGATAAAACCAATCAAACATAATAATTTCCTCTCTGCTTTTAAAGCAAATATTATTTTTTTACCTTTCTGTCAGGTACAGGGTCGTATCCGCCCTTACAAAAAGGATTACATCTGAGTACACGCCAGATTGTAAGCAGTAAACCAACAAAAAAGCCGCGCTTTTCAAACGCCTCTAATGCATAACTTGAGCAAGTGGGCGTAAATCGGCAGCACGGTTTTTTTAGCGGAGAAATATATTTTCTATATATCTTAATTATAAAAATACAAATATTTTTCATTTTAAATTATCGCTTGACACATCAATCATTGACAGCTTTTTCATTGCATATATCAAATCTTTTTTTATATCATCTGTTTTTTTGTCAGCTGCCGAAATTTTTGCGACTATTACTATAAGATATCCTTTTTTTATATTGTACTCTGTGTCAGTCTGCCTGTAAGCTTCTCTTATTATTCTTTTAATTCTGTTACGGACTACAGCTTTTCCGTTCTTTTTTGTTACTGTAAGTCCTACTCTGTTAATCTTTTTCTTCTGTGGATTTTCAAGGCGCAATTTTTCCGATAAATAATCCTTTAAAACATATACAATTATGTTTCTTCCAACAACCTTTTTTCCTTTACTGTACGCCTTTAAATAAAGATGATTTTCGCTTATTGCCCTATATTTCATAATACGCAATAATTATACCTTTTTATTTTTAATAAATACACAACATTGTGTTAACAATAATACTCTTGTTACATATACAACAAAAACCACCGAAACGAAAAGCCTGAAGGACATTATCGAAATTCGGCGGTTCTTTGTGTCTTGTTTTGATAAACCCGCATAACGGCTTATTAATAGCTGAGTCTTGCTCTGCCCTTTGCACGTCTTCTCTTTAAGACCTTTCTTCCGTTAGCTGTCTTCATTCTTTTTCTGAAGCCATGTTCAACCTGTCTCTGACGCTTCTTAGGCTGGTATGTTCTAAGCATTTGGGCACCTCCTTAATCTTGCTTCTTTTATCATTTTACGTATTTTCACATAACGACACCTAATATTATATACATATTTTCCGCCATTTGTCAAGTGTTTTTAAAATTATTTTGTTAAAAATGTATTTTCCTATTGAATTTTCAACAACTATGTGATATAATGAAGCGAGGATATATTATTTTATATAATATATATATTAGATTATACGCGCGCGTGATATCATAAAATGGTAAAATTTCTTAAATAAAAGAGGATTTTAAAAATATGGATAATTTAATGGAAATCTGGTCCCTTATATTTGAAGAACTTAAGAAAAATGTAAACGAAAGTACATTCAAACTCTGGTTTGAAGAGCTTATTCTTACCGAACTTACGGAAAAAAGAGCTGTTTTGACCGCAAACAATATGTACAGAAAAAACATTCTCAATAATTCTTTTAAAGGAAAACTTGAGGAAGTATTTGAAAGCGTTCTTGGATTTCATATAGATATAATTGTTATTGCTCAGGGAGAAAACATAGAAAAATACAATGAATTATCAGATTCTGAACCTGAAAAGGAAATTGAAGAAGTAAAGCTTACTTCAATTGATGAGGTTTCTTATTTTACGGGAAATGAAGAATACACATTTGATAACTTCATTGTAGGTAATTCAAACAAACTTGCCCACGCTGCCTGCGTTGCCGTAGCCAACAATACCGGTTATGACTATAACCCATTGTTTATACACGGTCCGAGCGGACTTGGTAAAACACATTTACTTCACGCTATAACAAATCATATTAAAAAGAAAAATCCCAATATTAACATAGTTTATGTAACAAGCGAAGATTTTACAAATCAGCTTATTGAAAGCATATCCAAAAAAACAACGGAACAATTCAGAAACAAATTCAGAAATGCCGATATGCTTATGATTGACGATATTCAATTTATTGCAAAAACCGAAACAACACAGGAAGAAATTTTCCATACATTCAATGCAATTTATGAAAAAGGCGTACAGATTATACTGACTTCTGACCGCCCTGCAAAGGATATCAAACATCTTGAGGACAGGCTTTTAACGAGATTCGACTGGGGAATAGCTGCTGATATAAATCCTCCGGACTTTGAACTGCGTGCTGCAATTATTTCAAACAAAGCAAAAAGCAAGGGAATTACTCTTTCACCCGAAATTATAAATCTCCTTGCCGAAAATCTTACAAGCAATATTAGACAGCTTGAGGGTGCCGTTAAAAAACTATGTGCCATCAAGATTTTATCTGACAAGGAAATAACACTTGAGGTAGCAAAACAGGCAATATCAGACATTGCAAGAGATAAGGTTTCTGTTACTGTTACTATTGACAAGGTTCTTGAAACGGTTTCAAAAAAATACGGAATTTCTGTTGATGATTTAAAGAGCAAGTCAAAAACAAGCAATATATCAAATGCAAGACAAATTGCAATGTTTGTTCTTAAAAAGACAACTGATCTTTCTTATCCTAAAATAGGAAGTATATTCAACAGAGATTACTCCACAGTTATTGCTTCTGTCAAGAAAATAGACAATGAAAGTAAATGTAATTCGCTTTTTGAAATAGATATAAATGAAATTATTGATGAGGTTCAATCATAAGTTTTCAACAGGTGTTGATAAAATATGTTAATTTCATTTTAATTAACTGTTTGTTCAAAAGAATAAAAAATTGTATTTTAAAAAGTAATTTTTCAAAAAAAGTTTTTAACATTTATTTAAACATAGAAAAAACAAAAAAACAGGTTTATTAAAGAAAAAATTTTTTTGATATATCAACCGTTTTTGAGTTTTTCAACAGTTTCAACACTGCCTACTATTACTACTTATTTTTATTTATACT
>JAZSET010000024.1:0-3529 GCA_045531795.1 Eubacteriales bacterium | reverse complement strand
GACTGTCCTTCGCCTGAGGGAACCCAGTCAGAATCAAGCTTTACAAGCTCTGTAATTGCCTGAAGCATATCTTCTTCGGGCATCTGGGGAAGTCTGAGTCTTTCTGCTGAGTTGTTCATTCTTCTTACATTTTCAATAGGTCTGAAAAGCTGAACGCTTCCGTCAGCAGTTCTGTATGCCTTAAGGCCCTCAAATATTTCAGCGCCGTAATGGAATACAGTTGCGGCAGGAGAAAGGCAAAGATTTCCGTAAGGTACTATCCTTGCATCATACCAGCCCCTTTCTCTTGAATAATCCATCATAAACATATGGTCGGAAAAATGTTTACCAAAGCCTAAATTTTCTGTGGGCTTTATTTTAGGTGTTTCTGTTTTAGTGATTTTAATGTTAAGCATTTTTATATCTCCATTCTATTTAATCTCAGTTAAATCATAAGGTGTAGTCTGATATACATAGTAATTAAGCCAGTTTGAATACAGGAGGTTTGCGTGTGAGCGCCACGTTGATTTCGGATTTTCAATATCATCGCCCTCAAAATAATTTTCGGGCTTTGCTGTACCGATTCCGGCTTCCTTATCACGCAAATACTCTTTTTTGAGTGTATCCGCATCATATTCGGGGTGACCTGTAATAAAGACCTGCCTGCCGTTATCAGTTGACAAAGCAAATATTCCGGCATCGTCGGATGATGCAAGTATTCTGAGTTCAGGCTCATTTTCTATATCCTGCCTGTAAACTGTCGTATATCTTGAGTGCGGTATTTTGAAAACATCATCAAAGCCTCTGAAAAGCATTGAGGTTTTTCTTTCAACCTTGTGCTTGAACACGCCGAACAGTTTCTTATCGAGTCTGTGTTTTTTTATTCCAAAGTGGTAATAAAGTGCCGCCTGCGCTCCCCAGCAAATGTGGAATGTGCTGTGGACCATCTTTTTTGACCACTCCATAATCTCACAAAGCTCATTCCAATAGTCAACATCTTCAAATTCAAGATGTTCCACCGGTGCACCGGTTATAATCATTCCGTCATATTTGTTTTCTTTTACATCTTCAAAATGCCTGTAAAACGCCTGGAGATGACCCGGTGACACATTCTTTGAGTTGTAAGATTTCGTGCAGATAAGCTCAATTTCTACCTGGAGTGGCGAGTTTCCGAGAAGTCTTGAAAGCTGTGTTTCGGTGTCAATTTTCAAAGGCATCAGGTTTAAAATAAGAATTTTCAAAGGTCTTATATCCTGAGTAATTGCCCTTGTTTCTGTCATTACAAAGATATTCTCTTCGCTGAGCGTTTTTACTGCAGGCAAATCATTTGGTATTTTAATTGGCATTATTTCACCGCCTTAATCAGCAAGTGCCTGTGTTAAGTCAGCGATAATGTCCTCGCTGTTTTCAAGTCCGCAGGAGAAGCGAATCATCTTAGGTGAAATTCCGGCATTATATAGCTCCTCATCAGACATTTGTCTGTGAGTTGCACTTGCAGGGTGAAGTACACAGGTCTGCGCATCTGCTACATGTGTCGCGATTATAGCGAGCTTCAGCTTTTTCATAAAGCTTTCAGCATCTTTTCTTGTTCCCTTGAGTTCAAAGCTTACAACACCGCAGGAACCGTTTTTCAGATACTTCTGTGAAAGGTCATAATGTTTATCACCCTTAAGTCCGCAATATCTTACAGATTCAACTTTAGGATGCTTACTCAGAAACTGTGCAACTGCAAGTCCGTTTTCACAATGACGCTTCATTCTTACATGCAGACTTTCAAGTCCGAGATTAAGGATATACGCATTGTGCGGAGACTGTATTGAACCGAGGTCACGCATAAGCTGTGCTGTTGCCTTTGTAATAAATGCACCCTCAAGTCCGAATCTTTCTGTGTATGTAACACCGTGATAACTATCATCGGGCTTACAAAGTCCGGGAAATTTGTCAGGATACTTTGTCCAGTCAAATTTACCCGAATCAACAATACATCCGCCAACTCCTCCGGAGTGACCGTCCATATATTTTGTTGTAGAGTGAATTACAATATCAGCACCCCATTCAATAGGTCTGCAATTTATGGGAGTAGCAAAAGTATTATCCACAATAAGCGGAACTCCGTGCTTATGAGCCATTTTTGCAAATCTTTCAATATCAAGAACATCAAGTGCGGGGTTTGCAATTGTTTCACCAAATACTGCCTTTGTATTGTCTCTGAATGCGGCTTCAAACTCCTCATCAGAACACTCGGGGGAAATAAATGTAAAGTCAATTCCCATTCTTTTCATTGTAACTGAAAAGAGATTATAAGTACCGCCATAAATGCAGGAAGAGCAAACTACGTGATCTCCGCAGGAAGCAATATTAAATATACTGTAGAAGCTTGCCGCCTGTCCTGACGAAGTGAGCATTGCGGCAGTACCGCCCTCAAGAGTGCAAATCTTTGCAGCAACATAGTCATTTGTAGGATTCTGAAGTCGGGTATAAAAATATCCGCTTGCTTCGAGGTCAAATAACTTTGCCATATCTTCACTTGTGTCATATTTAAAAGTTGTGCTCTGAATAATCGGGACCTGTCTCGGTTCTCCGTTTTTGGGTGTATACCCGCCCCTTATGCAATTTGTTTCGATGCTGTAGTTACTCATAATAACTCCTTTCATATTATAATACAGTGCCGTTAATCCTGTAATACAAATATAAAGCGGTTTTGACCTGCAAAACCGCTTTAATAACTATTTTTTCTTTTAACGGTTTAGCTCAATTTTATTTATTCTATCAATTGTGATGAGTAGAATTGCCATAATAATACCTATGGGCATAGTCATAGCCACAGGTAGAAAAAACAAAGCCGACACTGACAAAGCAGTGCCGACTGTTGACATATTTGCGCAAGTATTCTTTGCAGTACGAGAAGAGGGTGCAAATTCTGCACCGGCTGATGAATATTCTGTCTTGTTAAAAGAAGCATATCTCATCTTTTCTTCCTCCAAATAATTTATCTTATGATACCATATTTTTATTACATTGTCAAGCAATTTGACTCTACTTTAATAAAATACGGAAATTTTGCTATAACTTAATAGAAAAACTCTGTTTTTTTTCGACAATTTAACAATTACTGCAGAAAACGAAGCAATAACTCAACAACATATACCGTTACACACGAAAGTAAAGCCACTTTCAGCAGGCTTCCATTGAAGTATGAAAGCATAATTGCCACAACAAATCCGATACTTGCCGACACTGGACTTGAAGTAGAAGAGAAAATTGCAGGTATTGTCATTACGCTTAAAACAGCGTACGGGATATAATACAAAAATGACAATACAAACTTATTTTTAATCTCATTGCGCACCAGGACAAAAGGAAGCATTCTTACAAGATATGTAATACCCGCCATAACAAGCAGATAGAGGAAAAAATTATACTTCATCAAAGGATTCCTCCTTTGCTTTAATGGGTGACACAAGTGCAAAAACAGCACTTGCAAGAACTGCACAGATGATTACCGTAAATCCACTCGGCACAGCCTTAAGCACCGGTACATATGCAAACA